>NZ_JBHEMO010000087.1:0-11411 GCF_046262535.1 Jatrophihabitans sp. | reverse complement strand
CATACACGCGCACGAGGTAGCCGTGGTCGCCCTGACCGGTGCGCAGCACGGCCACGACGCCGTTGGCCACGTCGTTCAACCGGGGCACGTCGTCTCCGCCCGGATCGCCCACCCCAGGTCCGCCGTCGCCGCGCCCGCGGCCGTCGAACTGCGGGACATTGCCACCGACACCGGCCGCCTCGGACAGCGTGCCGATCAGGGTCCCGTCCTCACAGAGCACCGAGATCGGCCGGCGGCCGTCCTCGGAATGCTCGGCGACGTAGGTCGCGATCTGGGCCTTCGCCCGGGTGGCGCCGCCGCTCAGATAGTTGCCGACGACACTGGCCTGCTGCACGGTGTCCCGCTTGCCGCGGTCGACCACTTCCTTGCCGATCAGGATCGCGATCGGCACCGCCACCGCGACCAGCACCAGCGCCGTCATCCCGACGACCAGCACCATGATCCGACGTCTCATGACGGCGCCACGAGACGTACGCCTATGCCGCGCACGCTGTGCAGGTAACGCGGCGCGGCCGCCGTCTCGCCGAGCTTGCGACGCAGCCAGGACAGGTGGACGTCGACCGTGCGGTCGGAACCGCCCCAGGCCAGCTGCCACACCTCGCTGAGCAGGTCACGTTTGCTGACCACTTCGCCGGCCCGGCGGGCGAGGGCGAGCAGCAGCTCGAACTCCTTGCGGGCGAGCTCGACCGGTCGACCGTCGACGGTCACCTCGTAGCTGCGCGTGTCGATCGTCAGGCCACCGACGGTGATGACCGGGTCCTCGTCGGTCTTGCCGGTGCGGCGCAGCACCGCCCGGATGCGCGCGTTGAGCTGCGCGGCGGCGAACGGCTTGATCACGTAATCGTCGGCGCCGAGATCGAGCAGCCGGACCATGGACGCCTCGTCGTCGCGGGCGGTCGCCACGATCACCGGCACGTCGCTGACTGCCCGCAGCATCGAGAGCACGTCGGCGCCGTCGAGGTCGGGCAGGCCCAGGTCGAGCAGGACGACGTCGGGTTTCTGCTCGACCGCCGCCGACAGCGCGGGGATGCCCGAGCCGACCGCCGACACGACGTGCCCCTGGTCGCGCAGCGATCGGGTGAGGGCGGTGCGGATCGCTGCGTCGTCCTCCACGAGCAGCACCTGCGCCATGCGGGCGACGGTACCGGCCCTCCGGCAGAGATACTGGGCGCGTGGCCTTCGCCGATCTGCAGGATTTCATCGCCGCGCTCGACCGGGCCGGCGACCTGGCGCGGATTCGCGTGCCGGTCGACCCGCACCTCGAGGTGACCGGCATCGTGCAGCGGGTGGTCCGCGAGCAAGGGCCCGCGCTGCTCTTCGAGAACCCCACGCGCGGGCGGATGCCGTTGCTCATCAACGCCTTCGGGACCAAGCAGCGGATGGCGAAGGCTCTGGGGGTCGGCGACCTCGACGACATCGGGCAGCGCATCGGCGAACTGCTCAAACCTGAGCTGCCGCACGGGTTGGGTGGCCTGAAGGACGCGTTCGGCAAGGTCGCCCAGCTGCGGGCCGTCCCGCCGCGGCGCGTCAAAACGGCACCGTGCCAAGAGGTGATCGTGCGCGGTGACGACATCGACCTCGTCGACCTGCTGCCCGGGCTGAAGTCGTGGCCGGACGACGGCGGCGTCTTCCTCAATCTCGGGCTGACGCACACCAAGCACCCAGAAACCGGCGCCCGCAACCTCGGGATGTACCGGCTGCAGCTGCAGGACCCGCGCACCGTCTCGCTGCACTGGCAGATCCACAAGGACTCCACATCTCACGCCGCCATCGCCGAGCGGCGCGGCGAGCGGTTGCCCGTGGCGATCGCGTTCGGCTGCCCGCCCGCCGTCACCTACGCGGCGTCGGCGCCATTGCCCGGCGATATCGACGAGTACCTGTTCGCCGGATTCATCCAGCGCGACCGCGTCGACCTCGTCGACTGCGTGTCGGTTCCGTTGCAGGTCCCGGCCGCGGCGCAGGTCGTCCTCGAGGGCTGGGTCGAGCCGGGTGAGCGGCTGCCGGAGGGGCCGTTCGGCGATCACACCGGCTTCTACACACCGGTCGAACCGTTCCCCTACGTCCGGGTCGAGACGCTGACGATGCGGACGGACCCGGTCTACCAGTCGATCATCGTCGGACGCCCGCCCCAGGAGGACGGGCCGCTGGGCAAGGCGACCGAGCGGATCTTCCTGCCGCTGATCAAGATGACGGTGCCGGAGATCGTCGACTACGACCTGCCCGAGGCGGGGGTCTTCCACAATTGTTGCATCGTGTCGATCGACAAGCGGTTCCCGAAGCACGCGCAGAAGATCATGAACGCGATCTGGGGCGCCGGGCTGCTGTCGCTGTCGAAGCTGATCGTGGTCGTCGACGCCGACTGCGACGTCCACGACTACGCCGAGGTCGCGTGGCGCGCGTTCGGCAACGTCGACTACGCCCACGACGCACTGCACTCGGTCGGACCGGTCGACCATCTCGATCACGCGGCCTACGAACAGTTCTACGGCGGCAAGCTCGGCATCGACGCCACCCGCAAGCTGCCGACCGAGGGCTACCGGCGCGCGGGTGGTTGGCCGGCCGAATGCGTGCTTGACGACGCGACGGTGGCGACGGTCGAGCGACGATGGCGCGAGTACGGCATCTGACGGTTACGACCAGGGTGTGACCGGCCGCTCGAGCCGCACCCCGTCCAGGTCGACGTCGACCTGCCGTTCGGTGAAGAACGCGACGAGACCCTCGATCCCCGGGCAGTCCCAGAGCGGCTTCTCGTACGTCCAGGCGATGTCGGTCAGCGAGCCCACGGAGTAGTAGGACGCCTCGCCCTTGTAGGCGCAGGCCGTGGTCGTCCCGGTCGGGACGAGGTCCGCGGCGACGTCCTCCCGTCGGAAGTAGTAGCGCGTCGGCAGCCCCGTCTCGAACAACAGCGTCGGGGTGCTGCTCTCGGCCAGGACCGCCCCGTCCGCGCTGATCCTGACCGAGCGCGAGCTCCGGCGCACGTCGACGCGGTGGAACGGGTCGCGCGGATGCGCGAACAGCCGGTCGTCCTCCTCGAGCCACGCGTCGAAGGCGTTCCAGTCGAGGACGGCGTAGTCGGCCAACTGCGGCTCGTTCGGGCGGAAACCGGCGCCGGCCGCTGTGCCGATGGTCAGCTCCGCGCCGGGCGTCGTGTGCAGCCGGAAGTTGCCCGGCTGCAGCACTGGCGGCCCGTCGCCCATCCGGACCGACGCCATCTCCTCAGGGGTGCCGCCGACGAAGCTCTCGTACGGAACGCGCAGGTCGGCGAGCGGCACGGCGTACTGGGCGACGATCCGCCGCGGTTCCCAGACGAGCATCGCGCGGGTCGTGTCCGCCACGAGGACGTCGCCGGCGAAGACCCGGATGCGCTTCTGCGTGGGCTGCGCGCGCAACTCCGGAAGGGCCGAGAACATGTGCCCGAGCATCGTCAGCGCCATGACTCGACGGTGCTACTCGGCGCGGCGTTGGGCAAGGAGGCCAGCACGACCTTCGTCGCCGGCTGCCATCCGTCCGGCTGGCAGAATGGAGACACTATGGCCGCCGACGATCTTGTGCAGACACGCGGGTCAGGGCCCGCGGGTCTGCACAAGATCCGCAAGTTCCTGCGGCTGGTGATGATCGAGCACTCGGTCTTCGCCCTGCCGTTTGCCTACATCGCCGCGCTCACCGCCATGTGGACGCAGACCCGCTCGGTGCACTGGGTGCAGCTCGCGCTGATCACCGTCGCCATGGTGTCGGCCCGTACGGTGGCGATGAGCGCCAACCGCATCCTGGACCGCAACTTCGACGCGCTGAACCCGCGCACGGCCCGCCGCGAACTGGTGACCGGCGAGTTGAGCGTGCGGACCGCCGAGGTCGGCACGCTGGTCGCGCTCGTCATCTTCCTGAGCAGCGCGGCCGCGCTGTCGTGGCTGTGCCTCGCGCTGTCCCCGATCGCGGTGGCCCTGCTCGTCCTGTACTCCTACGGCAAGCGGTTCACCGACTTCCCGCAGGCGCTGCTCGCCCTGGCCCAGTTCATCGCCCCGGTCGGCGCCTGGCTGGCGGTCACCGATCACGTGTCAGCCGCGGCGGTCGCGCTCGGTCTCGCGGTCGGGACCTGGATCGGCGGCTTCGACCTCATCTACTCGTGCCAGGACGCCGAGATCGACCGGCAGATCGGGTCGCGGTCGTTCCCGGCCCGGTTCGGCATCCCGGCCGCGCTGCGGACGTCGACGGTCGTGCATATCGGCACCGTGGCCGCGTTCGTGTGGTTCGGCGCCGCGGCCGATCTCGGGTGGTTGTGGTGGACGGGGGTCGGGCTCACCGCGGCCGTCCTCGTCTACGAGCACGCGATCGTCCGGGCGAACGACCTGTCCCGGGTGAACCGGGCGTTCTTCACCGCCAACGGCGTGATCGGCATCGGCCTGTTCGGGTTCGCGCTCGCCGACTTGCTCGTGCACGGGCTGTCCCGCTGATGACTTCCCCGCTTTGCACCTTTCAGGGTCGCGTTTGGCATCGATTTGCGTCCCTGAAAGGTGCAAAGCCGGGAGGGATGGGGGCGGGAGACCGATGACCGCGCCGCGGGTGCCGTGGGTTGTCGGCGTGTCCGGCGCGTCGGGGACGCCGTACGCCCGCGCTGTCCTCAACGGTCTGCTGGACGCCGGGCACCCCGTCGACCTGATCGTCTCGCGCGCGGCCCGGCTGACGATCCTGGACGAGACCGGCCTGTCGTTTCGCGACTCGCACTGGCGCGACGACCTCGCCACCTGGCTGACCCGCGAACTCGGTGACGTGCAGTACTGGCCGGCGGGGGACCTCGGCGCCGGCCCGGCCAGTGGCTCCTACCGCACCCGCGGCATGGTCGTCGTCCCAGCCTCGACCGCGGCCGTCGCCGGCATCGCGATCGGCCTGAGCAAGGACCTGCTCCAGCGCGCCGCCGACGTCACCGTCAAGGAGCGACGCCCGTTCGTGATCGTTCCGCGCGAGACCCCGTACACCCGGGCCACTCTGCAGCATCTGCTCGAGCTGCACGACGCCGGCGCGGTCGTGCTGCCGGCCAGCCCCGGCTTCTACAGCGCGCCGCAGTCGGTGGCCCAGCTGGTCGACTTCGTCGCGGCCAAGGTCCTCGACGCGCTCGGGGTCGAGCACGACCTCATCGCGCGCTGGACGGGTGAGCTCGGCGCCGCGCGTTAGCGAAGCGGCCCGCGCGGTAACGTCCAAAACATGGACTCCGTCGACCGGCAGTTGATCGACGCGCTCCGCGGCAACGCCCGCGCCACCTACGCCGAGCTCGCCCGCGTCGTCGGGCTGAGTGCGCCCGCCACACACGAGCGGGTCGCGAAGCTCGAAGCGGCCGGCATCATCACCGGCTACCACGCGGCGGTCGCGCCGGAGGCTCTCGGCTACGCGATGAACGCGCTCATCGGCGTGTTCATCACCGACAGCGCGGACACCGACGAGCTGACCGGGTCACTCACCGCGATACCGGTCGTCGAGGACTGCTGGTTCGTCGCCGGCGAAGAGACGTTCGTGATCAAGGTCCGGGTGCCGGACGTGGCCGGCCTGGAGGCGACGATCCGCGCCTTGAACAGCACCCCGGGCATCGCCCGGACCCGCACCACCGTCGTGCTGTCGACCAAGTTCGAGGGTCGCGCGCCCGCCGCCGAGAGCTGAACCCGCGGCCGACGGGCTACAGCCGCGCGGCCACCACGTACATGCCGGGATCGCAGCGCCGACCGCCGGTCGCGTAGCGCGCGGTCATCTCCGCACCCTCGGCCAGGTCGTCCACGACGAAGCCGTGCGGTTCGAGGACGGACGCCACCTCCGACGCGTCGACCGCGAACCCGATCGGCTCGCCGATCAGCGCCATCGCCCGCTCGGCCAGCCGCCGGGGCAGGTATCCACCCGGTCCGCGCACGGTCTGCCAGTTGTCCATCGCCAGCACCGAGCCGGCGCCGCACAGCTCGACCAGCGCACCCAGCGTCCCGGCCACGGCCGACGCGTCGAGGTACATGCTGACGCCTTCCCACACCACGAACGTCGCCGCTCCGACGGCGAAGTCGGTGCCCGCCAGCTGCGATTGCAGCGACTGCGTGCGGAAGTCGATCTCCACTCGGCGGATCGACGCGTGCTCGAACAGCTCGGGATGGGCGTCGATCACCGCGGCCTTGCGCCGGGACAACGGCGCGAGGTCGACCTCGAACACCGGACGGTCCCCGATCTCGTCGGCGAACCGGTAGGCCCGGCTGTCGTAGCCGGCACCCAGGATCAGCACCTGATCGACGGACGGCAGCGCGGCGACCAGGTGCTCGTCGATGAACCGGTGCCGGCAAAGCCCCGACGCCGCCAGCCCGACGAGGGTGAGCCGCTCGGCCTGTCGGAACACCGGCCCGACGAGATCGAGCGACTGGAGCAGCACCTGGCTCACGTCGCTGAGGAAGACCGGCGCGTAGACGTCGGTGACGATGCGCTCCTCGCGGCGCAGCTCGAGCGCGCGGCCGAGAGTGGTCCACTGCGCCGTCGAGCTCGGCCGATCGGTCGTGTGCAGGTCGGGCCGGGTGAACGGCAGCCGCAGCGTCACTCGGACGGCGCCTGGTCAGCGCGCGAGGCTCGTTGCGCGGCCAGCCACCCGGTCAGCACCGCGGGGCTGAGGTCTCCGCCGATCAGGTCCCCGGTCGCCTTGCCGAGCGCGGCCGCGCGCAGCACCGGATCGGCGGCCGCCTCGACGTCGCCCCACGGCAGGTAGGGCTTGGCGATCATCAGCGACGCGATGCCGTGCGCGGCTGCCCACAATTGCAGCGTGACCGGCAGCGGGTCGCCGGGCGCGAAGATGCCGGCGTCCATGCAGGCCGTCACCGTGGCCATCATGTGCGTGAAGGCCGAGTCGGCGACGATCTCGTCGAGCTCGGTGTGCCCGTCGCCGGGCACGCAGCGCTCCATCGTCGCGACCCGGTAGTGCTCCGGATGGGCGACCGCGAACTTCACGTAGGCGATGCCGTAGGCGCGCAGCTGGGCCAGCGGCTCGTCGACCGATTCGCCGGCCGCGACCATCGCCGCGTCCAGCTCGGCGAACACGTCGGCGACGACGGCTTGGATGAGTGCGTCCTTGTCGGCGAAGTGCAGATAGATCGACGGGGACGTGACGCCGACCGCGTCGGCGACGGCCCGGATCGACACCGCGTCGGAGTTGGCCGACTTCTCGAGCAGCGCCTTGGCCGCGGTGACGATCTCGGCGCGCAGTTGCGCCCCGCTGCCGCGTTGCGCCCGGCGGCGGCGAACGGTTGCGGTACTCATCCGGTCGGAGTCAGCTCCTTGAACGGTCGGGGCGTGGACGGCGGCGGCGGCTCGACCTCGCTGAGCCCGAACCGGTCGTGCAGCTTCACGAGCGGACGGGGCGCCCACCAGTTGCGTCGTCCCATCAGCCGCATGAACGCCGGAACCAGGATGCCACGGACGAGCGTGGCGTCGGCCAGCACGGCCAGCGTCAGGCCGAGCCCGAACAGCTGCATGAACGCGATCTTCGAGCCGACCATCGCCGCGAACACGATCGCCATCAGAGCTGCGGCCGCGGTGACGATGCGGCCGGTCCGGGCCAGCCCGAGCGACACGGCGCGCCGGTTCGCGCCGTCGGTCCGGTCGGAGTTCACCCACTCCTCGCGAATGCGCGAGAGCAGGAAGACCTCGTAGTCCATGGACATGCCGAAAGCGAGGCAGAACATCAGGATCACCATGTTGGCGACCAGATACCCGGTCGGGGTGAAGCCGAGCACGCCGGACAGGTGGCCTTCTTGGAAGACCCACACCATTGCGCCGAACGTTGCCATCAGCGACAGCATGTTCAGCACGAGCGCCTTCAGTGGCACCACCACGCTGCCGGTGAACAGGAACAGCACGATGAACGTGGTCAGCGCGATCAACGCGAACGCCAGCGGCAGCTTGCTCTTCAGCCCGCTCATCGCGTCGGCGTTGAAGGCCGCCGCGCCGCTGTAATAGACCTTCCACGGCGCCGGCGTGCTGCGCAGGTGGTCGACGAGCGCGCCGCCGCGCGAGCTGAACGGGTCGACGTCGGTCGCCACGTTGAAGAGCGTTCCGGTGCCGTCGGTGGACGCCAAGCTCTTCTGCGCGCCGCCCACCTGCTTGCCGTGGACGTACGTCCCGGCCGTCGAGCTCACGCTCACGACGCCGTCGATGCGGCTGACCGCGGCGGTGTACGTCGCGACCGCAGCGGGATCGGCCGCGGTCTGAGTGACGCCGACGAGCCCGGCCGAGACGTTCTGGTTGAAGTCGGTGCGCAGGTCGTCACCGACCGTCCGCGCGGTCGCGTTCGAGTTGATGATGCGGTCGTCGGGGTAGCCGAAGTTGGCCCGCAGGAACGGCGAGCCGAGCAGCAGGAAGAACGCGGTGACGGCGAGGCCCAACGCCACCGGACGGCGCATGACGGTGCTGGCGAGGCGGTACCAGAAGCCGCGCTCGAGGGGCTTCGGCTCAGGGGTCGGCCGCCCGAACGCCCGCCGCACGGCCACCCGCATGTCGAGGGAGTTGATCCGGGTGCCGATCAGGGCCAGGCACGCGGGCAGCACGAGGATCGACGCGACCGCGGCCAGCGCCACCACGCCCAGCCCGGCGTAAGCGAACGAGCGCAGGAAGTACATCGGGAACACGATCATCGCCGAAAGCGACAGCCCGACCGTCAACGCGGAGAACAGGACCGTCCGCCCCGCCGTCCGGACGGTCGCGACGATCGCATCGTGCGGATCTCGCCCGGCCTTCAGCTCCTCGCGGTAACGGCTGACCATGAAGAGGCTGTAGTCGATGGCCAGCGCGAGTCCGAGCGCCGTCGTCATGTTCATCGCATAGATTGACACGTCGGTGATCGTCGACAGCACCCGCAGGACGGCCAACGTCTCGATGATCGCGAAGATGCCGATGGCCAGCGGCACGAGCGCGGCGATGAGGCTGCCGAAGACGAGGATCAGGACGATCGCGGTGATCGGGATCGCGATCGCCTCGGCCTTGGCCAGATCGAGCTTGGTCTGGTCGTTGACCTGGTGATAGGCCAAGGCGGCGCCCCCGGCTCGCACAGCGACGCCGTTGCCGCCGTGGGCGAGCTCGGTGTTGAGCTGGGCCGAGCGCACCTGGATCGCGTTGTCGTTGCCGCGGATGTGCGTGACCACCAGCGCCGACTTGCCGTCCTTGCTCAACAGGTTGCCGGCCTGCGACTTCGGCGCCGACCAGTAGGACTCGGTGAACGTCAGCCAGTCGCTGTGCCGGCCAAGGCCGCGCTCGATCGCGGTGCCGGTGGCCCGGGCGGCGGCGCTGTCAGCCCCGCCCGGTGCCGTCACGAGGAATACGAGGTTGGCCTGGCCGCCGTGGAACCTGGCGTCGATGACCGACGTCGCCTTGGTCGAGTCGGCGGACGGGTCGGTGAAGCCACCGGTGAGCAGGTGCCCGGCCACCGGGATCCCGTAGATCGCGCCGCCGACGAGCAGCAGCCCGGCGATGGCGAGCAGGCGTTTCGGCGCCCGGATGGCGAGGTCGGCGAGGCGGGTGAGCATGGCGGGCTCCTGCGGCGGTCGGCGGCGGAATCCCGATAAGTTAGCAGCGCTAAGTTAGCGCCGTCAATGCTGATCTCCCCGGGATCCTCAGTCACTGGTCAGCCGGGTGACGAAGCGGTAGCGGTCGCCGCGGTACCAGGACTGCACCCACTCGACCGGGCTGCCGTCGGCGGTGAAGCTGTGCCGACTGAGCACGAGCATGGGCGAGCCGGTCTCGGTGCGCAGCAGATCGGCCTCTCGCGGCGACGCCGCCGCCGTCTCGATCGTCTCCTCGGCCGTCACCGGCACGACGCCGTACCGCTCGAGCAACACCCGGTACAGCGAGTCCCCGCGGCGCAGCTCCTTGGCCAGGCCGGGAAACTGCTGGGCCGACAGGTACGAGGTCTCGACGGCCATCGGCACCTCGTCCACCAGCCGCAGCCGCTCGATGCGGTGGACCAGCGCGGCCGTCCGCAGCTCCAGCCGCTCGGCGATGTCGTCACTGGCCTTCTCCCGGCCGGCGTCGATGAGCTGCGTGCTGGCCGCGTGCCCGGTCGAGGTCGCCTGTTCGGTGAAGCTCGTCATCCGCAACGGCCAGTGCACCTTCGGCTCGGCGACGTAGGTGCCGGATCCCTGCCGGCGCACCAACCGTCCCTCGCCGACCAGTTCGCCGAGCGCTTGGCGCACGGTGGTTCGCGACGTGCCGAGCTCGACCATGAGCAATCGCTCGGTCGGGACGAGGGTGCCCGGCGGGAGCGTTCCGATGATGTCGAGCAGATGCCGCTTGACCGTGTAGTACTTCGGCTCCCGTAATTCTTTCGGCGGCCGAGCTTCGCGCCCGGATCGCGCTGCGGGGGCGACCACCACGGGACCTCCTTCACCTGTCCTGTGCCCGATTGTCTACACCATTGACGCCGCTGATCGCGCTCCCCGCCTGGTGTGGTGGAAATCGGTGACGCAAATCAACCGCGCCAGGCGGGAAGCGAGGGATCAGCGGGCTCCACGTACCCTCGATGCATGGCGTTGACCGAGGCCCGTAAGGCCGAACTGACCGAGAAGATCGAGGCCCGCGAGCGCCTCGCCCGCCAGGACGGCGAGGACCTCTACGAGTCCGACGACCTGGCCTGGCTCGGCGGCCTGGCCCACGGCGTCCGCACCGAGAAGAACGGCGACACCGTCTTCTTCAACGTCAACCGGCACCTCAACCTGACCAACGTCTGCACCGCGTCATGCGCGTACTGCAGCTTCCAACGCAAGCCGGGCCAGAAGGACGCGTACACGATGCGCGTCGAGGAGGCCGTCGAGAAAGCGCTCGCCATGAAGGACGACGGGCTGACCGAGCTGCACATCGTCAACGGCCTGCACCCGACGCTGCCCTGGAAGTACTACCCGCGGGTGCTGCGCGAGCTGAAAGCCGCGCTGCCCGACGTCGCGCTCAAGTGCTTCACCGCCACCGAGGTCCACTTCTTCGAGTCGATCTCCGGCCTGTCCGCCGACGCGATCCTCGACGAGCTGATCGACGCCGGCCTCGAGTCGCTGACCGGCGGCGGCGCCGAGATCTTCGACTGGGACGTCCGCAAGCAGATCGTCGACCACAACACCCACTGGGAGGATTGGTCGCGCATCCACCGGCTCGCCCACCAGAAGGGGCTCAAGACCCCGGCGACGATGCTCTACGGCCACATCGAAGAACCGCGCCACCGCGTCGACCACGTCCTGCGACTGCGCGAACTCCAGGACGAGACCGGCGGGTTCCAGGTGTTCATCCCGCTGCGCTTCCACAACGACAACAACCGGCTCAGCCACCTGCCGATGGCCCAGCCCGCCGACGTCCTCAAGACGTTCGCGGTCAGCCGGCTCATGCTCGACAACTTCCCGCACGTGAAGGTCTTCTGGGTGATG
>NZ_JBHEMO010000086.1:0-34414 GCF_046262535.1 Jatrophihabitans sp. | reverse complement strand
ACGGTCCGGGGCGCGGTCGACGCCGGGCTGGCCGGCTGTTCGATCGAGGACTCGAGCGGCCGGCCGGACGATCCGATCTATGCGGCCGAGCTCGCGGCCGAGCGCATCGCCGCCGCCGTCGAAGCCGGTGGGGACGATTTCGTGATCACCGCGCGGGCCGAGAACTTCTTGCACGGCCGGCCCGACCTCGACGACACCATCGCCCGGTTGCAGAGATTCCAGGACGCCGGCGCGCACGTGCTCTACGCGCCGGGGTTGGTTACCGCCGAGCAGATCAGGACCGTGGTCGGCGCCGTTGACCGGCCGGTCAACGTGCTGGCGCTCGCCGCCGCTCCGCCCGTCGCCGAATTGGCCGCGCTCGGCGTCGCCCGCATCTCCGTCGGGGGCGCGTTCGCCTTCGCCGCCCTGGGAGCGCTGGTCGAGGCCGGCCGCGAACTGCTCGAGCAGGGGACGTATGGCTTCTGGTCCTCGGCGAAGGTCGGCCGGCAGGCGGCGGGGGCGGCGTTCGCCGACTGACCCCCTGACAGACGAATCCGACGCACCGAGGCCGTTGTCGTGACGGGCCTGATCGACCAGCGCCAGGACGCCGGCGAACGGGGGCGAGGCCAGGCGCCACCAATGTTACAGCCGTGCTAAGTCGGGGCGCAGGCGCGGTCGCCCGCCTCACAGCTCGAGGTGTGCGCCCATCACGACGGTGCGCTCCTCGGGCAGACAGAAGCCGGCGGCCGGGCTGGCCGCGTTGTGGGCCAGGCCGATGAATAGGCGCTTGCGCCAACGGGCCATGCCGTCCTTGTCACCGCGCTGGATCGACAGGCGCGACAGGAAGTAAAGGGCCTTGTCCGGGTCGACGTCGAGCTCATCGCTCATGCCGGTCGCCCGCCGTAGCGCGCCGGGAACATCCTGTTCGTCCTGGAAGCCGAAGTTGACCGCGACGTGCACGATCCCGTCGTCGGTGTGCTTGAGCTCGTCGACGTCGATCTGCTGGTCGGGCGGGACGTGCGGCACGTTCTGCGGACGCACCGACATGACGACGACGTGCTCGTGCAGGACGTGGTTGAACTCGACGTTGGCCCGCAGCGCGAGCGGGGTCGTCTCCTTGGTCGGGTGGGGGAAGACCGCCGTTCCGGGCACCCGCGGCAGGTCGCGCCCGCGCAGTTCGTCGACGAACTGCTGCAGCGGTCCTTCGAGCTCCTTGCGCCGGTGGGTCACTATTCGCCGGCCGGCCTCCCAGGTCGTCATGCCCACCACGAGCACGATGGCGATGCCGAGCGGCAGCCAACCGCCGCTCGGGATCTTGGTGATGTTCGCCGACAGGTAGGCCAGCTCGATCGAGCCGAAGCCGGCCCCGAACGCGATGACCCGCCACCTCGGCCACTTCCAGATCATCGCCGAGACGACCAGGAACAGCGACGTCGTCGTCACGAACACCCCGACGTCGGCCAAGCCGTACGCGGCCGCCAGCTTGCTCGAGGACTGGAACGAGAGCATGAGGACGAGCACGCCGCCGAACAGCAGCCAGTTCACCGCCGGCACGTAGATCTGGCCGCTCTCGCGGGTGGACGTCTGGCGGATCGTCAGGTGCGGAAGCAGCCCGAGTCGCATGGCCTGGCGCGAGACCGAGTAGGCGCCGGAGATCACGGCCTGCGAGGCGATGACCGTGGCCAGAGTGGCCAGGATGACCAGCGGGATGCGGGCCCAGTGCGGGCCGAGCAGGAAGAACGGGCTGCTGGTCGCGGCTTTGTCGTGCAGCACCAGCGCACCCTGGCCGAGGTAGTTCAGGGTGAGGCACGGGAACGCGAGCAGGAACCACGCCCGCCGGATCGGCTTGCGGCCGAAGTGGCCCATGTCCGCGTAGAGCGCCTCGGCGCCGGTGATGGCGAGGACCACCGCGCTGAGCGAAATGAACGCGAGATACGGGTGGTCGGCGACGAAGCTGACGATGTAGCTCGGCGAGAGCGCCCGCAGGATGCCGGGATGGCTCGCGATCTCGGGCAGCCCGGTTGCGGCCAGCACGACGAACCACAGCAGCATCGTCGGGCCGAAGAACTTGCCCACCCGGTGGGTACCGAAGCGCTGAACCAGGAACAGGATCACCACGACCGCGATGCCGATGGGCAGCACGGCGTGGTTGAGGCTGGGTTCGGCGACCTCGAGACCTTCCATCGCCGACAGCACCGAGATCGCCGGCGTGATCACGCTGTCGCCGTAGAAGAGGGACGCGCCGACGATGGCGAGCAGCAGTGACGCGGCGATGAGGCGTGGGCCGCCCGCGGTCATCTGCCGGGCCAGGGCGGCGAGCGCCATGACCCCGCCCTCGCCGTCGTTGTCCGCTCGCAGCACGAAGACCAGGTACTTCAGCGACACCACGAGGGTGATCGACCAGAAGACGAGTGAGATGACCCCGTAGACATCGCCGGGCGTCGGCTTCACTGCATGCCCCTCCAGAGCGAACACCGTTTGCAGCGCGTACAGCGGGCTGGTGCCGATGTCGCCGAACACCACGCCGAGCGCGCCGACCGCCAACCCGATCAGACCGGCGCCGTGCGCCGCGGGATGCGCACGCCCTCCGGAGGGCCCACCCGCGTCGACCGCGCGGGGTGACGCCGGCTCCCGCGCTGCGTTCTCGGGGGACGCGGCGGCGACTGACGCGTCCGTTGCCTCTGCCCGCCCGCGCCCGGGCCGCGGCCGCGGCTTCGCCGGGTCGCGTTCGCTCGTGGTGCTCACTGGCTCAGTCTGTCCCAGTGCGCCGCGCCGCTCACGTCCGCCCGACGACGGTGCGTTTCGGGGCGGCTGATCACCTTTTCCTGCCCGTGCGCCATTGCCGCTCGCCTCAAACGACGCCAGCGGAGGAAAACCTCGTCGGTGTCACGCTCACTTGGCCGAGGCGTAGAGCTCCTCGATCTGCTTGGCGTACTTCGCCGCGATCGGCTTGCGTTTGAGCTTCATGGTCGGCGTGACCTCGTCGCCCCCCGGTTCCCACACCTCGGGCAGGATCGCGAACTTCTTGATCTGTTCGACGCGGGCCAGCCGGGCGTTGGCTTCCTTCATCCCCTGCTCGATCGCCGCGCGTACACCGGGATCGTCGGCCAGCGTGGCCGGAGACGCGTCGGCGATGCCTTGCTGCTGGGCATAGGCGGTGACGGCATCGGGATCGAGCGTCAGCAACGCGACGACGTAGGGACGGTCGTCGCCGATCGCCACCACCGACCCGACGAGCGGGCAACTCACCTTGACCGTGCCCTCGATGTTGGCCGGCGACATGTTCTTGCCCGACGCGTTGATCATCAGTTCCTTCTTGCGGTCGACGATGCGCACGTAACCGTCGCCGTCGATGCTGGCGATGTCGCCGGTATGCAGCCAACCATCGGCGTCGATCGTCTCCGCCGTCTTCTCCGGCTCGTTGCGGTAGCCCTTCATGACCAGGGGCCCTCGGACCAGCAACTCCCCGTCGTCGGCGAGGCGCAGCTCGACGTTGGACAGGGCGGTGCCCACGGTGCCGATCCGGATGGCGTTCGGGGGGTTGACGGTGGCGGCGCAGGAGACCTCGGACATGCCCCACAGCTCGCAGACCGGAAGCCCGAGCCCGAGCACGAACTCCAGCGCCTCGGGATCGATGGCCGCCGCTCCGGTCGCTGCGAACCTGACCCGGTCGAGACCGAGGCGGGCGCGGATTGCGCTCAGGACGAGCTTCTCGGCGACGGCGTGCTGGACGCGCAACGCCGTCGGCTCCGGCGTGCCATCGGACAGGAGCCGGGCCCGCCGGCGGCCGACCCCGAAGGCCCACTCGGCCAGCCGCTTCCTCACCAACGATTTCTCCGCCGCGACCTGCGCCTCGATGCCGGCCTTGAGCCTGTACCAGACCTGCGGCACGGCCCCGAAGAAGGTGGGGCGAATGGCCGGCAGCACGCTGACCATCTGCTTCATGTCGGCCAACGTGACGATCTGCATGCCGGTCACCATGCTGTTGTAGTGCGCACCCCACCGGTTCGCGATGTGCGCGTCGGGCAGGTACGAGATCACCGAGTCCTGGGCCGAAATCGGCACGATCGCCGTCGTCGACTCGAGTTCGGCCAGCAGGTTGATGTGGGTCAGCTCCACGCCCTTCGGCGGGCCGGTGGTGCCCGACGTGTAGATGATCGTCAGGACATCCTCCGGCTGCACGGCCTGCCACGACCGGGCGAAGTCGAAGTCGTCCTCGGCGGCGGCCTCGAGTTCGGCGAGGGAGATCGTGCCCTCCGGCGCTCCGTCGACGCAGATCACATGCTCGACCGCCGTCTCGGCGGCGGCGGCCGCGGCCTGCAGTTGGCCGAGGAACTGTTCCTCACAGACGACGACCCGGTTGCCGGCGTTGCTGAACAGGTGGGCGATCTGCTCGGGAGCCAGCGTGTTGTAAATGGAGAACGGTGTCGCGCCGGCGTGCAGCGCGGCCGTGTCGACGAGGTGGAAGTCGGGCCGGTTGGTCAGCATGATGCCGACCGTGTCGCCGCGACGTACGCCGAGACCGGCGAACCCGGCGGCGAGCTTCTCGACCCGCGCCGCGTACTGCCGCCAGGTGATGCGAACGGACCCGTCCGAGGTGCTCAGCGCGAGATTGTGCGGATACCGTTCGGCGGTCCGCTGAAAGGCCGCGGTCAGGGTCGTTGCCGGCTGCGTCATGCGGCGATCCTGCCCGACGAGGGGGCGTGCGCGCGCGTCAGGAGTACTTCACGCCCGCGAAGGAGGATGGCGAATGCGCGGTCAGGGCCGGCGGAAGGGGTCTAGTACTCGGGATCGAAGTCGATCGGCTCGTCGTCCTGCGGTAGCTCGGCGCGTTGTTCCATCACGTCGGCCGGCTCCGCCTCGAACGGGAGCGGCCGCTCGTCGTCAGGGGTCTCGTCGACCTCGACCTCGATCAGGTCGGCCCGCCGCAGCTGGGTCGTGTCCTCCGGATCGGCCACATCTCCACGTTAGGAGTGTGGCCGGGCCGATCGCAACGGCCCTCGGTCGCGAAGTAGAACCTGTTCCATTACGGTGCGGACATGCCGACCATCGCCGTCACCGGTTGCGCTTCGGGCATCGGCCGGGCGACGGCCGCTCGCCTGATCGCCGATGGCCACCGGGTGCTGGGCGTCGACGTGGCCGATGCCGAGGTCGTGGCCGATCTGGGGACGGCGGACGGCCGCGCAACGGCCATCAGTTCGATCACCGAGCTGGCCGAGGGCCGCCTCGACGGCCTGGTGACGGCCGCCGGCATCGGCGGCTCGTCGACGGCCCACGGTGGCCGCCTCATCGCGATCAACTACTTCGGCACGGTCGCGCTGCTGGAGGGACTGCGGCCCGCGCTGACGTCCGGAGCCGGCGTGGTGTGCCTCGGCTCGAATTCCGCGACCGTCCAGCCCGACTGGTCGGTGGAGCTGGCCGAGGCGTGCCTCGCCGACGACGAGGCTCGCGCCTGCGAACTCGCCGAGACCGCGCTGTCGCTGTTCGCCTACCCGGCGGCGAAGGCCGCGATCTCCTGGTACGTGCGCACCAATGCGCCCAAGCCGGAGTGGATCGGCGCGGGCGTTCGGCTCAATGTGATCGCTCCGGGACTGACAGAGACGGCGTTGACGCAGACGCAGCGCGAAGACCCCCTGATCGGGGACGCCATCTCCAACTTCCCGGTCCCGATGGGCCGTCCGATCCGCCCGGACGAGATCGCCGATGTCATCGTCTTCATGCTCGCGGCACCGATGCTCGTCGGCAGTGTGCTCGTGGCCGACGGCGGGACGGAAGCGCTGCTGCGGCCGAAGGACTGGCCGGCGATGTGGGCGCTCAACCCGCGGTCGTAGCGGCGATCTCGCGCAGGATCGGCTCGGCGAGGTCCGCGCGGCAGATGAGCAGGTCGGGCAGGTAGGGATGTTCGCGGTTGTACTCGAGAGCGCTGCCGTCGACCCGGGACGCGTGCAGGCCGGCGGCAACGGCCACGCCGACCGGCGCGGCCGAGTCCCATTCCCACTGGCCGCCGGCGTGCAGGTATGCGTCGGCCTCACCGCGCACGACCGCCATGGCCTTGGCGCCGGCCGATCCCATGGGGGCCACCTCGGCATCGAGAGCGGCGGCTACCTCCGCGGCGAAGTCGGGCGGCCGGCTGTCGCTGACTAGGAAGCGGGCCCGCCGGTCAGAGCCGGTTGCGGGCGGAACGGTATCGCTGGCGTAGACCGCGTCGAGTGACGGCTGGGCCACCGCGGCCGCGGTGATGCCCGCACCGCGCTGCCAGAGCGCGACGTGCACTGCCCAATCGCCGCGTCCGGGCATGCCGTACTCGCGAGTCCCGTCCAGCGGATCGATGATCCACACGCGGTCGGCTGACAGCCGGGCGGGGGAGTCGGCCGACTCCTCCGACAGCACCGCGTCGTCGGGCCGGACCGCGGCGAGTTCGCGCAGCAGCAGGGCGTTCGAGTCGGCGTCGCCGCGCTTGCCCAGCTCACGCCCGGTCAGCCCGCTGGAGTCCCGCAGCGACAGCAGCAGGTGGCCGGCCCGCTCGGCAAGTTCGCCGGCGAGGCGGGCGTCGGTGAGCACCGGCGTTACTCCGCGATCCGCTCGACCAGGTCGAGGACGAGCGCGGCCTGAGCTGCAGCGTCCCCGTCCTCGGGGCGCAGGCGCAGGTGCGGGGCTTCGGGCGCTTCGTACGGGTCGTCGATGCCGGTGAAGTTGGCGATCTCGCCGGCCCGGGCTTTGGCGTACATGCCCTTCGGATCGCGTGACTCGCACACCTCGAGCGGGGTGTCGACGAAGATCTCGAGGAACGGCAGCGAAGCTGCGCTGTGCGAGGCGCGCACCCGCTGGCGGTCCTCGGCATACGGGCTCACGAGCGACACGATCGCGATCACGCCGGCGTCGGCCAGCACCTTGGCGACCTCGCCGACCCGGCGCACATTCTCGGCCCGGTCCTCGGCCGAGAAGCCGAGGTCTGCGTTCAGCCCGTGTCGGAGGTTGTCACCGTCCAGCACGTGGGCCGGCCGCCCGGACGCGACCAGTCGCCGCTCCAGCTCGGCGGCGACGGTCGACTTCCCGGAGCCCGACAGGCCGGTGAGCCACACCGTCATGCCCTGGGTCGCCCGTTCGCCGCGCTGCACCGAGCCGCTGTGCCAGACGACCTTGGCGTCGTGCTGCGTCGGGCCGGTGATCATGCCGGCCGCGACGGTGCTGTTGGTGGCCTCGTCGACCAGGATGAAGCTGCCGGTGTCACGGCTGCGCCGGTAGGCGTCGAAGAGCAGCGGCTGCTGGGTCCGCAGGCGGATCCGGCCGATCTCGTTCAGGCCGAGGCCGGTCGCGCTGTCGTCGCGGTGCAGCGTGTTGACCTCGAGCCGGTAATCCAGGTTGCGCACGACCGCGCGGGTCGATCTCGTCGTGTGTTGGATCGTGTAACGCGCGCCCGACGTAAGTTCCGACTCCGTCGTCAGCCAGCAGACCATCGCGTCGATGTCCTGGCCGACGTAGGGACGGTTGTGCGGGCGGCAGATGAGGTCCCCGCGGCTGATGTCGATGTCGTCGGTCAGCTCGATGGTGACCGCCTGCCCGGCGAATGCCTCCGACACCTTGCGCCCGCCCGGGCCCCAGACGGCCGAAACCTTCGTGGTGAAACCTGACGGCAGGACGGTGACCTCGTCGCCCGTGCGGACCACGCCGCCCGCGATCGTCCCGGCGTAACCCCGGAAGTCGTGCAGCGCGGCGTCGGACGACTGGGGCCGGATGACGTACTGGACCGGGAACCGCACGTCGATGAGGTTGCGGTCGGACGCGACGTGAATCTCTTCGAGGAAGTGCAGCAGCGACGTGCCCTCGTACCAGGGCATCGCGGCGCTGCGCTGGACGACGTTGTCACCGGTGAGCGCCGAGACCGGGATGAAGGAGAGGTCTGAGACCTCCAGCTTCATCGCGAAGCGCCGGAAGTCCTCGCGGATCTCGATGAAGCGCTCCTCGGAGTAGTCGACGAGATCCATCTTGTTGATGCACACCACGAGGTGCGGGATGCCGAGCAGGCTGGCCAAAAAGGCGTGGCGGCGAGACTGCTCGAGCACGCCGTTGCGCGCGTCGATGAGGATCAGGGCGACGTCGGCGGTGGACGCGCCGGTGACCATGTTGCGGGTGTACTGGATGTGCCCGGGTGTGTCGGCGATGATGAACTTGCGCTTGGGCGTGGCGAAGTAGCGATACGCGACATCGATCGTGATGCCCTGTTCCCGCTCGGCGCGGAGGCCGTCGGTGAGCAGCGCGAGGTCCGGTGCCTCCTGCCCGCGCGAACGGCTGGTCGCCTCGACGGCGTTCAGCTGGTCCTCGAAGATCGCCTTGGAGTCGTAGAGCAACCGCCCGATGAGGGTCGACTTCCCATCGTCCACCGATCCGGCGGTCGCAATCCGCAACAGCGCAGTCATGGCTAGAAGTACCCCTCTTTCTTGCGGTCTTCCATGCCGGCCTCGGAGATTCGGTCGTCGGCGCGGGTGGCGCCCCGCTCGGTGAGGCGGGCGGCGGCGACCTCCACGACCACCTCGTCGGCGTCGGATGCCGACGATTCCACGCAACCGGTGCAGGTCGCGTCGCCGATCGTGCGGAAACGCACCGTCGCCTCGAACGGGGTCTCCTTCTCGATGGGCTGGATGAAGCGGTTGACCGCGAGCAGCATGCCGTCGCGCTCGACGACCTGCCGCTTGTGCGCGTAGTACAGCGGCGGAAGTTCGATGCCCTCGTCGCGGATGTAGGACCAGATGTCGAGCTCGGTCCAATTGGACAGTGGGAAGACGCGCATGTTCTCGCCCTTGCGGTGCCGGCCGTTGTACAGGCTCCACAGCTCCGGGCGCTGGTTGCGTGGATCCCACTGCCCGAACTCGTCGCGGAAGCTGAAGACCCGTTCCTTGGCCCGCGCCTTCTCCTCGTCGCGCCGCGCGCCGCCGAACACCGCGCCGAACTTGTTCTCGTTGATGCCGCGCAGCAGGGTCACCGTCTGTAGCCGGTTACGGGTCGCGCGCGGGCCGGTGTCCTCGACCGAGCGACCGGCGTCGATGTCGTCCTGGACCTTGGCCACGATCAGGCGCAGCCCGTACTTGGCGACGGTCCGGTCCCGGAACTCGATCACCTCGTCGAAGTTCTCGCCGGTGTCGATGTGCATGACGGGGAAGGGCACGGGTGCCGGCCAGAATGCCTTGACCGCCAGGTGCAGCATCACGACGGAGTCCTTGCCGCCGGAGAACAGCAGGGCCGGTCGCTCGATCGTGGCGGCGACCTCGCGGAAGATGTGCACCGCCTCGCCCTCGAGCCGTTCGAGGTGGCTCATCTCGTAGGCAACGGTCATCGGGGCCCCCACTTCCAGTCCGTCATCACGATGCCTTCCTCCGCGCCGGTGGCCGGCCGCCGGCCTCGGCCGTCACAGCGGCGGCCGTGGCCATAAGTGCCTTGCCCCGCCGGGTTATTTCGGCTCCTGTTATCGAATCGCCCACATACAACGTGAGCACCATCTGCTGCCGTCCGTCGCTGCCGTAGGTCGGTGCCGCCAGCAGGTGGGTCGGATGCTTGTCGTTACCGGTCAGTTCGGCGCCGAGATACACGCGCTCGCCGAGGGTCGACACCATCTCGCCGACCAGGTCGCGGACCTCGTCGGGCAGATCGTAGGCCGCGACCCCGGCCATCAGCGTATGCAACCGGGCGCCGACGTCGGTCAACCCCTCCACCAGGTAGCCACGGGAGCGGCACTCGGCCACGACGGCGCGCAGGTGGGGATGGTCGAGGACGACCGGCAGCGTCGGCCGGGTGGTCAGCCAGCGTTCGAACGCGCGATCGCTGTCCCACAGGACGTACATGAGGCCGACCGGTGGCGCGAACGGGTATCGGCTACCGGCCATCGCGGCGTCGGTGCGGCCGTCCCCGCGCACGCTCGTGAGCACGACGATCTCGTTGCCCACGACGGCCGAAGCGGTGCAGGCCGAGCGGTAGCGCGTCGCCAGCGCCGTGAGATGCCGTTCGGCCACATCGGTGCCGGGTACCGCTTGACGGGCCAGCCGGCCGGCCGACACCAGCGCCGGTCCGATCCGGTACCCGCGCGAGTCGGGATCGCACACGAGCCAGCCGGTCTCACTGAGCGTGGTCACGATGCCCAGGCACGTCGGCTTGCTGATGTTGAGGGCGCGGGAGAGCTCGGACAGGCCGAACTCCTCGCCCGGGTGCGCGACCATGTGGTCGAGCAGGGCGACCACCCGCTGGGTGGGCGGGGAGCGGCGCGACGATGACATTGACCCAACCTAGAACACGTTCTACTGTCGGACCATCACTCTACCGCTGCGTTACATATCTGTACCGCGCAATCCGAATCGGAACAGGTGACCGTGCTCACTCAGCCATTGGCCGACGCTATCGTTGAGGCCGAGAAGATCATCCGCGACGCCGCCCACGTCCGCACCGAGCAGGACGTCGTCGAGGGCCTCGACTACCTCGCCGGCAGCATCCGGGCCGCCGTCGCCTCGGCCTGGGGCTTCGAGCGGGACTTCCCGTACTTCATCCGGTCGGCGACGCCGTACACGAAGATCGGGCTCGACAATCCCGACACCCTTTACTTCAGCGCGCGAATCCGCGACGACGCCGAGTACGTGGTCACCGGCGTCCGCGGCACAACCGCCGATCTCAGCTTCCAGATCCTCAACGGGGACTACTCGCCGGCCGACGTGCCGGACAGCCTGAGCGCGTTCGACGACCGGGACATCCACATCAACCCCGACGGCACCTTCGAGTTGCGCTTCGGTCCGGCCAAGAACGACCCAGGGCCGAACTACTTCGTGCTCGGCCCGCGCGCGGCGATGCTGCTGGTGCGGGAGGTGTGGAGCGACTGGACCGCGCAGCCGGGACGGATCGCGATCCAGCGGGTCGACCGCGTCGGCCGGGCGCCGGAGCTGGGCGATGAGACCAAGCTCGGCAAGCGCTACAACGCGGCGGCCAAGACGCTCGTCCAGCAGCTGAAGACGTTCCTCCAGTTCCCGGAGTGGTTCTACCTGAAGCTGCCGGTGAACACGATGACCGAACCGCGGCTGACGCCAGGCGGCCTGGCGACCCAGTACTCGTCGGTCGGTCACTACGAGCTGGCCGACGACGAGGCGCTCATCGTCACAGTGCCGGCGTCCGACGCGCCGTATCAAGGCTTCCAGCTCGGGACGATGTGGTACGTGTCGATGGACTTCGTGAACCACCAGACGTCGCTGACCGGCGACCAGGCGCGCGTCGATCCCGACGGCATGCTGCGTTTCGTCGTCAGTGAGCAGAACCCGGGCGTGGCGAACTGGCTCGAGACCACCGGGCATCCGCGCGGCTACCTGCAGATCCGCTGGCAGCGCACCTCGCGCGAGTTCACGCCGGCCGACGGCCCGCGGGTCGACAAGGTGCGCTTCGACGAGATCGCCCAGAAGCTGCCTCACTACGAGCAGGCCCGCGTGACGCCCGATCAGTGGCAGGCGCGGCTCGCGGCGCGGCAGGCCGCCGTGGCGAACAGGATGCTGGGATGAGCGACGCGTGCGGTGCGAGGAGACGATCATGAGCGACGTCTTGCAGGACAAGGTTGTCGTCGTCGCCGGGGTGGGGCCCGGGCTCGGTCGATCGATCGCCTTGCAGTGCGCGAAGGCCGGCGCCGACGTCGTCCTCGCCGCCCGGACTGAGTCGCGCTTGGGTGAGGTCGCCGACGAGATCAAGCAGCTCGGCCGGCGCACGCTGCAGGTCGGCACCGACATCAACTCCGAGGAGTCCGCGCAGAACCTGGTCGACGCGACGCTGGCCGAGTTCGGCCGGCTCGACGCGCTCGTCAACAACGCATTCGCCATTCCGCCGCTGGGTGCTTTGCAGACGGTGGACTTCGAGCAGGTGCGCGCCGGCTTCGAGACGAACGTGCTCGGCGGGCTGCGGCTGACCAGGCTGTTCGTGCCGGCGCTGGCCGAGAGCGGCGGCAACGTCGTCATGATCAACTCGTCGGTCCTGCGGCACTCGAGCATGCCCTACGGCGCGTACAAGATGGCCAAGTCGGCGTTGCTCGCACTGGCCCAGGCGCTGGCCACCGAGCTCGGGCCGCAGGGGATCCGGGTGAACTCCGTCGCGCCGGGCTACATCTGGGCCGACACGCTGCAGAACTACTTCGCCTACCTCGCGAAGAAGCGGGGCGTAGAGGCGCAGGTCGTGTACGACGAGACGGCCGCCAACATGGATCTGCGCCGGCTGCCCGACCCGGACGCCATCGCCGACGCCGTCGTCTTCCTCGCCTCGACCATGGCGCGTGACATCACCGGACACTGCCTCGACGTCAACTGCGGCGAGTTCCACCACTGATGGCGGCTCCGCCTCGCGACAACGTCGGGACGGTCGAGGATCTCGAGGCCTCGGCGACGCGCCTCACTACGCTGACCGACTTCGGCGGCGGCGAGTACCGCGAAGGGCTGGCCGTCCTGCTCGAGTCCTACGCCAAGGACGAGCAGCTGACCGACCTCGGCCGACGCGTCAAACGCTCGGAGCTGCGCGGCGCCCTGGTGGCTCGCCTGCTGAGCGAGGCCGGGTTCAAGCAGGTCGCGGCCGACGACTCGCTGATCCGACGGCCGATCTTCGTCACCGGCCTGCCGCGCACCGGCACCACGGCGGTGCACCGGCTGCTCGCCGCCGACCCGTCCCATCAAGGCCTGGAGCAGTGGCTGTGCGAGATGCCGCAGCCGCGCCCGCCCCGCGAGACGTGGGCCGACAACCCGGTCTTCCAGCAGATCCAGAAGGGGTTCGAGGCCTTCTACGAGGCCAATCCGGGCTTCGGCGGCGTCCACTACATCGCCGCCGACACCGTCGAGGAGTGCTGGCAGCTGCTGCGGCAGTCGGCCATGTCGATCTCCTACGAGTCACTCGGGCACGTCCCGTCCTACTCGGCGTGGCTCCGCACGCAGGACTGGACGGCGGCTTATGCGCGGCACCGCCGGAACCTCGCCTTGATCGGCGCCAACGACGTCGAGAAGCGGTGGGTGTTGAAGAACCCCAGCCACTTGTTCGCGCTCGATGCTCTGTTCGCGGTCTACCCGGATGCTCTGGTTGTGCAGACGCACCGCGAGATGCGCACGACTCTCGCGTCCAGCTGCAGCCTCAGCTCGCTGGCCACTGTCGGTTACTCCACCCGCTTCGTCGGCGAGACGCTCGGCCGCGACCAGCTCGACCTGCTCAGCCGCGGGGCGGCGCTGACCATGACCGCCCGGGAGCGGCACGATCCCACCCACTTCTACGACGTCCGGTACCGCGACCTCGTCAGCGACCCGGTCGGCACGATCGAGGCGATCTACCGGTACTTCGACCTGCCGTGGTCCGTGGACGTCCGGGCCGCCGTCGCGGCCGAGGACGCGGCGAGCCGCACGGGGCACCGGACCCCGTCGCACAAGTACTCCCTCGCCGACTTCGGGATCGCCGAGGCCGAGGTCGACGAACGGTTCGCCGAGTACACCGCTCGTTACCTGCCCTGAGCGATCTTGTGCAGACTCGCGGGCGCCGGCCGGCGAGTCTGCACAAGATCGGCCCGGACAGTGACCCGGTTCCGCCTCGGATAGGGGCACCCGGACGCTGGGCAGGCTCGTCCCATGCCTGAGGTGAAGGAGCAGGACGAGGGCACGCTCACCGTCCTGCTCGCGCTGTTCGCCAATCTCGGTGTCGGCCTACTCAAGCTGGTCGCGGGCCTGATCAGCGGCTCGGGCGCACTGCTGTCCGAGGCCGCGCACTCGGCGGGGGACAGCACCACCGAGGTGCTCCTGCTCGTCGCCCAACGGCGCTCCCGCAAGCCGGCCGACGTCTCCCACCCGTTCGGCTACGGCAAGGAGCGCTACTTCTGGTCGATGCTCGCGGCGGTCGCCATCTACGTGTCCGGCGCCGCGTTCTCCGTCTACGAGGGCGTCACCACGATCTTCGGCGCCGGCGAGGACAGCAAGTACCTGTGGATCAACTACCCGGTGCTGCTCCTGGCCGCTGTGCTCGAGGGCCTCTCGCTGCGGCAGGCGGCCGGCCAGATGCGCAAGGAGACCGAGCGCACCAAACGCTCGCTGGCAGCCTACCTGCGCACGCCGCGCGACCCCACGGTCAACAGCGTCCTGCTCGAAGACACCGCGGCCATGATCGGCCTGGCGATCGCCGCTGTGGGCGTCGGGCTGCACCAGTTGACGGGGTCGAGCGTGTGGGACGGCGCCGCCTCCATCGCCATCGGCGCGCTGCTGCTCGCCGTGACCGCAGTGCTGGCTCGCGCCTGCCAGGCGCTGCTGATCGGACAGCAGGCCGATCCACGCCTCATCGACGCCGTCGTGCGGTTCCTCGAGGAGCAGCAGGAGGTGGACGACGTGGTCGACGTCCTGACGATGCTCACCGGCACCGACAGCGTCCTGCTGTGCACTCGCGTGGACTTCGTCGACTCCTTCTCCGCCGCCGACCTCGAGCTGGCGTGCGTGCGGGTGGACGAGCAGCTGCGCGAGAAGTTCCCGATGCTCGGCGAGGTCTTCATCCAGCCGGCTTCGCGCAAGAACAGCGCGTTGCGCCGCCGGGTCACCGACCGCTACGGGCACGCCCTCGCCGACGGCTGACGTCGGACAGTGCGAGTGACTTCAGGCACCATGGTCAGGTGACTGTCGCGCTCGATTCCGGCCTGCGCGATCTCGTGCACGCCGGCGGCGTCGTCGTCCTCAGCGGCGCGGGACTGTCCACCGACTCCGGCATCCCCGACTACCGCGGTCCGTCCGGCACCCGGCGCAAGCACGCCCCGATGACCTACCAGGCCTTCGTCGGCTCGCCGGCCGCGCGCCGCCGGTACTGGGCCCGCAGCTACCTCGGCTGGCGTCAGATCGCCGGGGCCGCGCCCAACGCCGGCCACTACGCGGTCGCCGCACTGCAGCGCGCCGGCCTCGTCGACGGCATCATCACCCAGAACGTCGACGGCCTGCACCGGGCCGCCGGAGCGACAAACGTCGTCGAGCTGCACGGCGGCCTGGACGTGGTGCTGTGCCTGTCCTGCGGCCTACGCGAGGGCCGGACATCGTTGGACGCCCGGCTGCGTGCCGCGAACCCGGATTTCGCCACCGCGGCCGGGCACATCAACCCCGACGGCGACGCCGAACTGTCCGACGAGCAGCTCGACGGGTTCGTGCCGGCGGGCTGCGCCTACTGCGACTCCGACCTGCTCAAGCCCGACGTCGTGTTCTTCGGCGAGAACGTGCCGCGGCCCCGGGTGGACGAGTGCTACGCCCGCGTCGAAGCCGCGGCCGCCCTGCTCGTGCTCGGCTCGTCCCTCACCGTCATGTCCGGGCTGCGTTTCGTCCGGCGGGCCGCCGCCTTGAAGATCCCGGTGGCCATCGTCAACCAGGGCGCCACCCGCGGGGACCCGCTGGCCACGCTCAAGATCGACGCGCCCCTCGGCGAGGTGCTTCCCGCCCTCGCTGCGGGTTAGCGCCCGACCTCGGCGAACGGCACCGCGGCGTCCACGAGCCGATCTGGTGACACGACGACGTTTCCGGCGATCAACGGCTTGATCTCGTCGACGACGTCCCAGACGTTGACGTTCATCGCGGCCTGGATGCGGTCGTCCGCGTCGAGCCAGAACGCGACGAACTCGCGCCCGCTGACCTCGCCTCGGACCACCACCTGCGAGTACGAGCCGGCCGGTGCGTTGCCGATGTACTCCATGCCCAGGTCGTACTGGTCGCTGAAGAAGTACGGCAGCTCGTCGTAGGTCGTCTCGCCGCCGAGCAGCGCGGCCACGGCCGACGCCGGCTGGTTGAGCGCGGTCGCCCAGTGCTCGACGCGCACCCGTCGACCCAGGACGGGATGCTGGTGGTTGGCGATGTCACCCACGGCGAACACGTTCGGGTCGCTGGTGCGCAAGGAGCCGTCGACCAGGACGCCGTTGTCGACGTCGAGGCCGGCCGACGCGGCGAGTTCCGTGCGGGGACGGACACCGACGCCCATCACCACGGCGTCTGCGGGCACCTCGGTGCCGTCGGCGAGCCGGACGCCGGTCGCGGTGACCTCCGTCAGGGCCACACCGAGGCGGAGGTCGACTCCGTGCTCCCGGTGCAGGTCGGCGAACACGGAGGCCATGTCCGTTCCCAGCACCGCGAGCAGCGGCAACGCGGCCGCTTCGAGGATGGTGACATCACTACCGGCCTCGCGGGCCGCGGCGGCGACTTCGAGCCCGATCCAGCCGCCGCCGATGATGACGAGCCGGTGCCCGGAGCCGAACGTCGCGCGGATCGCCTCGGCGTCGTCCCGGGTACGGAGCAGCAGCGCCCGCTCGGCCCCCGGGATCGGCAGCCGCCGCGGCTCCGACCCGGTGGCCAGGACGACGGCTCCGTAGCCCACTCGCGAGCCGTCGGCCAGCACGACCTCCTGCGCCGGCCGGTCAAGGACCACCACCTCGACCCCGCACCGCAGCTCGACGTCGTTCTCGGCGTACCACTCCTGCGGGTGCACGAGCGCCTCGTCGAACTCCGCCTTGCCGGCGAGGTAGGCCTTCGACAGGGGAGGCCGCTCGTAAGGTGGCAGCGCCTCGGCGCCGAGCAGCGTCACCGGGCCCGAGTAACCCTGAGCCCGAAGCGCCTCGGCCGCTTTCGCGCCGGCCAGTCCCGCGCCCACGATCACCACGCTCGACGGTTCGGTCACCGGAGCCTCCTTTCGTCCGGCGGTCATCCGCCGAGCCTGGTCAGTGCGAAGAACTCCTGGCGTGAGCGCGGGTCGTCGCGCAGTGCCCCCAGCAGCGCCGACGTGACCGTGGTGGAACCGCTGGCCCGCACACCACGGACGGTCATACAAGTGTGCTCCGCTTCGATGACGACGCCCACTCCCGCCGGTTCGAGGTTGTCGGACAGCCAGCCGGCCACCTGCTTGGTCAGTCGCTCCTGGACCTGCGGCCGGGCGGCGAAGTGGCCGACGACGCGGGCCAGCTTGGACAACCCAAGGATGCGCTCGCGCGGCAGGTACCCGACGTGGGCCACCCCCACGAACGGCAGCAGGTGGTGCTCGCACACCGAGCGCAGCGGGATGGAGCGCGCCAGCACGAGTTCGTCGTAGCCCTCGTCGTTGGGGAAGGTCGTGAGATCGAACTCAGGCGTCGAGAACAGCTCGGCGTAGGCCCGGGCCATGCGACCGGGCGTACCGCGGACGCTCTCGGTGTCGGTCGGGATGCCGAGCGCCCGCAGGAAGTCGGCGGCCGCTTGCTCGGCTGCGATCAGATCGACGCTGGACGCGGGCGGGGCGACCCGCAGGGCGGGATAGTCGGCGCGCGCGGCGCGCGCGGCGGTGGTCATCGTTCGTGCCGTATGAATATCACAAACGTAGCTTGGTTTTATTCGCGCTCCGCGTCAATACCTATGCCTCGATTGCTTTAGCCAACCAGATTGGCTTTAATCGGCTGATGGACCGGTCAGCGGTCGCGGCGATCGCCGCGCTGGACGACGACGTCCGGCACGCGCTGTACGCGTACATCCGCGGCGCCGGCACACCGGTGACTCGCGAGAGTGCGGCCGAGGCGGTGGGCATCTCCCGCAAGCTGGCGGCCTTTCACCTCGACAAGCTCGTGGAGCTCGGCGTCCTGCGATCCGGCTTCGCGACCGGCACGATCCGGCGGGTGGGCCGGGTGCCGCGGGTATACGAGCCCGCCGTTGCCGACATCGCGGTGCACGTGCCTGAGCGCACCCCCGAGCTGCTGGCCGGCATCCTCGTCGAGGCGGTCGTCGGGACCGCCGACGCCCAGTCCGACGCGCACGCCCAAGAGGCGGCACGGCGTGTCGCCCGCCGGCGCGGCGCCGCGCTCGGCCGCCGCGCCCGCGACGAGGCGCGCCCGGGCCGCCTCGGGGTCGAGCGGGCCACCGCGCTGGCCTCCGACGTGCTCGCCGCCGAGGGCTTCGAGCCCTATCGCGTCGGGCCCACAGTTCGTCTGCGCAACTGCCCGTTCCACCCGCTGGCCGCGACGGCTCCGGAGTTCGTGTGCGGGCTGAACCACGAGTACGTGACCGGCCTGGTCGAAGGCATCGGGGCCGACGGCCGGCTGGCCGCCGAGCTGGCGCCGCGCCCGGGGGAGTGCTGCGTCGCGATCGGGCCGGGGAGCCGGCCGTGACCCCGGGCTGATCGGCCGGGCCGCGAACCGGCCAATGGCCAGGGCAGGGATCGCCGCGACGCCCTAGAGTCAGGCCATGCTGCTCGCCCTGGCCGCGTTCACCGTGGCCGCCGTGCTGATCGTGCTGCTGCCCGGCCCGGACACGCTCGTCACGATCCGCAGCATCGTCCGGGGCGGGCGCTCGAGCGGTACGGCCACCGCCGGCGGGATCCTGGTCGGGCTCACGATCTGGATCTGTGTGGCCGCGCTCGGACTGGCGGCGGTGCTGCGGGCCAGCGAGGTCGCCTACGCCGTCCTGCGGATCGTCGGCGCCTGCTATCTCGTCTGGCTCGGCGTGCAGTCGCTGCGGGCGATGCGGCGGGGCGCCCCGGCGGTCGACGACGGCGCGCGGCGCGGGCTGCTCGGCACCGGCTTCGCGGCCGGGCTCACCACGAACCTGCTCAACCCCAAGGTCGGCGTGTTCTTCGTGACCTTCCTGCCCGGCTTCGTCCCGTCGGGCTACCCCGTGGGGGCCACCTCGCTGTTGTTCGGTGCCGATTTCCTCGTGCTCTCGGTCATCTACTACGTCGTCCTGCTCGCTCTGGCGAGCAAGGTGACGGCCTGGATGGCCGCGCCCCGCGTGCGACGCCGGATGGACGCCTTGACCGGCACGGTGCTGGTCGGGTTCGGAATCCGACTCGCCGTCGAATCCTGAGCCGCTTTCCACTGGCGTAACAGGGGACTCATGCGTCACAATGGACGCACACCTTTCGAGAAGACGGACCGCTGGGGAAGGCGTAGCCGTCGAATCAGGGAGGTGTGCGATGACGAACGCCCGCACCGAAGGCAGCCGCGCTGTGCCCAGCACACGCGGCGTTGTCTACATGCACTGCTGCCCGTCGGCTCTCGCCCCGCATGTCGAGTGGGCGCTCGCCGGCGTCCTCGGCCGCCCGGCGCGGCTGCAGTGGGCCGGCCAACCCGTCGCGCCGACGCACCTGCGCGCCGAAGCGACCTGGACCGGGTCGGTCGGTACCGCCGCCCGCCTCGCCGCCTCCCTGCGGGCCTGGCCGATGCTCGTCTTCGAGATCACCGAGGACGGCACGTCCATCAGCGACGGCGAACGGCTCGCCTATCTGCCCGGTCGCGGTTTCCACCGCGCCACGACGTCCGCGAACGGTGACGTCGTCGTCGGTGAGGAGCGGCTGCGCGGTCTGATGAACCGGGCGCGGTCGGCTGACGACTTCCAGCACGGGCTGACGGAACTGCTCGGTACCTCGTGGGACGCCGAGCTCGAGCCGTACCGCGCGGGCGGCGACGGCGCGCCGGTGACGCTGCTCCACCAAGTCGTCTGACGCCGGTTCTGGGTGGCGCGCCGACCGTAGGCTCTTCGGCGTGGATGTACCCAGTGGCCGGCGCGACACGGCGCGCAGCTCGATCCTGACCGTTGACGACGACCCGGCCGTGTCTCGGGCGGTGGCCCGCGACCTGCGCCGGCGCTACGGCGACACCTACCGCAGCGTCCGCGCCGAGTCCGGCGAGCAGGCCCTCGACGCCCTGCGCGAGATGAAGCTGCGCGGCGAGACGGTGGCGGTGCTGTTGGCCGACTACCGCATGCCGCAGATGAGCGGCCTCGAGTTCCTCGAGGCGGCGATGGACCTCTACCCGGGTGCCCGCCGGATCCTGCTCACCGCCTACGCCGACACCGACGCCGCGATCAGCGCGATCAACGTCGTCGATCTCGACTACTACCTGCTCAAGCCGTGGGACCCGCCGGAGGAGAAGCTCTACCCGGTCATCGACGCACAGCTCGAGGCCTGGGCCGCCGTGGACCACACCCCGGTACCCGAGACGAAGGTCGTCGGCCACCGCTGGTCGGCCCGGTCGTCGCAGGTGCGCGAGTTCCTGGCCCGCAATCAGGTGCCCTACCGCTGGTACTCCTCGGAAACGCCGGAGGGCGTCCGGTTGCTCGAGGCCGCCGGCGCCGACGGCCGCGAGCTGCCGCTCGTCATCACCATCGAGGGCAAGCCGCTCGTCGCGCCGAGTGACAGCGAGCTGGCCGGCCACGTCGGCCTCACCACCGCACCGGCCAAGGACTTCTACGACATCGTCGTGGTCGGCGGCGGCCCGGCCGGGCTCGGGTCGGCGGTGTACGGCGCGTCCGAGGGGCTGCGGACTGTGCTGGTCGAGCGCGTCGCCACCGGGGGCCAGGCCGGCCAGAGCTCGCGGATCGAGAACTACCTCGGTTTCCCCGACGGAGTGTCCGGCGCGCAGCTGACCGAGCGGGCCCGCCGGCAGGCCGTGAAGTTCGGCGCCGAGGTCATCACCACTCGCGACGCGGTTGGCCTCGAGGTGAACGGGTCCGCCCGCACGGTCCGCTTCGACGACGGGACGTCCGTAGACGCGCACACGGTCATCCTCGCGATGGGCGTCTCGTACCAGAAGCTGGACGCCGATGGACTCGACCGGCTGACCGGCCGCGGCGTGTATTACGGCTCGGCGCTCACCGAGGCGGCCAACTGCACCGACCAGGACGTCTACATCGTCGGCGGGGCCAACTCGGCCGGGCAGGCGGCGGCCTACCTCGCCCGCGGCGCCCGTTCGGTGACGCTGCTGGTGCGGGGCAGCTCGCTGGAGAGCTCGATGTCCTACTACCTGGTCCAGCAGCTGTCCCAGATCGACCGCATCACCGTCCGCACCTGCACCGAGGTCGTCGTCGCGCACGGCGAGGACCACCTCGAACAGCTGACACTGCGCGACAACGTGACCGGCGCGACCGAGACCGTCGACGCCGGCTACCTGTTCGTCTTCATCGGCGCGGCGCCGCGCACCGACTGGCTGGACGGGGTCGTCACGCGCGATTCGCGCGGTTTCGTGGTCGCCGGTCCCGACCTCGCCGTCGACGGCACGGCGACGCGGGGTGGATCCTGGAGCGTTCGCCGTTCCATCTGGAGACGAGCGTGCCTGGCGTCTTCACCGCGGGTGACGTCCGGGCCGAGTCGGCCAAGCGGGTCGCGTCAGCCGTCGGCGAAGGCGCGATGGCCGTGATGCTCGTCCACCGATATCTCGAGGGGTTGTAATGGCCGAGACTGGCGAACAACGAGTCCTCTGTGACATCGACGAACTGCGCACGCTGTTCCTGTTCGAGGCGCTGAGCGACGAGCAGCTGCGCTGGCTCTGCGCCCGCGGTTACGTCGAGACCCATGACCCGGGTTACGTGGTTCGTGAGGGCGAGCCCGCCCAGTGCCTCTACGTCCTGCTCGACGGGACGATCGCCCTGTCCCGCCGGGTCGGCGACGAGGATGTCGAGACGACCCGGACCAGCGCACGCGGCGCCTACGCGGGCGCGTGGGCCGCGTTCCTCGAGGACGGGGTCCCGCAGACGTACAACGCGTCGGTGCGGGCCATCACGCCGGTCCGGTTCTTCACGCTGAGTGCCCACGATTTCACCGAGCTCATGCGGCGCTGGTTCCCGATGGCGCTGCATCTGCTCGAGGGCGTCTTCTACGGCACGCGCAACACCCAGCGCGTCGTCGGAGACCGGGAACGCCTGCTGGCCCTGGGGTCACTGTCCGCGGGGTTGACCCACGAGCTGAACAATCCGGCCGCTGCGGCCGTCCGGGCCACGTCCTCGCTGCGGGAGCGCGTTGCCGGGATGCGGCACAAGCTGGCGCTGATAGCCGGCGGCGCGTGGGACCGCAGCCAGCTCGAGACCCTCATCGGACTCCAGGAGCGGGCCGTCGAGCAGGTCGCCAAAGCGCCCGAACTCAGCCCGCTCGAAGCCTCCGACCGCGAGGACGAGCTGACCGACTGGTTCGAGGACCACGGCATCCGCGCCGCCTACGACCTCGCCCCGGTCTACGTGCAGGCCGGCCTGGACGTGGCGTGGCTCGACCAGGTGCTCGGGCTGGTCGACGAGGAGATGCTCGAAGGCGCCGTCCGCTGGCTCAACTACACGCTCGAAACCGAGCTGCTGATGAACGAGATCGAGGACTCGACCACCCGCATCTCGACCCTCGTGTCGGCGGCCAAGCAGTACTCGCAGATGGACCGCGCCCCGCACCAGGTCCTCGACGTCCACGAGCTGCTGGACAGCACGCTGGTCATGCTCAGCCGCAAGATCGGCGACGTCCACGTGGTCAAGGAGTACGACCGGACGCTGCCCGACATCCCGGTCTACGGAGCCGAGCTGAACCAGGTGTGGACGAACCTCATCGACAACGCGCTGCAGGCCATGGATGGCGAGGGCACCCTCATGATCCGTACCGGACGGTCCGGCGAGGACATGCTGCAGGTCGAGATCGGCGACACCGGCCCGGGAATTCCCGACGACCTGGTCTCGCGCATCTTCGAGCCGTTCTTCACCACCAAGCCGGTGGGCCAGGGCACCGGGCTGGGGCTCGACATCTCGTGGCGCATCGTCGTCAACAAGCACCGCGGTGATCTGTCGGTTCAGTCGGTGCCGGGCGACACGCGCTTCATCGTCCGACTGCCGCTGCGTGACCACGAGGAGGACGCGTCATGACCGGGATCGATCCCGCGGTTGCCCCTTCCGGCGATGGCTGCGTCGAATGCGATGCGGCCGGTGGCTGGTGGGTGCACCTGCGCCGCTGCGCCGCTTGCGGGCACATCGGCTGCTGCGACTCGTCGCCGTCTCAGCACGCCGGCAAGCACGCGGCCGAGAGCGGCCATCCGATCGTGCAGAGCTTCGAACCGGGCGAGGATTGGTTCTGGGACTACGCGCGCGAGGACTACTACGACGGGCCGCGGCTCGCCGATCCGCAGTCCCACCCGGCCGACCAGACCGTGCCCGGGCCGCACGAGCGGGTGCCGGCCGACTGGCGCAGCCACGTCCACTGAACTAGTGCGGCATGTTCCCGTTGCGCAGCCGCTGGGCCAGGAGGGCCGCCTGGGTCCGGTCACTGACTTGCAACTTGTCGAGGATGCGCGACACGTAGTTCTGGACGGTCTTGTGCGACAGCTGTAGCCGCCGGGCGATCTGCGCGTTGCTGTGCCCGTCGGCCAAGAGCTGGAGGATCTCCGTCTCCCGCTCGGTCAGCTGCTGCCCGCCGACGCTCGGCCGGTTCACGGCCGGACTGGAGGCGCGTTCGAGGATGCGGCGAGCGACTCCCGCGCCGAAGACCGCTCCGCCTGACGCGACCGCCTGAACGGCGGCGCCGATCTCGTCCCCGGTCGCGCCCTTGAGGACGTAGCCGCGAGCGCCCGCGTGCATCGCGGCCACGACCGTGTCGTCGTCGTCGACCATGGTGACCACGAGGACAGCCGGTGGGCGGGGCGAGTCGGTTATCGCCCTTGTCGCCTCCACTCCGGAAATCCCGGGCAGGTTGAGGTCCATGAGCACGACATCCACATCGTCCTGAGCCGCGCGGGTGACGGCGTGTTCACCGTCGGCCACCGCTCCCACTACCTCGACGGAGTCGAGCGCCGCGAGCAGGCCCCGCAGGCCCTCGCGGAAAACAGGGTGGTCGTCGACGATCAGTACCCGGATCATTGCGACCTCCGCGCCAACGGGATCTCGGCCTGGATGCGGGTACCGACGGTACTGACCACGGCCAGGGTGCCACCGATCTCCTCGGCCCGTTCCCGCATGGTGTCGAGACCGTGTCCCGCACCGGCGTCCAGCGTCAAGCCGCGCCCGTCGTCGTCGACGCAGAGCCGCAAGGTGTCGCCGCAGCCCTGTAGCCGGACGGCACACCGTCCTGCACCGGAATGTCGCACCACATTCGTGACGGCTTCGTTCACGATTCGAAAGACCGCGACTTCGACGGCGGCCGGCAGCGCAGGGACCTCGTCAGCCTCCAAGCCGACCTCGACCGTCGAGCCGACCGTGAGGCGCGCGAGCGTCTCGCGCAGCGCACCTACGAGCCCGAGTTCGTCGAGAGCGGGCGGGCGAAGTCCCTCGACCACGCGGCGGACGTCGATCATGGTCGCGCGCATCTCGTCACGGAGCAGGGCGAGGCTTCGCGCCGCCTCGGACGCGGGCTCCAGCGCACGGGCGGCCACCTCCAGACGCAGGAGATGCCCGGCGAGCGCCGGGCCAAGTCCGTCGTGCAGATCGCGTCGGAGCCGTCGGCGTTCCTCCTCACGAGCCCGCACGAGTCGTTCTCGAGCCGTCCGCAGCTCCGCATTCAGGCCATGGGCGTGCAACAGGCCGCCGATGTGGCCGGCGAGATCGTGCAGGAGGGTCACGTCGCGCGGGCGGAGCAGAGTCGTCGGCACGTAGGACAACGTCCCCACGGGTGCACCGAACGCGACGAGTGGGAGCCGGCGGGCCGCGCCGTCCGACTGGGTGCTACCGGCGAGCACGTGACCACGGCTGTCCTCGATCCGGACGTTGCGCAGGGCGAGGGTCGCCTCGAGTTCCATCGCCACGTCGGCCAGCAACCGGTCCACGTCGGCCGAGGCCTCCAGGTTCTGCCCCAGCGCGGCCAGCACCTCGTAGGGATCGTCCCACCGGCCGAACATCAGCCGGTTGACTCCTCGCTGGAGCGAGTCCCGCAGCGGCGCGAACGAAATGGCGACGGCGGCCGCTCCGATCCACGGTAACCAGGACGCACCCCTTCGATCGAGCACGCTCCCGACCCCGGCGATGACCAGCGCGTAGATGCCGACGATCACCGCGGACAGCGTGACCCAGACCAGGGTTCGGTTCGCCGCGGTGGCGAGGTCGTAGAGATCGCGGGCGAGCACGGCGAAGCCGAGAACGAACGGGATGGGTAGCAGGGTCACCGCGAACGCCCATGCGCCACCCAGGCCGGCGACCGAGAGCGGCGCCGCGATGAGGGCGAACGCTGCTCCAGCGGCAAGCATCCCGATCTGCTGTCGACGCAGCGCACTGCTGCGCCGATATCGGCTGACCAGCTGGGCGACGGCGCCGAGCGCGGTGCCGGCCGCCAACAGCAGTCCGAGCCCGGACGCCGGGTCGGCAACCGCGTTGAGCGCAGAGGTCGACAGCGGGTTGTGCCATTCGTGCAGTTCGGTCACCTGCGCGTGGCTGGCGAAGGTGGACCCGATCAATTGCGCACCGAGCGTCACCAGGAACAGGCGGGGCAGCCAGCGCCAGCGCCCGGCCTCGGCGCTGCCGTCCGGGAAGTACATGGGGATCGCGATCGTCAGGACCAGCCAAGCCAGCGCGCGCACATCGGACCCGATGACCGCCCAGGCCGATGCGCCCGGCACGCTGCCGGGGGCATGCAGCAAGCTGCGGTCGGCGAGCTCGAGGAGGGCTATGCCGACTTCCATCCCCATGCCGCCGGCCAGCATCAGCCAGCCGATCCGGTTGCCCGGGCGGGCCAGGGCGACCACGGCGCCGACGAGCGCGAACGCCGTTGCGTCCACGGCGAGCAGGCCGGGCACCAAGAGTCGACCGCCGTCTGCGGACCTGACCCACAGCGAGACGCAGCCGCTCGTCACCGTGAGCAGGAGTGCTCCGGTGACGAGCGCTGCGTGCGGTCCCACGCGCCGTTGGCCGGCGTGTTCGGTCACGGTTGACATGGTGCCGCGCGGAACGGTTATCGGCACGTCATGCGGTGACGACGCTTCGCGACGTCGGCACGGACGCTGCCGTTCGCCGGGTCCGCAGCAAGTGGATGCCGATCACCACGTACAGCGCGCTCTCCAGCATGAAGGCGAGCTGCTGCGTGCCCGCTCCGACGCCGAGCGGAGACGCCAGGCAGACCGAGCCGACCGCCACGGTGAGACCGGCCAGCCAGCTCGGCAAGGAGCGGCTGGTCAACGCCGCGCTTCCCACGCAGATCAGGAAGACGCCTTGGATCCCGATCGAGATGAAGAAGGCGATGTCACCCGATTCGTTGAGCGCGCGCAGGGTGGCAAGGGACGCGCCGTGGTGGCCGTCGTACACCGCCGCCATCTGGACCGCCTCGGCCGTGACGGTCGCAGCGGCGGTCAGGACGCCCATCGCCGCGATCACCGATGCGAGCCAGCCGGAGATCTCCGTGCCGGTGCGGAAGAGACGTGCGGCCATCAGTGCCGCCAGCACGAAGATGATCGCGCCGATCGTCTCGACATAGCTCCCCGTGACCTTGGTGATCATGGAGGAGTCGACGAAGTGCTTGAGATAGCTCGCGCGGCCGGCGTCGAGCTCGGGCGCTCCGCCGGTCACCGCCGCACCGCCGAAGGACAGCACGAGGTAGGCGATCAACAGGCCGCCGAGGATGCGACGCAGCGGTCGGCTCGTTTCGGAGGTTGGTGCGGTACTTGTCATGGCAATTCCCTCGCAGTCGTGAATGGACGATGCGAGGAAGAGTGCCGCGCGCGGTTCCCAGCCTGTAGAGCATCGGCGCCCAGGCCGCCCGGGAAGTTAGAGGGGGATGTTGCCGTGCGCGCCGCGTCCGGCCGGTGCGGCGGCCAGCGCCTCGGCCAGCGCCGAGCGGGTGTCGGACGGGTCGATCAGTTCGTCGACCACGCCGAGCTCCATGGCCCGGCCGACGCCGCCGGCCAGCCGTTCGTGCTCCTCGGCCAGCTGGGCGTGCAGCACCTCGCGTTCCCCGGGCGGGGCGGCGGCGAGCTTCTTGCGGTGCAGGATGCCGACCGCGGCCGACGCGCCCATGACCGCCACCTCGGCGCCGGGCCACGCGAAGACCCGGGTGGCCCCGAGCGAGCGGGAGTTCATGGCGATGTACGCGCCGCCGTAGGTCTTACGGGTCACGAGGGTCACCCGCGGCACCACCGACTCGCCGAAGGCGTGCAGCAGCTTGGCGCCGCGGCGCACGATGCCGTCCCACTCCTGGCCGACGCCGGGCAGGTAGCCGGGCACGTCCACCAGCACGACCAGCGGGACGCCGAAGGCGTCGCACATCCGCACGAAGCGAGCCGCCTTCTCGGCGGACGGCGAGTCGAGGCACCCGCCGAGGCGCAGCGGGTTGTTCGCGATGACCCCGATCGTGCGCCCGGTCAGACGTCCCAGACCGGTCACGATGTTCGGCGCCCACTTGGCGTGCATCTCGAAGAAGCCGCCCTCGTCGAGGACCGACGAGACGACCGGGTGGACGTCGTAGGCCCGCTTGGGGTTCTCCGGCAGCAGCGCGCTGACGTCGCGGCGCGGGCCGATCCGGGTGAGGTCGAACGAGCCCTGGTCGGCGAGCAGGGCGGTAACGGTGCGGGCCGCGGTGATCGCGGAGGCCTCGTCGTCGGTGACGACGTGCACGACGCCGCTGCGCCGGCCGTGGGTGTCGACCCCGCCCAGTGATTCCATGTCGACGTTCTCGCCGGTGACCGAGCGGACGACGTCGGGTCCGGTGACGAAGACCCGCCCGCCGGTGGCCATGATGACGACGTCGGTGAGCGCCGGTCCGTAAGCCGCGCCGCCGGCCGCCGGGCCCAGCACGACCGAGATCTGAGGAACCCGTCCGGATGCGCGGATCATCGCCTGGAAGACAAGACCGATCGCGTGCAGCGCCTCGACGCCGTCGGCCAGCCGCGCGCCGCCGGAGTGCCACAGCCCGATGACCGGCACCCGCTCGCGCACGGCCAAGTCGATCGCGTCGACGATATGCAGGCAGCCGGCTGCGCCCATCGCGCCGCCCATCACGGTGGCGTCGGTGCAGAACGAGGTGGCCGGGCTGCCCGAGACGAGCCCGCGGGCGGCGACCACGCCGGTGTCGTCGCGGGGCCGCAGCAATTCCATCGTCCCGGCGTCGAAGAGGTTCTGGAGCCGGAGAACCGGGTCGCGCGGGTCCAGCTCGGTGGCCGGTGGGTTCGCCAGAGCAGTCATGCAGACATCAGGCCTTTCGGAAGAGCAAGGCGACGTTGTGGCCGCCGAATCCGAACGAGTCGTTGAGGGCCGCGGACACCGGCATCTCGCGGGCCTTGTCGGGGATGTCGACCCGGATGTCGTCGTCCGGGTCGTCGAGGTTGATCGTCGGCGGAACGACGTCGTTGCGCACCGAGAGGACGGTGGCGATCGCCTCGATCGCGCCCGCGGCACCGAGGAGGTGGCCGGTCATCGACTTGGTGGCGCTCACGACCGTCTGCTCGCCGAGGAGCTCGGCGATCCAGCGTGCTTCGGCGCCGTCGCCGACCGGCGTGGACGTGGCGTGCGCGTTCACGTGCACGACGTCGGACGCGTCCAGGCCGCCGCGGCGCAAGGCGGACAGCGCGGCCCGCTGCTGACCGTCACCGGTGGGCGACGGCGCGACGATGTCGTAGGAGTCCGCGGTGATGCCGGCTCCGGCGAGCACCGCATAGGGGGTGCGACCGCGGGCCGCAGCCGACGACGCCCGTTCGATCACGAGAACGCCCGAGCCTTCGCCGAGGACGAAACCGTCGCGATTCTTGTCGAACGGCCGCGACGCGCGTTCGGGCTCGTCGTTGCGGGTGGACATCGCCCGCATCTGCGCGAACCCGGCGATGTTCAGCCGGTGGATGCACGCTTCGGTACCGCCGACGACCACGACGTCGGCCCGGCCGAGCTGGATGAGGTCCAGTCCGTGGGCGACGGCCTCAGCGCCCGACGCGCAGGCGCTGACCGTGGTGTGCACGCCCGCCTGCGCGCCGACCTCGAGGCCGACGTAGGCCGCCGGCCCGTTGGGCATGTTCATCGGGATCATCAGCGGGGAGACCCGGTCCGGGCCCTTGTCGAGCAGGATGTCGTACTGGCCCAGCAGCGAGGTGACCCCGCCGATGCCGGTGCCGATGACGACCGCGACCCGGGTCGGGTCGAGCCCGTTGTCCTCCGCGCGGCCGGTGAAGCCGGCGTCCGCCCACGCTTCGCGGGCCGCGACAAGCGCGGCCTGCTCACTGCGGTCGAGCCGGCGGGCCTGCACCCGGGCGAGCGCGGTGGCCGGGTCGACGGCCATCGGTGCTCCGATGCGGACGGAGAGGCCTTCGGACCAGTCCGGCAAGGGGACGACGCCCGACCGGCCCTCCAGCAGGTTCGTCCAAAAGGTCGCGACGTCCCCGCCGAGGGGCGTGGTTGCGCCGAGACCGGTGACGACGACGTCGTCGGGGGAGGAACTCACAAGTGGGAACTCAATTCTGTCCGTGTTGCTCGATGTAGGAGATCGCGTCGCCGACGGTCTTCAGCTCGGAGAGCTTGTCGTCGGGGATCTTGGCGTTGAACTTCTCCTCGACGGCCATGGCCACCTCGACCATCGACAGCGAGTCGACGTCGAGATCGTCGACGAAGCTCTTCTCCGGCGTGACGTCCTCGGGATTGACGTCGGCGACCTCCTGGAGGATGGCGGCGAGCTCTTCGAGGATGTTGTCGGCCACGGTGGCGGGTTCCTTTCGATCGGTGGACGCTGCTCGGTCGAGCGGCACTGGAACGTTACGGGGCGAGCACGACCTGGCCGGCATAAGCGAGGCCGGACCCGAAGCCGAGGATCAGTACGGGCGCACCGGATGCGATCTCCCCGGCCTCGACCATCCGGGACAGCGCGAGGGGGATCGTGGCGGCCGACGTGTTGCCCGAGGTGACGATGTCGCGGGCGACGATCGCGTTGGGCAGGCCGATCCGGCGAGTCAATGCGTCGATGATCCGCAGGTTCGCCTGGTGCGGCACGAACACCGCGATGTCCTCGAGCGCGACGCCGGCCCGGCGGCAGGCCTCGACGGCGATCGGGGCCATCTGACCGGTGGCCCACCGATACACCGTCTGGCCTTCCTGCTGGAAGAACCGTGAGTCCTTGTCGATGGTGACGGTCTGGGCCTGCTCGCCGTCGCTGCCCCAGACGACCGGTCCGATGCCGGGGGTGTCGGCTGGTCCGATGACAGCGGCACCGGCTCCGTCACCGAGGATGATGCAGGTGCTGCGGTCGGTCATGTCGATCCAGCCGCTGAACCGCTCGGCGGCCACGACCAGCGCGTTGCGGGCCTGGCCGGTCTGCACGGCGGCCGACGCGGCGTTGAGCGCGTACACGAACCCGGAGCAGCCCGAGTTCACGTCATAGGCACCCGGAGCGTCGATTCCCAGCCGGTAGGCCAGCGTCGGCGCGGCAGCCGGGACGGGACTGTCCAGGGTGCAGGTGGCGACTAGCACCAGGTCGACGTCGGCGCTCGAGATGCCACTCGCGGCCAGCGCCTTGCTACCGGCCTGCTCGGCCATGTCGACCACGGTCTCGTCCTGGTCGGCCCAGCGTCGTTCGGCGATGCCCACCCGGCTCTTGACCCATTCGTCGTCGGTGTCGACGCCGCGGGCGATCAGATCGAAGTTGGTGACGACGTTGGCCGGGCGGTAGTGGCCCAGGCCGAGGAGGCGGGTGGCCGGCGCACCACGTGGCGTGGACAGCACGGTCACGTCAGTAGCCCGATCCATCGGCCAGGCGGGCCACGGGCAGGCCGGCCGCCACGATGTCGCCGTCGTTGCGGAGCCATTCGGCCAGCACACCGGCCTCGGCGGCGACGATCGGGTGCTCCTCGCGGTTGGTGCGCACGGTGCCGAGGCGGGCGCCGCGGGCGACCTGTTCGCCCTCGTCGATCGACTCGGTGCGGGTGAACACGCCCTTGGCCGGGGTGACGACCACCCGGAACTCCGGAGTGTGTTCGCCCTGCCCGTGCTGCGGGCGGCTGGCGACGAGGGCGCGGGCGCGGTCGAGATCGTCCGGGCTCTTGACGGCCACGATCTCGACGCCGGGAAGCTCGCGCTTGGCGATACCGGCCAGGACGCCGCCCGGCGCGAGCTCGACGAGACCGCTGACGCCGAGGTCGAGGCACGACCGCAGGCACTCGTCCCACCGCACGGGCAGGGTGACCTGCCGGACGAGGCGGGCCAGCAGGTCGGTGCCGGTGACGACGGCGGCGCCGTCGGCGTTGGACAGCAGGATGGGACGCGGATCGGCGACGGTGATGCTCGCGGCGTAGGCGCCGAGTGCCTCGGCGGCCGGCGCCATGAAGTGTGTGTGGAACGCGCCGGCAACGGCCAGCGGGCGCACCCGGGCGCCGGACGGCGGCTCGGCCGCGAGCTTCTCCAGTGCGTCCAGAGCACCAGCGGCGACGATCTGGCCGGCGCCGTTGCGGTTCGCCGCGGTCAGCCCGGCGCCTTCGATGGCGGCGACGATCTCGTCGGCGTCCCCTCCGAGGACGGCCGACATGCCGGTCGGGGTGAGCGCACAGGCCGCGGCCATCTCGGCTCCGCGGCGGGCGGCGAAGGCCACGGCCTCGACCGGCGACAGCGCGCGGGACACGGCCGCGGCGGTCAGCTCACCGACGCTGTGGCCGGCGACCACGCGCTCGGTGCCGGGTTCTAACTGCAGTTGCCCCGCGGCGATCACGCCGAGCGCGACCAGCAGCGGTTGGGTGACGGCCGTGTCCTTGATCTCGTCGGCCGACGCCGTCGTGCCGAGCCGGGCGAGATCCAGGCCGGTGACCTCGGAGAACTCCGCCACCTGCTCCAGCACCCCGGGCAATTCGAGCCACGGGGCGAGCATGCCGGGCGACTGCGCGCCCTGGCCAGGTGCAAAGACTGCGATCACACCATCCACAATGACGCGTCGAGCGGGCATCGCGCGACCGCGACACGGACAGGGTTACCCGCCCTGTTTTGTAGGTATTCACCAAACCGCCGCCGTTATTGCGGGGATGTAGCGCCGACACGTTGTCGGGTTAAGTCAAGGTTTCCAATCGGCCGAGAACGAGGGCGATCCGTAACGTCAGCGCCCCGCGGGCGTCGGTGGGCACCTCGCCGCACACCTCGGCGACGCGCCGCAGCCGGTAGCGGACGGTGTTGGCGTGCACGAAGAGCGCCCGCGCGGTCGCCTCCAGAGCACCCCCGGCATCCAGGAACGCGGCCAGGGTGTCGACCAGGACGTCGCCGGCCTGGACGAGCGGCACGTACACGTTCTCGACCAGCTGGGCGCGGGCGTCGGCGTCGCCGGCCAGGGCCCGCTCGGGCAGCAGGTCGTCGGCGCTGACCGGCCGGGGCGCCCCCGGCCAGGCCTGCACCGCGCGCTGACCGCTCAGCGCGGCCTGGGTCACCATCGTGGCCGCGGTGAGGTCCTTCGCGGGTGGCCCCACGACCACAGGCCCGTCGCCGAAGGCGGGCAGCAGCGCGGTGGCGACCTCGATCGGGTCGCTGGCGCCGCCGACGACCACGACCAAGCGGTCGCCGTGGACGCCGGCCATGGCGTCGAAGCCGAGGCGCCGCGTCCGCGAGTGGACCGTGGCCAGCGCGTGATCGGGCGACCCTTCGGGCGCGGTCCCCACGATCGCGGCGATGGGGCCGGCGTCGTGCCAACCCAGGGCGGCGAGCTGGCTGGGCAACGGGTCGCCGACGACGGACCCGCTGACCAGGGCGTCCATCACCAGGGCCTCCAGCCGCCGGTCCCAGGACCCGCGGTCCTCGGCCGCGCTCGCGTAGACGCGCGCGGCGGCGAACGCGATCTCCCGGCTGAAGCGCAGCAGCTCCTCACGTACCAGCGACTGCTCGCCAGGGCCGGCCAATGTCGGCAGGTTGTCCTCGGCGACGGCGATCGCGGTGCGCACGAGCTCGACGGTGTGCTGCAGCGTCACCGAGCGCGCCATCGCCTGCGGCGCGGTCGCGAAGACCTCGCCGGTGAGCCGCAGGACGTCATCGGGGGAGCGCAGCCAGTCGACGTAGGACTGCAGGCCGGCCTGGGCGACCAGTGTCACCCACGAGCGCTGGTCCGACGGCAGCTCGCGGAACCACGGCAGCTCGTCGTCCATCCGGGCCACACTTTGCGTCGCGAGCCGACCGGTCGCCTGCTCGATGCGCCGGATCGTCTCGGCGTCGATGCCCGGTCGCCGGGGACCGTCGTCCGCTTCGCCGCCGTCCACGGGGCCAGCCTGCCACTCGAGGCCTCGCTACGGTTGATCCGTGCCCGATGCCCGAGACCCGGCGGCCGATCTGCGGCAGATCGCGTTCCTGCTCGAACGGTCCCGCGAACCCACGTACCGCGTCCGCGCCTTCCGCACCGCGGCGTCGGTTGTCGAGGGGCTGGACCCGGCCGAGGTCGCGTCCCGCGCACAGGCGGAGACGCTCAAGGAGCTCTCCGGGATCGGCGAGAAGACCGCGCGATGCATCACCGAATCGCTGAACGGTGAGGAACCGGCCTACCTGCGCCGGCTGCTCGCGATCGACGAGGAGCCGATGGACGAGGCGACCGCGGCGCTACGGGCGGCGTTGCGCGGCGACTGCCATACGCACTCGGACTGGTCCGACGGCGGTTCCCCGATCGTCGAGATGGCGGCCGCTGCCCGCGCCCTCGGCCACGACTACATCGTCCTGACCGACCACTCGCCCCGGCTGACGGTGGCCAACGGCCTGTCCGCCGAGCGGCTCGAGCAGCAGCTGGACGTCGTCGCCGAACTGAACGCCGGCTATGCCGCGGAGGGCGGCACCCCGTTCCGAATCCTGACCGGCATCGAGGTCGACATCCTCGACGACGGGACGCTGGACCAGAAGCCGTCCTTGCTGGCCCGGCTCGACGTTGTGGTGGCCAGCGTGCACTCCAAGCTGCGGATGCCGGCCACGGAGATGACGCCGCGGATGATCGCGGCGATCGCCAACCCGCACACCGACATCCTCGGCCACTGCACCGGCCGCATGATCACCGGCGGCCGCGGCACCCGGGCGGAGTCGGACTTCGACGCCGAGCTGGTGTTCGCTGCCTGCGAGCAGATGGGGGTGGCCGTCGAGATCAACTCTCGGTTCGAGCGGCTCGACCCGCCGAAGCGACTGCTCCGCCTGGCGGTCGAGATGGGCTGCCTGACGTCCATCGACACCGACGCGCACGCGCCCGGACAGCTCGCGTGGCAGCGCAACGGCTGCGAACGGGCGGTCGACTGCGAGGTGCCGGTCGAGACAGTCGTCAACAGCTGGAGGCTCGACGACCTGCTCGCCTGGACCGCCGACCACTCTGTCCGTCCCTGACCGCTCGATGATCTCCGTTCACCGCGCGGCGGACCGGTATCGCACGGACCAACCCGGCATCACCACCTGGCACAGCTTCTCGTCCGGTCCTCACTACGACGCCGACAACCTGGCGTTCGGGCCGGTCGTGGCTTGCGACGAGCATCTGGTCGACCCCGCCAGTGGATTCGAAGATCACCCGCACGCCCGCGTCGAACTCGTCAGCTGGGTGCTCGAGGGATCGCTCGAGCACGAGGACGCAACCGGCCGCACACGCGTCGTCGTGCCGGGGAAGGCTCAGTACCAGCTGGCCGGCACCGGTATCCGGCACGCCGAGCGGAATGCGTCGCGCAGCGCTCCGCTGCACTTCGTCCAGTTCTGGTTGGTGACCGACGAGGATGTCCCCGACTACGACCTGGCGGTGCCGCCCCTCAACCTCGCCGCCGGCCGGTTCTCGGTCCGGCGCGCGTGCGATGAGCAAGCGTTGCCGA
>NZ_JBHEMO010000085.1:0-40941 GCF_046262535.1 Jatrophihabitans sp. | reverse complement strand
CCGCGTTGATCACGGCGAAGGCGAGCCGCCCCCTGTCTCCCGTGCGGGCGAGAAGGTCGATCGCGGTCTGCGCCGCTTCCAGGGAAGCGGGTGGATCCACGCGGCCGAGGACATCGGCCAGGTTGATCAGTGCGCGCGCCTCCGGGAGAGCAGCTCGCGAACCTCTTCCGGGTCGCGGGACTCCGAGAGCGGTGTGAAGCCCACAAGGTCGCAGAAGAGGACGGAGCAGACCCGGCGCTCGGCCAACGGGAGCGATTGCGCCTGGTCCCCGGTGGACCGACCCGCGCCACCCAGCGCCGTCCCGCAGTCGCCGCAGAATCGCTGCTGCGTCTGCACCGGCGCGGAGCACGAGGGACAAGTCGAACTCAGCGGCGTTTCGCAGTCGCGGCAGAAACGCCCGGGCGACGGATCGGTCAGGCCGCAGCTCGGACAGGTCGCGGGCACGCTCACCTCCGGGGTGAGGTCCCGAAACCCCCGTCAGGATCCTCGGACGCAATCATGCCCGAGGATCACCCGACCGGCCATGCGTGAACGGGCTCGTTCGAGTGCATCAGCTCGATGTAGCGGCGCAGCATCTCGCGCAACGAGTCGCGGCGATCCAGCGGTTGCCGACGCTCGTCGATCTGATGGAAGGTCCGCGCCTGCCATTCGGCGCCGTTCTGGTGGGTGGTGCACCGGCGCTCGATGATGCCGAGCAGCCGTTCCCGCACTGGCGTGTCGACGCCCCACGCAGCCAGCCCCTCGTGCGCCATCGGCAGCAGCCGCCGCAGGACGAGTTCGGTCGCGGGCACCTCGCCGAGACCGGGCCAGTAGAGGTGGGCGTCGATTCCGCGCCGGGCGCCGGTCTCGAAGTTGTCGAACGCGGCCGGAAAGGACATCTGCGACCACAGCGGACGATCCTCTTCGACCAGTGCCCGAACCAGCCCGTAGTAGAAGGCACCGTTGGCGAGGACGTCGACCACGGTGGGCCCGGCCGGCAGGATCCGGTTCTCGACCCGCAAGTGCGGGCGGCCGCGGAACACGTCATAGACCGGGCGATTCCACCGGTAGACCGTGCCGTTGTGCATCCGCAGCTCGGACAGCTTGGGGGTGTCGCCGCGGGCCAGCACGGCCGCGGGGTCCTCGTCTTCGCACACGGGAAGCAGCGCGGGGAAGTAGCGGACGTTCTCCTCGAACTGGTCGAAGACCGAGGTGATCCATCGTTCGCCGAACCAGACGCGCGGTCGGACGCCCTGCTCCTTCAACTCCTGCGGGCGGGTGTCGGTGGCCTGTTCGAACAGGGCCACCCGGGTTTCGCGCCAGAGCTCCTTGCCGAACAGGAACGGCGAGTTCGCCCCCAACGCCAGCTGGACGCCGGCGATGCACTGCGCGGCGTTCCAGGTTCGCGCGTAGTCCTGCGGGCTCACCTGAAGATGGAACTGCACGCTCGTGCAGGCCGCCTCGGGCGCGATCGTGTCGGCGTGGGTCGACAGCCGCTCCACACCGTCGATGTTGATGTACAGGTCCTCACCGCGGGCGGCGAAGACCTGCTCGTTGAGCAGCTTGTACCGCGGGTTCGCGCTCAGTGCCTCGCCGGTCAGGTCAGCCGGGGTCAGCGTCGGCAACATGCCGATCATGACGATGTGCGCGCCGACGGACCGGGCGTGCTGCTCGGCCGCGTTGAGACTCGCCCGTAGTTCCGTCTCGAGTTCGTCGGCGGCCGAGCCGACGAGGCTGCGCGGCGGGACGTTGACCTCGATGTTGAACTGGCCGAGTTCGGTCTGGAAGTCGGGATCGGCGATGGCGGCGAGCACGTCGGCGTTGCGCATCGCCGGGTCGACATGGTCGTCGACCAGGTTGAACTCGATCTCCAGCCCGGTGAGCGGCCGTTCGAAGTCGAACTTCGACTCACTGAGCATCCGGGCGAACACGTCGAGGCACAGGCGCAGCTTCTCGCGATAGCGCTGGCGGTCGGTGCGGCTGAAGTCCTGGCTCTCTACTTCTTCGCCCATTCATCGATCCCACCACTCAGCCTGCAGCGGCGCACCCCCCGCGGCCAAATGCCGTTCGCGAATTTCGAACCGCGCTGGTGAGTCCGGGCGCCAGGGTGGCGACGGCGTAGTGCCGGTCGAGGTGGCTGCCGTCCCAGCGGGTGATGGCGGCGGTCGGTTCGACGTGGTCATGTTCGTCCTCGATCCGCCCGGGGGTGGCGCTGAGCTTGTCCGGCTCGCTGTGCACGGGTAGCTCGCGCCCGTCGGGGCGATGGAAGCGGAAGCGTCCGTCACCGACGGCCACGATGCGAAAGGCGCCGTCGTAGCCGGCGTGGTGGTGGGCGCGGCAGAGCAAGATCAGGTTGGCCATGATCGTCTTGCCGCCCCAGGCCCAGAACTGGACGTGGTGCGCCTCGAGCCCGATGGTGGACGGGCAGCCGGGCACCGTGCAGCAGCCGAAGTCGCGAATCATCAGCGCGCGGAACTGTTTGTCCGACACGAGGCGTCGGTTGGCGCCGACATCGAGGACTCCGGCGCGCCACCGGTAGCGCTGCACTGCAGCCCCTGCGGGCTCGTCGTCGTCGCTGTCGTCGGTAGTCACGACGACCCGGATGCGCCCGCTGCACAGTAAGCGTTTGACGGTGGCGTCGGGCAGTCCCGGGCCACCGGCAATGCGCCCGGCCGGACGGTCGAGCGGTTCACGTGAACCGCTCTCGATCTGGGCTTGAGGCTCGCCGCCCGACGTCGTCGAGCTGGCCCGCTCGGTTTCGTCCGGTCGAAGTTGGTCGGCGTCCACGTTGATGACGATCGCCGCGTACTCGTCGCCACGCAGCGACGGCGCCGGCCCATCGCTGTTGTTGACCGTCGCCAGGGCGATCTCGGCCATCCGGGTCAGCGCTTCCGCGTGCGTGATGTTCTCGCGGCGGGCGAGCGCGTCGACCGCGGACAGCACCAAGGCTCCGTGTTCGGGATCCACTCTCGCGGAGAAGCCGAGATGGGAGTCTTCGCGCCAGCGGTGCGACACTGTCTCGCTCGGCGGCTGGGGTGACCCACCGTTGTTCTTGTCCACGGTGCGTAATCCTCGGACGGTGTCCTCCAGCTGGCCCACTGTGCCGTGCTCGGCCACCATGACCAGATCGGTGACCAGCCGCTCGCCCCCGAGCTCGGCGGCGCGGGCGATCGCCCGGACGTGGGAGTAGGAGATGCGTCCGGCCCCGAATGACTCGGTCAAGTGCGGATACGCGGCAAGTACCCGTGCGGCGCGGACGTGTTCCCGCGCGGTCCGGGCCGAATGCCCGCAGTAGTGGCCGAGCCAGCGGGATGTCGTGGGAAGACAGAACTTTGCGGCACCGCCTCGGGCATCGAACTCGGCGACGAGCAGTAGCCAGCGACACATCGCCGACGCAAGCCGGCCGGCCATCCCGACGATGCGCGAGCCCAGCTGGTCGACGCTCAATTCTGCATCGGGGATATCGTCACCTACCAGGGCCAAGGCGGGTCGGGACAGGTGCGAAACCGTTGCGCGGTAGGGCTTTGCTGCGTCGTTCATGATCGAACGTTAACGCCGCCCTACGACAGTTTCGACGGTGCCAACCGCGCGGTTCACGTGAACCGCGTGAGGGCCGCCCTACAGCAGTTTCAGCAGTGTCTTGACGACAGTGGCGTCGGTGGAACTGAGGGTGGCCGGGTTCTTGTCGGTCCGGTCGACGCGCCACTGGATAGGTTCTTGCCCCTAGCGAACGTCCAGCTCCGGTACGTAGCATCCGGCGCGTGAGGATGATCGGCGCTGTTCGGCCCAAACGAGACAGATGACGGCTTCGGACGGCTCGCCGATCGGGTTGGCCGGAAGGCTGACCACGGCAACCCGCGGTGAACTCGGCCCGGGTGAGGTAGAGGTGCGCATTCGTGGCGGGACCGAGACCTTCATCGCCCGCTCCGCCGAACCGCTGGCCAAGGGTCAGTCGGTGATCATCGTGCAGACGCTCGGCCCGCGAACGGTGATCGTCCTGCCCTGGGCCGACCCGGTCGACTCGCTGCTAGAACTGTGATCCGCATTTAGCTATTGAGGAGATTCCACGATGTTCGGTTACCACGTGCCCGCTCCCGACGAGGCAATGCTGATTTCAGGCGGACGGGCCAAGGGGACAGACGCGCCGTTCCGCGTGGTCACCGGACGCGGCGGATTCGTGACGCCAGTCCTCCGCAAGGTGCGGTTCATAACGCTGTCGATGTCCGAGGCCGAGGTCGAGGAGAACTGCGTGACCAAGCAAGGCATCGCCTTGAAGGTCAAGGCGGTGATCGCGTTCAAGGTCGGTAACGACACCGAGTCGATCGTCAATGCCGCCCAGCGATTCCTGTCCGACCAGTCGCAGATGTCGGTGCTGACCGGCCGGATCTTCTCGGGTCACCTCCGCTCGATCATCGGCTCGATGACGGTCGAGGAGATCGTCACCGAGCGGCAGAAGCTCGCCTCCGAGGTCCTCGACGGCTCCAAGGAGGAGATGGCCAAGATCGGACTGACGGTCGATGCGCTGCAGATCCAGTCCATCGACGACATGGGCCTCGGCTACATCGCGGCGATGGCCGCGCCGCACAACGCCGCGATCCAACGAGCCGCCAAGGTCGCGCTGTCGCAGGCCGATCAGGCCGCCGCTGAGGCCCAGCAGGCGTCGTTGCGCGCGCAGGCCGAGTACGCGCGCCAGACAGAGGTCGTTCAGGCGCAGTACGCGGCCGACGTCGAGGCGGCCAAGTCCGCGGCCGCCGCGACGGCCGCCGCGGCCGCGCAGGAATCCGCTCGCAACCAGGCCAACTACGAGGCCGAGACCGCGGTCACCCGGTCCAAGGCGGCGCAGGTGGCGGCCGAGGCCCAGCAGGAGTCCGATCGCAACCAGGCCGACTTCGCCCGGCAGACCGCCGTCGCCAAGGCGACCTTCGCGGCCGAGACCCAGGCGGCCCAGGCGAAGGCCGACCAATCCGGGCCGCTTGCCCACGCGATCGCCCAGCAGCAGGTCATCGACGCCCAGACGGCCCTGGCCCAGCAGCAGGCCGAGCTGGCCCGCCAGACCCTCGTGTCCACGGTCGTCCGGCCGGCCGAGGCCGACGCCGAGCGGGTCAAGATCCTGGCCGCGGCCGATGCCGAGCGGACGAAGATCCTTGCCGAAGCGGCCCAGTCCCACAACCGGGTGGCCCTCGACCAGCAGCTCATCGCCCAGCTTCCGCTGATCGTCGAGAAAGCCGCGATGGGCCTGGCCGGGTCGCATCTGACCGTGCTCAACGGATCGGACGGCGTGAACGAGATCGTGTCGTCAATGGTCGGGCAGGGGCTGGCGATCCTCGACTCGATCAAGAAGGGCGTCGGCGGCTCCGCGAACTCCAAGTCGACCGAACTGGACCGCTGACCGGCCGAACGGTCGACGTAACGAGCCAGGCCTCATTCGCTCACGGAGACAGGGTTTCCGCGGCTGTCGCGGCTTCGTTTCCGATGTGCCAATGTGAGGTCATGGCAGTTCTCGTTTCGCCGGTCAGCGAAGCGACGTTCGACGACGTCCAGACAGTGTTCGGCGACAGGGGACAGGCCTTCCGCTGCCAGTGCCAGCGCTACCGGATGGGCTGGTACGACCATCAGTCCGACAACGTCGCCGGCCGCCGCGAGCTGTTGCGTGACCAGGTGAGTGAGGGGCACGGCCTGCTGGCCTACCCCGAGGACGAGCCGGTGGGCTGGTGCTCGGTGGCCCCGCGCTGCGACTACACCTACCTGCGCCAGCCCACATGGAAGGGCCGCAACGAGGACAAGGCCGATTCGAGCGCCTGGGCGGTCACCTGTTTCGCCATTCGCGCCGGGTACCGCGGTCAGGGCGTGAGCCGGGCGCTGGCCGGTGCCACCGTCGACTTCGCGCGCGATGCGGGCGCCCGGGCCGTCGAGGCGTACCCGATGGAGCCGGCGCCCGGCAAAGATGTGCCGTGGGGCGAGATGCACGTCGGCGCGCTCAGTGCGTTCCTCGCCGCCGGTTACCGCATCGTCTCCAAACCCTCCTTGCGTCGCGCGATCGTCCGCTTCGACTTCTGAGACGATGAGGAACCCATCGGTGGGAGTACGGCGCGGGATCCCCCAACCGCGGACGAGCCTGGTAGGCCGCAAGAGCGAACTGGAAGACGCCCGCCGCCTTCTGTCGCGCAATCGGCTGCTGACGTTGACCGGGCCGGGCGGGTGCGGCAAGACCCGGTTGGCGGTCGCGGTCGCCGGCAGCGTCACGGACGACTTTCCCGATGGCGTGCACTTCGTCTCGCTGGCGGCGATCACGGAACCGTCATTGGTGCCGATCTCCATCGCCCAGGGCATCGGGCTGCAGGACTCGCGCGGGGGCTCGCTGCTCGAGCACCTCACCGGCTACCTCGCGGACGGCGAAGTCCTACTCGTCTTGGACAACTTCGAGCAGATCCTACCGGCGGGGAAATTCGTGTCCGAGCTGCTCGCCGCCTGCGCCCGGCTGCGGATTCTCGTCACGAGCCGCGCGCCGCTCCACTTGTCGGGTGAGCAGGAGTTCCCGGTACCACCGCTGTCGGTGCCCCGCTCGGGAGCTGAGCTGTCAGCCGAGTCGGTGGCCGCCGCCGACTCGGCGCAGCTGTTCGCGATGCGGGCGTCCGCGGCGGTACCGGGTTTCAGCATCGACGAGCGCAACGCGATGCCGATCGCGAGCATCGTGCAACGGCTCGGTGGTCTGCCGTTGGCCATCGAGCTGGCGGCGGCCCGCGTCAAGCTGTTACCCCCGGAAGCGATACAAGCGCGCTTGGACCGCTCGCTCGGCCTCTTGGTCGGCACCGGGCGCGACGTGCCGGATCGACAGCGGACGCTGCGCGCCACGATCGGCTGGAGCCACGACCTGCTCAGCGACGGTGCACGACTGGTCCTCGCCGCCATGTCCCCATTCCGAGGTGGCGCCGCCTTGGACGACATCGAGGCGGTCTGCCGAGAAGGCGTGCGCCCGGACCTGAACGTTCTCGACGCCCTGCAGGAGCTGGTCGATCACAGCCTCGTGCGCCTGGTTGCGTCGGCGACCGTGCCGCGCTACGCCATGCTGGAGACGGTCCGGGAGTTCGCTGCCGAGCAGCTGCGCACGATGCCGGAGGCAGACGCCGTTCACGCGGCTCATGCGGCCGTGTTCGCCCGGCGGGCCGACGGGCTCGCCCGCCCACCTCTGTGGCCGGCACGAGAAGGCCTCGACCGGCTCGAATCCGAACACGACAACTTCCGTGCCGCATTGGATTGGTATCGCGACCGGAGCCCGAGTGGGGGGTTGCAGCTCGCCAATCGGCTGACCGCGTTCTGGTCGGCGCGCGGTCACTTCTCCGAGGGCCGCCGCCGCCTCGGCGAGTTGCTCGAAGTCGTGGGATCCGACGATCGTGGCTGGATCGACGGGATGAACGGCGCCGCATGGCTGGCCACCGATCAGGGCGCCTCCGCCTCGGCCCGAGGGCTGCTCGACCGCAGCGTGAGCCATGCTCGCGCCGTTGGGGACACCGCCGGCGAGGGCACTGCGCTGTTCTATCGAGGTCGCTGCCGACTCATATCCGACGATCCCCCAGGGGGCCGCGCGGACATCGCGCAGGCAATGCAACTGCAGGCCGATGTCGGCGATGAGGCCGGCCGCGCCGCGGCACTCTGGTTCGCCGCGCTGCCCCATCTGATGGTCGACGGGGACATCGAGGTGGCGGCTGACCTGCTCGCGCGCTCGGCGGAGTTGGCCCAGGAAGCCGACGCTCCGGCTGTCGCCGCGCGTTCGTGGCTGCTCCTGGGCGTCGCGCGGGTCGAGCTCGGTGATCTGGCCGGTGCGCGGGAGGTTCTCGCGCAAGGCGTGCCCGCCCTCGTGGACATCGGCGACCGGTTTGGCATCCCGGGCGGGTTGAGCGCCCTTGCCGGGCTTGCGGCGAAGAGCGGCCGGCCGCGGGTGGCGCTCAAGTTGGCCGGCGCCGCCGCTGCATATGAAGAGACCAACCGCACCTACCGGCCGGTGGCGCTGCGCCTGTTTCTCGAGGGCTGGCTGCGCCCGGCCCAGAAAGCGCCCGACGCGGCCGAGACATTCGAGGAGGGGCGGCAGCTGTCATTGGCCGACGCGGTCGCCCTCGGGCTCGGCAGCGCGCCCGACAGCCCACCGCGCACCTCCGGACTGACCCGCCGCGAGTCCGAGGTGGCGGCCCTCGTCGCGCGCGGACTCACCAATCGCGAAATCGCGGCTCAGCTGTACCTCTCGGTACGGACGGTCGAGGTGCATGTCGACCGCATTCTCACCAAGCTCGGGCTGCGCAACCGCACCGAGGTCGCCGCGAAATACGTATCCCCTACGTAGTTCTGCAGACGATTCGGGCGGTCGCACGCAGCCACCCTGATCGCCATGACCACGTCCTCGCGTTCCAACCAGTGCCAAGTTCTCGTCGTCGGCGCCGGTCCCACCGGCCTCACGCTCGCCGCGCAGCTGCTGGCACGCGGCATCCCCACTCGGATCGTCGACAAGCGACGAACCCCGGCCCCCTACAGTCGAGCCCTCGGAGTGAGCGCCCGCACCCTCGAGCTGCTCGACACGATGGGCATGTCGGACGCGTTCGTCGACGTCGGTCACCGGGTGCACGAGATCCGCATGTACAGCGGTCACCGCACCTTGGTCCGTGAATCGTTCCGGCACAACGGCTCGCGTTTCGGGTTCGTGCTGCATCTGCCACAGGAGCAGACGGAGACGCTGCTGCGGGCCCGAGTGGCCGAGCTCGGCGGCACCGTGGAGCACGGCGTCGAACTCGCGGGCTTCGACGCGAACGACGCCGGTGTCGACGTGACGCTGCGCACCGCACATGGACAGACGTCGCAGACGAGTGTCGGGTATGTGGTCGGTTGCGACGGCGCACACAGCGTGGTGCGCGAGCGTCTCGGCTTCGGATTCGTCGGCCAGCCATACCCGCAGGACTGGCTGCTGGCCGACGTCACGCTCGACGGCGCCGGCAGCGACGACGCGGTGCACCTCTTCTTCCGCGCCAACGGTCTGCCCTTGACCTGCATCCCGATCGGCGGCTCGCGTTGGCGCGTGACGATGCCGAATGCGGGTGACCGCGCCGGGAGGCCGCCGACCTTCGACGAGATCCAGGAGCTCGTCGCCCAGCGGGCGCCGCGCCCGATGACGCTGGCCGACCCCAGGTGGCTGTCCTGCTTCCGGGCCCAGCTCCGGATCACGACGTCATATCGCCGCGGCCGCGTGCTGCTGGCCGGCGACGCCGCCCACGTCCATTCACCGGCCGGCGGCCAGGGAATGAACACCGGAATGCTCGACGCCGCCAACCTCTCCTGGAAGCTGGCGCTGGTTGCCGACCGTCGTGCGCCGGACGCCCTCCTCGACACCTATGAGCAGGAGCGCCTGCCGGTCGCGCGGGCCGTACTTGGCCTCACCGACAAGCTGGTCGGGCTCTTGACCATGCGGCAGCCGGTGAAGCGGGCCGTGCGCGACACCGTCCTGCCGATTGTCACCTCGCTGCCTGCCGTCCAGAGGCGAGCGGCCGGCCGGCTGGCACAGACGTTGGTGGCGTACGGACCGGGTGCGCTCGTCCGTCCGGACGACATCCGTCGAGGACTGCGGCCGGGGCAGCGGTGTCCTGACTTCGAGGTCCGCGGCCGAGCCGGCGTCGGCCGACTGCACCGGCTGCTCGGCTCCGGCCGGCACGTGCTCATCGTGTCGAGCAAGGCACCGTCGGCGGCGACCGCGTTGGACCGATTCGGCAACTGGGCGGAGCTGGTCGAGGTCGTCGAGGCGGTCGGCCACGATCCGGGAGCCGCGCTCACGCTCGTGCGGCCCGACGGTGTCGTCGCGGTTCGCGCGTCGGGACGGGCGCCGGATCATGTTCTCGCCTACCTGCACCAGCTCGTCGCGGCGCCGGCATCGTCGGTCGACACCGCACAGACCGGGCGCATCGTCACGTCAACTGCACTATGAGGTCAGCGCGGTCACGTGTCGCCTGCACCAGCTGCGCGTTGCGCCCGTCGGTGCCGGAGCGCACCCGCTCTTGCGCGACAGCCCGCGCCATGCCGTACCGCTCGTGCCGCGCGACCAGGCGGTGAGTGCGGACGTCGTCGGGAAGATCGAGGAACCACACCTGGTCGAGGAGCCGCCGGAGCGACGACCAGCCCTGACCGTCGAGCAACAGGTAGTTGCCTTCGGTGATGACCAGCGGCACCTCGCGGGCAACCGGTACGGCACTGCTGATCGGCTCGTCCAGTGCGCGGTCGAACAGCGGCGCGTACACCACCGACTCGTCGTTGACCCGCAGCCGCGCGAGCAGGGCCGCGTAGCCGCATGCGTCGAAGGTGTCCGGCGCGCCTTTGCCGGACCGGCGACCGAGGCGGTCGAGCTCGACGTTGGCAAGATGGAACCCGTCCATCCCGACGACCGCGGTCGCACCGTCGAGCGCGGCCGCCAGGTGCTCGACCAACGTCGACTTGCCGGCGCCGGGTGCGCCGGCAATGCCGAGGAGCGTCCGCTTGCCCGGAGAGATCAGCGCCCGCGCGCGGTCCACGACAGCGGCGAGTGGCTCGGTCACCCGCGGCGGTCCGTCCACGGATCGATCGTATGGCGGGCCGGTTTCACGGGGACGCGACCGGGGATCGTCGCGGCTGCGGCGGCCGGACGAAATCCGAGTGGTTGCGCGGAGACTGAACCAATAATTGTGCGTAACCGTATGGTCGAGGACGACGCGGTGCAGAAGGACCGCGCACGGATACCGAGACGAGGTCGCAATGCGCAATCCGGCGCTGGCCGCGGCGGGGGTGGTCATTGCGCTGCTCGGGATCGTCTTCTTCCTGCAAGGTGTCGGGGTGCTCAAGGGCAGTTCGATGAGCAACACCACGACCTGGTCGGTCGCCGGCCCGATCATCGCCCTCGTCGGACTCGCGATCGCTGCTGCCGGATTCCGCGGCCGCTCGAGATGACCGAGGCGCAGCCGGAACCGAGCGAGCGCGAGTCGCCGGTGGGTCGGCGCACCGTGCTGGGGCTGCTCGCCCTCGGCGGGATCGGCGTCGTCACCGGCAGCCGCATCCAGAACGGCCTGGCCCGCTTCCTGACGCCGATCCAGAACCACGATCCGACCGGGCTGACCGGCCTAATCCCGCTGGGCGACACGTTCCGCTACTACTCGGTGACCGGCTCCGTACCCCGCCGGACGACGCGGGACTATCAGCTCGGCGTGTCGGGCCTCGCCGCGCGGCCGGCGACCTACAGCTTCGCCGACCTGCAGGCCCTGCCGCAGACGAAGCTGGTCCGCGAGTTCCAGTGCGTCACTGGATGGCGCGTCCCGGACGTGCACTGGGTCGGTGTCCGGCTCTCGACACTGCTGCAGCGAGCCGAGCCGTCGGCCGCGGCGAAAGCGGTCCGCTTCACGTCCTTCGACGGCACGTACACCGAGAGCCTGACGCTGGAGGAGGCGCAGCGGCCGGATGTGCTCGTCGCGCTCCAGATGTTGGGCGCCCCGGTCACGCATGACCACGGCGGTCCCGTCCGCATGTACTGCGGGTCGATGTACGGCTACAAGAGCACGAAGTGGCTGTCCGGCATCGAGCTCACCAGCGAACAGGTCCCCGGATACTGGGAACCGCGCGGCTACGACATCGACGGCTCGTACCGGGACTGAGCGCGAACCCCCATGAGCCGCCCGGACACCCCGACGTCGCGCGACCTGCACCGCTTCGCCCGCGCCGAACGCATCGTCCACCGCACGACGGCGGTGCTGATGACCGTGTGCATCGCCACCGCCGCGATTCTCTACAACGGCCAGCTCGCAGTCTGGTTCGGGCACCGTCGGATCATCGAGCTGATCCACGTCTACGCCGGGTTCGCCCTGCCGCTGCCCATGCTGCTCGGCGCGGCCTCGGTTGCCTACCGCGCCGATCTCCGCCGGCTCAACCGGTTCACTCCGGCCGATTGGCGCTGGCTGCGCTCCCGCACCCGGCGCGACGGGACGATCCGAGTGGCCAAGTTCAACGCAGGGCAGAAGATCAACGCCGCGTTGAGCGCCGGCGCGATCCTCGTGCTGCTCGGCACCGGGCTCCTGATGTACTTCCCCGACCTGGCCCGGCTCACCTGGCGGACCGGCGCGACGTTCGTCCACGACTGGTTCGCCCTCGCCCTCGGGCTGTTGGTGCTCGGGCACGTCTTCTTCGCGCTGAGCGACCACGAGGCGCGGCGCGGCATGCGCACCGGATGGGTCTCCTCGGCGTGGGCGCGCAGGGAGCACGCCGCCTGGGCCGACGAGGTCGAGCCGCCTCTCGTTTAGCCGTCCGCTCTCAGTCAGGCAGCTGGTAATGCTGCTTGTGTTCCAGGGCGATCTCGTCGGCGGACGACATTCCGGCGGGGAGGTTGACCGTCGTCTTCGGTCCGGTGAACCAGTTCTTCACCGAGAGGTGCCACCAGATCCACAGCAGGATGAGGGCGATGGGGACGACGAGGATCGTGTAGTTCACGTACTTCGCCGCGAACCCGTCGTTCCACGGCACGCCGAGCGAGCTCGTCGGCAGCAGCGCGATGATCGACGTCACCGCGATCTCGGCCACGGCCACGAGGCACATCCACTTGTACTTCGGACCGAGCGTCCAGCCACCGGCAGTGAAGTTGCTACCGGCCTTCCAGCGCAACCAGATGGGGATGGCGAAGGCGACGTACAAACCGACCACGCCGATGGACACGACGGCGAAGAACGCCACCGGCACCGGGGCGCCGTTGATGTCCACCTTCACCAGCGCAGGCGAGGTGAGCAGGACCGCGATGACGGCAGACAGGATCACGCCGTAGACGGGCACCCGGTTGTGGTTCAGCTTCGACCACAACTGGCTACCGGGGACGGCGCCGTCGCGGCTGAACGCGTACAGCATGCGGGTGGTGCTGGTCATGCAAGCGACGGTGCAGAAGAACTGGCCGACGGTGGAGATCAGTAGCACCAGGGCGGCCCACTTGGAGGTCAGCGCCTGGCTGAAGATGACCGCGACCCCGCCGCCGCCCTTGGTCACGCCGGCCTCGTCCTGCACCGCGTAGAGGAAGGTGAGCAGCAAGATCCAGCCGCCGATGGCCGAGTAGAAGATCGAGCGCCAGATGCCCTTCGCGGCCGAGTTCGCGGCCGACCTCGTTTCCTCCGACAGGTGAGCGGATGCGTCGTAACCGGTGATCGTGTACTGAGTGAGGATCGCCGCCAACGGCAACACGTAGAAGAGGAATCCCACGCCGTGGGTGTGGCCGCCGAAGAACCCGGTGTTGTTGACCGTGTGCGTGAATACCGACGACGTGCTCGCGTGGTGGTCGGGCACGAACAGCAGGATCAGGATCACTGCTGAAGCACCGGCGACGTGCCACCAGACGGAGATGTTGTTGAGCACCGCGAGCAGCTGGCTGGAGAAGATGTTGACCAGCGCGACGAGGAACAGCACCACCAGGAAGATCACGAACACCCGGTTGAGGCTGTAGTGGGCGGCCCACGACTTGTTGTAGACGTCGAGCGTCAGGTCGAAGAACGTGGCGCAGCCGTAGGCCACCGACGCGTCGATGGCCAACAGCCCGATCAGGTTGAGCCAGCCGGTGTAGTAACCGGCCTTGGCCCCGCCCAGCTTCGATGCCCACCAGTAGATGCCGCCCGACGTCGGGAAGGCCGAGACCAGCTCCGACATGCAGAACCCGATGACCAGGATGAACAGCGAGACTACCGGCCAGCCCCAGGCGATCGCGGCCGGGCCGCCGTTGTTCCAACCGACGCCGAACGTCGTGAAGCAGCCCGCCAGGATGGAGATGATCGAGAAGGAGATCGCGAAGTTGGAGAACCCCGACCAGGACCGGTTGAGCTCCTGCTTGTACCCCATTTCGGCCAGGCGTTGCTCGTCTTCGTTCAGCGCGACGGTGTCGGCCACGGTTTGGCTCCCTCGGTTCGGATGGATTCCCGGATGGTCGAGATCAGGTCGTCGAACTCGGCGCTCTGGAACTCGCTGCGGGCGCGGGCGTACTTCTCCAGGCCCCACTCCCAGAAGTCGAAGTCGACATCGCTCACCGACGACTGGATGGACGCCCACAGCGTCCAGCCGTAGTTGGCCATGAGCCCGAACAGTCGCGCCCGGGCCGTCTGTACCGGCGACGCCACACCGAAGTAGGACGTCACCAGGTGCTCGAGGCGGTCGACGCCGAGCACTGCCTCGCTCCATATGTTGCCGAGCTCGAAGCACGGATCGTTGTTGCCCGAGTACTCGAAGTCGATCAGCCAGATGCGCTCGCCGTCGTCCATGATGTTGGCCGCCAGCAGGTCGTTGTGGCAGGGGACGCTGTCGAGGGCCGACCCGCGCAACACCTGTTCGACCCGGGCCACGATCGGCTCGAAGGACAGGTAGTCCTCGGGCAGGCGGAAGCCGAGTTCGCGCACGATCGCCAAATAGCGCTGCTGGACGGCGAACATGTCGAAGTCGCTCGCGAAGACGGGGGCAGCGTGCAGCCGCCGGCAGACGTCGGCCAGGCGCCCGAGTTGATCCTGGTCGTCGAGATCGGCCGGTGCGAAGGTCCGCCCGGCGATCCATTCCACGAGCAGCACGCCTTCGTCGGGGGCGAACTCGGCCACCGCCGGACCGACACCCGCGGCAGCGGCGATGGTCGAGTTGTGGAACTCGGCCTCACGATCGATTGCGAGCAGCGAGGTCTTCACGCTGGAGAAGCGGGCGACATACTGCGCGCCGCCGCGGGTGATGACCCGGTAGTTGCGGTTGGTGAGGCCGCCGGTCAACAACTCCAGCTCGAAGTCCTGACCGGCGAGCGTGTCGAGGCGCTGCAACACCGCGACGGCATCGGCGGCGTCCGGAAGGCGACCGGCACGAAGGGCCGGTGCAGGTCGTCCCGTCAAACGCCACCTCCCGCCAGCAGCGATGACCGCCACTCGGCAGCCCGAGCGATGGTTTTCCGGATCGTAGGACCGGTTGTCGGTTCTGGTCTAGGGGGCAGACCTTTTGGGCTTGTGGCGGGTCGCGCGGCGCGCAATCATCGAACCGTGCCGAGCCCCGCACTCCCCGAATCGGCGCGCGTCGTCGTGATCGGTGGCGGGGTCGGGGGGATGAGTGTCGCCTACCACCTCGCAGAGCAGGGCGAACGCGACGTAGTGGTCGTCGACCGCGCCGAGCTGACGAGCGGTTCCACGTTCCACTCGGCCGGCCTGGTCGGGCAGCTGCGCTCGGATCCGACCCTGACCCGGATGAACGTGTACTCGGTGGAGCTCTACCGCGCTCTGGAGGCCGGCGAACATCCGGTCGGCTGGAGGGAGAGTGGCGGCATCAAGCTGGCGTCCTCCCCCGAACGGCTCCAGGAGATCCGGCGCCAGATCAGCTGGGCCCGCACCTTCGACCTGACGCTGCACGAGATCTCCCCGGCCGAGGCGGCGCAACGTTTCCCCCTCGTCGACCTGGACGGTGTTGTCGGGGCCGCCTATCTCGAATCCGACGGCTACCTCGACCCGTCGCAGCTGACGTACGCGCTGGCTGCCGGTGCCCGGGCCAACGGCGTGCACGTCGCGCAGCACACCCGCGTCACCGGCATCGGTACCGACGCCGGCCGGGTCAGTGTCGTGCGCACCGACCGCGGCGACATCGCATGCGAGGTGGTCGTCAACTGCGCCGGCCTGTTCGCGGCCGAGATCGGGCGGCTCGTCGGCGTCCGGATCCCGATCGTCCCGATGGCGCATCAATACCTGATCACCGAACCGTTCCGCACGCGCGAGGATCCGGCGCTGCCCACGCTGCGCGACCCGGACAACCTCGTGTACTTCCGTCAAGAGGTCGATGGGCTGCTCATGGGCGGTTACGAACGCGATCCTGCGCCGTGGACGGCAACCCCGCACAGCTACGACGCCGTGCCCAGCGACTTCAACGGCCGGCTGCTGGCCGAGGACTGGCCACGGTTCGAACAGATCGCGGCCAACGCGCAGCGCCGCGTCCCTGTCATGGGCGAGGTCGGCCTGCGCCGGATGATCAACGGGCCGGAGGCGTTCACGCCGGACAACGAGTTCTGCCTCGGCGAGACGGCCGTGCCGGGCTTCTTCGTCGCCGCCGGATTCTGCGCGCACGGCATCGCCGGGGCCGGCGGCATCGGCCGGCTGATGGCCGAGTGGATCACGCAGGGCGAGCCGTCGATGGACGTGTCGCACATGGACATCTCGCGGTTCGGGCAGCAGTACCGGTCACCGGGGCACACGCTGGCCCGCACGGTCGAGGCCTATCGGAGGTATTACGACATCCCCTATCCCGGCCTTCAGCGCGAAGCCGGCCGTCCACTGCGCCGTTCGCCGGCGTTCGAGTGGCATCGCCGGCACGGCGCGCGATTCGCCGAGAAGTCCGGCTGGGAACGGGTCGACTGGTACGACACCAACGCTGGCCCGGTCGACGGGGCCCGGCCGACCGGTTGGGCCGGACGCTACTGGTCCCCCGCGATCGCCGCGGAGCACCGGGCGACCCGCGAAGTGGCCGGCCTGTTCGACGAGTCGTCGTTCGCCAAGATCGAGGTGACGGGCGCCGGCGCCGCCGAGTTCCTGCAGTGGGTGTGCGACAACGACGTCGCGCGCCGGGTCGGCGACGTCACCTACACCCAGGCCCTGAACGAACACGGTGGGATCGAGGCCGACTTCACGGTCACCCGACTGGCAGCCGGCGCGTTCCTGATCGTGACCGGCACCGGGTCGGCCGCGCACGACCTCGCCTGGCTCCGCCGGCAGGCCGAGCGCCGCGCCGGCGACGACGTCCGCATCGGCGACGTCACCGGCGCCACTTGCTGCTACGCGTTGTGGGGTCCCCGCTCGCGCGACATCCTGCAATCGGTGACGCCGAGCGACCTCGGCAACGAGGCGTTCCCCTACCTGACCGCCCAGGAGCTGACGGTCGGCGACGTGCCGGCCCGCGCCCAGCGCGTGACGTTCGTCGGCGAGCTGGGCTGGGAGATCTACGCGTCGAGCGAGTACGGCGCCACTCTGTGGGAGACGCTGTGGGACGCCGGCCGGCCATTCGGGCTGGTCGCGGGCGGCTATCGCGCGATCGAGAGCATGCGCTTGGAGAAGGGTTACCGCGCCTGGGGCACGGATCTCACCGGCGAGACCACGCCGTACGAGGCCGGTCTCGGATTCTGCGTGAAGCTCGACAAGGCGTTCCTCGGCCGGGCAGCGCTGGTCGCGGCCAAGGCCGCTGGCCTGCAGCGGAGGCTGCGGGCCATCGTGCTCGACGACCCGTCCTTCGTCGTGCTCGGCGCCGAACCGGTTCGCGTCGATGGGCAGGTGGTCGGCCGGGTGACTTCCGGGGGACTGGGCTACACGCTGGACGCGTCGCTCGCCTACGCCTATCTGCCGGTGGACGCCAAGCCCGGAACGCAGGTGGAACTCGACCTGTTCGGGAAGTGGGTCGGCGGCGAGGTCGTCGCCGAACCGCTGTTCGACCCGGCCGGCACCCGAGTAAGGGGAACGGGCCCGTGACCGCGCCCCGGATCGGGATCACGACCTACCGCGAGCCGGCCCGCTGGGGCGAGTGGACGGAGCCGGCCGACCTGCTGCCCGCGCTCTACAGCAGCGCCGTCCAGGGCGCGGGTGGCGTCGCCGTCCTGCTGCCGCCCGCGCCCGCGACGCACGCCGGCCCCGCGCTCGACGGCGTGCACGCGCTGGTCGTTGCCGGCGGTCCGGACGTCGATCCGGGCCGCTACCACGCGCAGCGGGACGCGAGCACGGGCGGCGCCCGAGAGGAGCGCGACGGCTGGGAGCTGGAGCTGGTGCGTGAAGCGCTGGACCGCGATCTTCCCGTCCTGGGCGTCTGTCGAGGGATGCAGGTCCTGAACACGGCCCTGGGCGGGACGCTGATCCAGCACCTGCCCGACGTGGTGGGAACCGACGTGCACGCGCCGCTGGTCGGGGCGCACGGCCGGCACTTCGTCACCTTGGAGGCGGGCAGCCGGCTCGCGGTCGTCTGCGGCGAGCGGATCGAGATCGCGACGCACCATCACCAGGCCCTCGACGAGTTGGGCGCCGGGCTGAAGGCCTGCGGCTGGGCCGACGATGGCACGGTGGAGGCGGTCGAGCTGGCCGACCGCAGGTGGACGATGGGCGTCCAGTGGCATCCCGAGGCCTACAAGGGCGAGGCGCTGTTCGCCGCGCTCATCACCGCCGCCGCGCACTACCGCCCGGCGGGTGCGCGGGGATGACGATCGGCAACGTCGAGGCGCTCTGGACCCAGACGCTGTTCTCGCCCGTCCCGGTACGCAACGCCTTCGAGGTGACGATCGAGCGGCTGGTGCAGGGCATCAGGCTCGGCGTGCTGGTCGAGGGCGACCGATTGCCGCCCGAGCGCGAGCTGGCCGAGACGCTCGGCGTCAGTCGGGTGACGCTGCGCGAGGCGATCAAGGCACTGCGCGACGCGGGCCTGGTCGAGTCCCGCCGAGGCCGCGGCGGCGGCACCTTCGTGGCCGCGCCGCGGCGCGAGCCCGCCCGCTCGCGCGACAAGATCGAGGAGTCGATCGGGTACGCCCTGGACGATGCGCTGGCGCTGCGCAAGGTCGTCGAGCCCGGCGCCGCGGCGCTCGCGGCCAGCCGGACGTTGAGCGCCGCCGACCGCTCCAGCCTGCGCGAGTACCTTCGCGAGTCCACCGACACCACACCGGCGACGCGACGGCGGGCCGACTCGCGGCTGCACCTCGCGATCGCCGCGCTCGGCGGCAGCGCCCTCGTCACGGCGGTCGTGGCCGACGTCCAGATGCGGTTGGACGAACTGCTGCGGGCCATCCCCGTCATCCCCGGCAACATCGCACACTCCGACAGGCAGCACGCAGCCATCGTCGAGGCCATCCTCGGCGGCCAGGTCGACGCGGCCCGTGCCGAGATGGAGGAGCACGTCGACGGCACCGCCGCCCTGCTCCGCGGATTCCTGAGTTGAGCGACCATTGACCCCGGCCATCCTGAAGGTATGGTGGCCGTACCTTCTTGCGAGAGGTGTTCCGCCATGCCAGCTCCCATGACGATCGACGCGCTGCGTACCGCAGTCGGCGACGGCTCCATCGACACCGTCGTCCTCGCGATCACCGACATGCAGGGCCGGCTGCAAGGCAAGCGGCTCGACGCGCGCTACTTCCTCGACACGACGCTCGAACACGGCACCGAGGGGTGCAACTACCTGCTCGCCGTCGACATCGACATGAACACCGTCGACGGCTACGCGATCTCGTCGTGGGAGCGCGGCTACGGCGACTTCGCGATGATCCCCGACCTCGACACGCTGCGGGCCGTGCCGTGGCAACCGGGCACCGCCTTGCTGTTGGCCGACGTCCAGTGGCTCGACGGCACCGACGTGGCCGAGTCGCCGCGCCAGATCCTGAAGCGCCAGCTCGCCCGCCTCGCCGAGCGCGGGTGGAGCGCCTACGTCGGAACCGAACTGGAGTTCATCGTGTTCGAGGACTCCTACGAGGAGGCGTGGGACAGGCGTTACAGCGGGCTGACACCGCCGAACCGGTACAACATCGACTACTCCATCCTCGGCACCAGCCGGGTCGAGACCCTGCTGCGGGCGATTCGGCTCGGGATGCGCGACGCCGGCATGCAGGTCGAGTCGGCGAAGGGCGAGTGCAACCCGGGGCAGCACGAGATCGCGTTCCTCTTCGACGAGGCGCTCACCACGTGCGACAACCACGTCCTGTACAAGACCGGTGCCAAGGAGATCGCGGCCCAGCAGGACAGTTCGCTGACCTTCATGGCCAAGTACAACGAGCGCGAGGGCAACTCCTGCCACATCCACCTCTCGCTGCGCACGGCCGACGGGACGCCGGTGTTCGCCGGCGACCGCGACGGCGGCGTCTCGGAGGACTTCGAGCGCTGCCTGGCCGGCCAGCTCGCCGGGCTGCGCGAGCTCAGCTACTTCTACGCACCGAACATCAACTCCTACAAGCGGTACCAGCCGTCGACCTTCGCGCCCACTGCGGTGGCGTGGGGCTACGACAACCGAACGTGCTCGCTGCGGGTGGTCGGGCACGGGTCGAGCCTGCGCTACGAGAACCGGCTGCCGGGCGGCGATGTGAACCCCTACCTCGCCGTCGCGGCGATGATCGCGTCGGCCCTGTATGGCGTCGATCACGCCCTCGAGCTCGAGCCGGCGTTCGCCGGGAACGCCTACGACGCCGACTTCGACCGGGTGCCCACGACGCTGCACGAAGCCGCTGCGCTGCTGAAGGACAGCAGCCTCGCCCGTGAAGCCTTCGGTGACGCCGTCGTCGACCACTACGTGAACGCGGCCCGCGTCGAGACCGCCGCCTTCGACGCGGCCGTCACCGATTGGGAGCGGGTCCGCGGATTCGAGCGGATGTAGGAAGCCATGACCACACATGACGTGATCAACCCGGCGACCGAGGAGACGGTGGCCAGCGTCGAGCTGCTCGGCGCGGAGGAGACCGACGCGGCGATCGCCCGGGCCCGCGCCGCCTTGCCGGCCTGGCGCGCGGTGTCGCCGGGGGACCGGGCCCGGTTGCTGCGCCGCTTCGCCGAGGTGGTGGACGGCGACCGCGAGCACCTCGCCCGGCTCGAGGTGGCCAACTCCGGCCATACGATCGGCAACGCGCGGTGGGAAGCCGGCAACGTCCGCGACGTGATCGCGTACTACTCGGCGACGCCGGAACGCCTGATCGGCCAGCAGATCCCGGTAGCCGACGGCATCGACGTGACGTTCCACGAACCGCTCGGCGTCGTCGGCGTCATCGTCCCGTGGAACTTCCCGATGCCCATCGCGTCATGGGGGTTCGCGCCGGCGCTGGCGGCGGGGAACACCGTCGTCCTCAAGCCCGCCGAACTCACGCCGCTGACGGCGATGCGGCTGGCCGAGCTGGCGCTGGAGGCCGGCATCCCGCCGGACGTGTTCCAAGTGCTGCCGGGCAAGGGCAGCGTCGTCGGTCAGCGCTTCGTCGATTCCCCGGACGTGGCCAAGATCGTCTTCACCGGCTCGACCGAGGTCGGCCGGCAGATCATGGCCGGCTGCGCCGCGCGGATCAAGCCGGTCACCCTCGAGCTCGGCGGCAAGAGCGCGAACGTGATCTTCGCCGACGCGCACCTCGCCGCGGCCGCAGCCGCAGCGCCGTACGCCGCCTTCGACAACGCCGGCCAGGACTGCTGCGCCCGCTCCCGCGTCCTCGTCGAGCGCAGCGTGTTCGACCCGTTCATGGAACTGTTCGAGCAGGCCGTGAAGGGCGTCGCCGTGCTCGACCCGTCCGACGAGAAGTCGGAGATGGGCCCCCTGATCAGCGCCGCCCAGCGCGACCGCGTCGCCAACTACGTCCCGGACGACAGCGACGTCGCGTTCCGCGGCAGCGCGCCGACCGATGCCGGCTTCTGGTTCCCGCCCACCGTCCTCACGCCGCGCGACCCGCGCGATCGGACGCTGCACGAAGAGATCTTCGGGCCGGTCGTCACCGTCGTGCCGTTCGAGGACGAGGCCGACGCGGTCCGGATCGCCAACGACAGCGACTTCGGGCTGTCCGGCTCGATCTGGACGCGCGACCTCGGCCGCGCGCTGCGGGTCAGCCGGGGAATCGAGTCCGGGAACCTGTCGGTGAACTCGAACTCCTCCGTGCGCTACTGGACGCCCTTCGGTGGTTTCAAGTCCTCCGGCCTCGGCCGCGAACTCGGACCCGATGCCCCGTTCGCGTTCACTGAGACCAAGAACGTCTTCATCTCGACGAAGGAGTAGCGATGTCGAACCGGCTGGAGGGCAGGACCGCAGTCGTCACGGGTGCGGGCGGGGGTATCGGCCTGGCCACGTCGCGCCGCTTCGCCACCGAGGGCGCCAACGTCGTGTGCGTGGACCTCGACGCGGCGGCGGGGGAGAAGGCGGCGGCCGAGGTCGGCGGCCAGTTCGTCCAGGCCGACGTGTCCGACGAGGCGCAGGTCAAGGTGGTCTTCGAGCAGGCGGTCGAGCGCTACGGCCGCGTGCACGTGGCCTTCAACAACGCCGGGATCTCACCGCCGGACGACGACTCGATCCTCGACACCGGCCTCGAGGCGTGGGACCGAGTGCAGCGCGTCAACCTCACCTCGGTCTACCTGTGCTGCAAGTACGCCATCGAGCACATGCGCAGCGCCGGCGGCGGGTCGATAATCAACACCGCGTCTTTCGTCGCGGTACTCGGCTCGGCGACGTCGCAGATCTCCTACACCGCGAGCAAGGGCGGAGTTCTGGCGATGAGCCGCGAGCTCGGGGTGCAGTTCGCCCGCGAAGGCATCCGGGTCAACGCGCTGTGCCCCGGCCCGATCAACACGCCACTGCTGCAGGAGTTGTTCGCCAAGGACCCCGACCGGGCCGCGCGCCGCATGGTGCACATCCCGATGGGACGCTTCGGCGAGGCCGACGAGATCGCCGGCGCCGTCGCCTTCCTGGCCAGCGACGACGCGTCCTTCATCACGGCGTCGACGTTCCTGGTCGACGGCGGGATCAGCGCCGCCTACGTCACGCCCCTCTGAACTGACGCGATCTTGTGCAGACACGCGGGCTGTGGCCCGCGTGTCTGCACAAGATCAACTGATACTGCTACTTCACCTGCAGCGAGAAGGACACCGACGCGGCGCTGCCGACGTAGTGGTTCGCGTCGACGCCGGCCGGAACATAGGTTGCCGTCAGCGGGTAGGTGCCGTTCTTCTGGTTCAGCTTGAGCGACGTGGACGCGACGCCGGTGGCGTTCGTCGTCGCCGCCACCGTCTGCGTGCCCAGGCGGAAGGTGATCAACTGGCCGGACAGCGCGAGTCCGGTCGCGTCCGTGAGCACCGCGCTCAGAGTGACCGTCTTGTTCGCGCCACCCTTCAGCGCACCGGTGTACGCGACCGCCGTCCCCTTGAGCGACTCGACGTAGCTCCGGCTGTCGGAGGAGCTGTTGTACAGCGTGTCACCGGCGAAGCTGACCCCGACCGAGTGCGTCCCCGCGTCGGTCGTCGGCGTGAACGACCGGCTGGCGAAGCCCAGCGAGTTCGTCGCCGCATCTCCGACCGCAGCGGAATCGAAGCTGAACGACATCGTCCGCCCGGCCACCACATTGCCCAGCTCGTCGGTCAGCGACGCCTTGAGCACGCCGGCCGTGTTGTACGTCCCCGTCGTGTCGGTCAGGTAGGCCGCCGTGACGTTGCGCTTGCGGATCGTGACTGCAGCGGTGTCCGACGCGCAGGCGTTGTGCCGGTCGCACGAGGTGAGTGTCGCGGTGTAGTTGCCCGGCGTCGAGTACTTGTGCAGCACGTGCGCGCCGCCGGTCGCACTCGGCGTGCCGTCGCCGAAGTCCCAGCTGTAGGTGAGCGTGGACTGGTCGTCCGAGCCCGGGTCGGTGGCAGCCCCGTTGAGGGCAACGTTGACGCCCCAGACCGCGCTCGTGTCCGGGCCGGCTGTCACGGCCGGCGGCAGGTTCGCGATGTCGACGCTGAAGTTCGTGGTCGAGGTCAGCCCGGTGGCGTCGGTCGCGGTGAGCTGGCCGCTGTAGACGCCGCTGCCGTTGAACGTGTGCTGGGGGCGCGCGCCGAAGGCCACACCGCCGTCGGAGAAGTCCCACCGAAGAGTCGGGGCTCCGCACACGCTCGTGCTACCGCTGCCGTCGAAGACCACGGGCGCGCCCTGCGTTCCGCTGTAGTCGCCGCCGGAATCCACGGTCGGCGGGATGTTGTTCTTCGCCAGCGTGCCGAGGGTGACGGCTTGGTCCGGCGCGGTCACCGGAAGGGTCAGTCCGCGGGCCGGGTTGGTCACCGAGCCCAGGTCGCCGCCGAACAGGCCTTGGTCGACCAGGAAGGGCGGCACGGGGATGGGGACGTCGGTGACCGTCGCCTCGAAGTGGACCGCCGTCGTCGTCGTCAGGTCCACGCCGGGAGCGTAGGCAGTATGGGTGAAGCCGTAGCTCACGTCATTGCCGGCCGGCTGGGTGCACGAGAGGTGCGCCGGATCGACCAGTGTCGACGGGCTCGAGCCACCGAAGTTCAACTGCGCCGTCTGAGGGGCGCTCCCGCCGACCACTTGCACAGAACGCAGGGTGGCGACGCCGTCCCCGGAGATCGTCACCGACACGGTGACGTTGACCGAGAGGACGATGCTCAAGCCCGGTACGGGAAACACGGCCGGGATCACCGTGATGGTCGCGACGGGGACGCTCACCGGCGAGGAGTTGCAGGTGACCGGGGCGTCGCCGGGCAGCGGCATCGAGCACGGGAAGCTGGCGGTGAACGGCACGTTCCCAGGCGTGAGTGTTCCGGCCGGCGAGAAATCGGTGCCTCCGGACGCATCGTGGTAGACGCCGTACTGGACGAGCATCGAGCCCTTCGCGGTGACCAGGCCGGCGCCCGGCGTCAGGGTGTCGGTTACCGCGACGGTCTGGCCCTGGCGCAGCAGGCTGTCGTCGTAGCTGACTGCCGTCGACGCTGCACCGGCGTATTCGAGGTCGGTGACCGTGGTGTCGACGCTTGCCCCGAACGCCCAACTGCCGGGGCCGGGCCCGGCGAAGTCGGGGTAGCAGTCGTCGCAGACCGCCGTGGTGTTGAAGTTGACGTGCGGATCGACGCTGCCCGAGAAGGAGGAGCTGATCGCGCGGTTCTGGGTGGCCGCTGCGGCCGGTGACGCCGCGACCACGGCGAGCGCCGCCGCCAGCAGTCCGGTTGTGGCGAGCGCTATCGCCGGTGAACGTGTGCGCATGGTTCATACCCCCTGTGGTGCGCGGCGACAGGCTCGCCGCGACGAGGTCGGCTGCGGCCAGTCCGCATCCGTACCGCGAGACCAGAGTGGTCTCGCGAGGAAGGAGTACGAAGGGTGGCTGTACGTACATTTCTCGGGTACCAACCGCCGGTCTGAGGGGTGGTGACGCGAAAGGCCGGCCTAGGCCTGGAGTTCCTCGTGGATGTGGGCGTAGACGAACCGGCCCGCCGCCGTCACGAAACCGGCCAGAACCAGCAAAGCGATCAAGAGGGGCAGAAGGGGGACCGACGAGCCCCCGCTGGGGTCGGTTCGCACGTTGACCGAGAAGCCGCTGGCCGACGCGCTGGCGGCGACCGGCGTGCCCATGCCGGACCCGGCGGCGGGGGTCGACGGCGTTTCGCTGTCGCCCGGGAACGCGGTACTCGTCACGGTCGAGGTTCGCACCGATGTGGCCGCCGCCCGCGAGGCGCTGGCTGCTGCGGCGGCCGCCCGCGACGAAGCGGCGGCGGCTGCGGAGGAAGCGGCCGGGGCCGGAGGGGTCACGGTCGCCGTGCGCCTGACCACAGTCCTCGTGGTGCCGGGCGTCGGCGTGGGCGACAGCACAGTGACCGTGCCGATCCGCTGGCGCTGGCCGGTCGACAGGACGACGTCGATCCCCGACAGCCCGTCGAACGCTCCGAAGGTGATCGCGCAGCTGCCCGTCCCGTTGAAGATCTCGGTCGTTCGCAGGACGAACGGTCCGCCAGTGACCTCGAAGGACCCGGCGCGACAGATTCCGCCGCTGGAGCGCACCGCGGCCGTCACGGTGACGTTCTCGCCGCGCTGGACGACGGTCGGGCTGACACTTCCCGATATGACGCAGGATGACCGCGGCGCGGCGTCGGCGGTCGCAGTCCCGGAAGCCAGCAGCGCGAGGGCGGACGTGCCCAGCAACGCGGCGCCGGTCGACACGCGCAGCAGCGGCCTCCTCAGCACACGGCCATGGTTGCATGGCGGTGCGCGTGTCGCGCGCCGTAACACGCTCAGCCGATGGGGATGCCGGCGTCCAGAAAGCTCGAACGGAGCAGGAACGCGGCTTCGACGCCGACGAGTTCTTCGACCAGCTCGAGCAGCTGGGCCGCGAACTCGGGCCCGTGCCCGGCGTCGGGGGCGAGGTGATGGGCCAGCTCGTGCAGCACGACCAGCTCGCGCATGGCCCAACGCCCGCCGACACGATGCGGCGGGACGGCGATCGTATGGGTGGCGAACTCGTACTCTGCCTTGGTCGCCCCGGCCCGCGCGCGGACGCGAACCGGCAACGCCGCCCGGTCCGGCGCACCACGACGGACCCAGGCGAGCGCGAGCACCGCGTCGATGTAGCGCTGGACGGAGTCGATGTCGCCGAACTTGCGGTCTTCGGGCACCGTGACCCGCGACCCGAACGCTTCGGCGACCGGAAAGTCGTCGCGGCGGTCGATCATCCGGGCGAGCACGCCTTCGGCCTCGTACAGGCGCGACCGGGAGGAGTCGCGCGCCGTCACGACGGCAGCGCGCGGCGCCGGCCCGGCAGCTCCTGGGCCGACGTCGTGCGTGCGGCATCGGCGGCCCGGCGCCCGGCTCGCTCCGCCAGCGTCGACGAGCGTCCCGAACCTTCCCATCCGCGCCAGCTGCCCCGGGCGGTGGACGTCCGGCTGTAGAAGTCGGAGATCTCGAGCGCCTTCTCCTGCAGCACCAGCTGCGTGCCCGTGGTCGACGACATCTCCGCCGCGGCCATCTTCAGCACTTCGGTCGTCGCCTGCTCGCGGGCTTCGGCCAGGCGTTCGCCGATGCGGCCGGCGAACGCGGTCTGGAAGCTGATCCGCGCGGTGATGCCGTGCACGGGTTTGCGGACGGTGCGCCACCGACCGTCGGGTCCGCGCTCGTCGACAGGGTGGGCCTCGCGCCGGTAGGCCCCGGAGCGCAGATAGGCGTCGGACGCGCGCACCATCTGCACGACCAGCGACGCGTAGAGCGCCTCGCACACCTCGATGTCGGATTCGAAACCGTACGCGATGACGTAGGTGGAGTTGCCGGCGAGGTCGCAGGTGAGATCGTTGGCCCGGGCGATCGAGAGGAAGAGCTGGACGTAGGTGCGCAGCGCTCGTTTGCCGGGCGGCCCGATCTCGATGCGCTTGGCGATCGGCGCGGCGCGCCGTTCCTTGCGCGCGGCGTGCGCCCGGGCGACGGCCAGGTCGATCGACGTCGCCGTCGCGAGCCGTTGGGCCGCGGCCATGAATGCCTCGGCCTCGTGCTCGTTCTCGGTCGACTCGGCCTGCCGCAACAAGGCGGCCAGCTTCGTCAGGTACTTGTCCTCTGTCACGCCTGCGCCTTTCGTGAGTGTTCGACCCATTCTCACCCGGCGGGCGGACACTTCCGGCAGCCACTGTGGACAACCGCCCGCGCTACATCCGCTCGAGCAGGAAGTATCCGACGGGACGGCGCCACGGGCCGATCGCCGCGAACGCGTGACCGAGCAGCATTTCGCTGTCGGGCAGTTGGACCAGATAGTCACGCAGGACTTTCGACGGGTCACGGGGCGGGTTGTCACCCAGGCTGTAGTCGAGGAGCAGGGCGTGGAGGTAGGCGTTGTCCCTCGCCTCGGGGTCGACCGGATCGACGGAGTAAAAGCCGAACCGTTCCTGCCCGCGCCACGGGCTCGCGGTCCAGGGACTGGCGAGTTCGGCGCCGCGGACCCGCCGGTTGTATCCGGTGAGCGTGCCGTCGGCGGCCCGCTCGAATCCCTTGATGAAGCGGCGAAGGCCGAGGACGCGCGCGGTGCCGGTGAGGTTCGTGCCCCGGAACTGGGAGCCGGCCAGCGCGTCCGTGGACGGGGTTCGCCCTTCGAACATCAGCCGCCGCAGCGGCGGCGGTCGGCGGACGAGGTCGAGGTAGGCCGGCGAGGGGAGTGTGTTCACCATTCGTCGATGATCCTTCCGGCAACCCGCGTGGCAAGGGCCATGACGGTGAGTTGTGGATTGACCCCGACAGCGCCGGGGAAGAGACTCGCGTCCGCGACGAGGAGGCGGTCGGTGTCACGGACGGCGCCGAGCGGGTCGCAGACCGACGCCATGGGATCGGCGCCGAGCCGGGCCGTCCCCATCAGGTGGACGGTCGATAACTCGAGTCGGTGCGGCGCGACCGCCCCGGTGCAGCGACGCACCGCGTCCATGCTGTCGACCGGCGACGTCCCGTCGATCGGCAGGTGCACCCGTCGGGCGCCGGCCGCGAACAGGGCCTCGCTCAGCAGCGTCACCGCGCGCACGATGCGGTCGCCGTCTCGCCGCGTCACCGGGTAGGTCACGGCCACGTCCTCACGGCCCAGTGTCCGCACGCGTCCGGCGCCGGTGTCCTCGACGAGCACCCCCGCGGTCAACATCCGGGGATAGTCGGCCATCGCCTGCTCGAGCGCGGTTCCGCGCAGGCCGAGCGAGCGCGCCGCGAGTGACGGCGGCAGGTTCACGGCGGCGAGGATGACGCCGTCATCTTCGAACTCGCGCACCTGGTAGCTCTGATGCGCTCCCCGCCAGCCCTGGACAGGTTCGTCGAACAGCGCGGTCACTGCCGCGCCGGGATGGAGGGTGAGGTTGCGCCCGACCTGACCGGACGGCGTCCGAATGTGCGAGCGCTGCAGCAGCGCCGGCGTCTGCACCGCGCCCGCCGCGAGGACGACGCGGCGAGCGCGGACGGTGAACGGGTCGCCAGTCGACGTCAGTCGACCGGTCACGCCGGTCGCCCGCTTGCCCGCGAACAGAAGACGGTCCACGCGGCAACCGGTCCACACAGTGGCGCCGAACGCGACCGCACGGGGCAGATAGGACACCAGTGTCGACTGCTTCGCCCCGGTCGGACAGCCCCAGACGCAGACGTTGCATCCGATGCAGTGCACCTGCGCGCGCTGGTTCTCGATCGTCCGCCAGCCGAGCCGTGCAGCGCCGGCCCGCAACAGGTGTTGATCACGTCCAGGTGAGTGCGGGTCCGGCGGCGCTACTGAGAGGAAGCGCTCGACCCGGGAGTACTCGGTCTCAAGATCGAAGCGCGGCAACCCGGCCGAGTCAGCCCACCGCCGTAGCACCCGCTCGGACGCACGGAAGGCCATCGCGCCATTTACCGTGGTGGAACCGCCGACGCAGCGCCCCTCGGAAAACTGCACGGGCGTTCGGCTCAGGGTCGAGGACGCCCCGGCGTCGCGGTACAACAACCGCAGCATGTCGAGCGTCGCCGTCGTGAAGTCCTCCGTGCGGTGGTGGTCGCCTTCCTCGAGCACGGCCACCGACAGTCCGGCTTCGGCCAGCTCAGCGGCGACGACGCTGCCGCCTGCGCCGGAGCCCACGACGACGACGTCGACCTCCAGCGGCCCGTCCATGGTGCTGCCGGCAACAATCGACCCCGTCGGCCGATGAGGGCTGTCCGTTCGCGGGCGCAACGGTGCAGGCTCGATCACCACGCGGCCATGAGCAGCGATCTCCGGAGACCACCGTGCCTCCCGCTCCGCGGCTCGCTCGGCGATCCAGGGATCAGGTTCGTACCCGACCTCGGCCCGCACCGCGGGCTGCTCGTAATAGGCGATGACCGCGAGATCGAGGCAGAGCCGGGCGATGCGGGCCACCGCTGGGATGCGTGTCGCTCGACGACGCCCGTGGAGCCACGAACTCAACCGGACGACGCGCCGCGCGGACGGTGGAAACGCATCGACGAAGGCGATCAACGTCTGGACGCTGTCGGTGATGCGCGCGGGTGACGCAGATGGAAACGCCGCGACGAGAATTCGAGTGAGCCGCTCGCGTTCGCTGTCGAGCCGGCGCCGCGCGTCCATCAGGACATGATGCGCGCTCAGGCGACGTTGACGCCGAAGTTGCGGACGATGCCCCGCAGCCCGTCGCTGTAACCCTGACCCACGGCCCGGAACTTCCACTCCGCGTCGCGGCGGTACAGCTCGCCGAAGATCATCGCGGTCTCGGTGGACGCGTCCTCGGTGAGGTCGTAGCGGGTGATCTCGCGGTCGTCGGTCTGATTGACGACGCGGATGAACGCCGTCCGCACCTGCCCGAAAGACTGGCGGCGGTTGTCGGCGTCGTAGATGGACACCGCGATCACGATGGTCTGCACCTCGGCGGGCACGGTGAGCAGGTTGACCTTGATCTGCTCGTCGTCGGTCTGTCCGGAGCCACCGGTCAGGTCGTCGCCTGAGTGCTCCACGGAGCCGTCCGGGCTGCTCAGGTTGTTGAAGAAGACGAAGTGGGCGTCGGACAGCACCTTGCCGTCCGGACCGAGCATGAGGGCCGAGGCGTCCAGGTCGAAATCCGCGCCGGAACTGGTCCGCGCCTGCCACCCGAGCCCGATGACCACCGCGGTCAGCCCGGGCGCCTCCTTGGACAGCGAGACGTTCCCGCCCTTGGAGAGCGTGACCGACACGAGGCTCTACCCTTCGCTAGCCGAGCGCGCGCTACGGCGCCGCGATCTTCCTCGGTCGAGCGTACGCACGTCGACACGGGACGGTTGGGGCGGGCTCAGAGGTCGAGGACGAGGCCTTCGTGGGCGGCCAGCACCTCGACGCCGGACTCCTTGGCCGAATCCTGCAGTTCGGCCGTCAACCGGTCCAGATCGTCATCGGAGTGCGCGGGGTCGTGGTGGAACGTGATCAGCCGCTTGGCCTTCGCCTCTCGCGCGACGAGCAGCGCGTAGTCGAGCGTGCAGTGCCCCCAGTCCTTCTTCTTCTGGAACTCAGCCGGCGTGTACTGCGAGTCGTGGATGAGGGCGTCCACGCCGTCGGCCAGTTCGAGGACGCTCTCGTCGACGGTGTCGAGGGACAGCGGGGCTTGGTGGTCGGAGACGTAGGCGACGCTGCCGTGGGCACCTTCGATCCGGTAGCCGACCGTCGGTCCCTTGTGCGGCACCGGGCGGACCATCACCTTGCGCGACCCGACGACGAAGGTGTCGCGGGTGGCGTCGACGAAGCGGACGTCGCCGCCGAGCTCGTCCGGGCGTACCGGGAAATACGGCGGCCGCATCAGGTCGCCGAACACCTCGCCGAGGGGACCCTCTTCCTGGTGGGGGCCGTACACATCGAGGCGGGCGCCGGGGACGTGGACCGGAGCGAAGAACGGCAAACCTTGCACATGGTCCCAGTGGATGTGGGTGACCAACGCGGTCGCCGCGAACGTGCCGTCCATCGGGCAGGTCGAACCGTACGGGCGCAGCCCAGTGCCGAGGTCGAAGAGGATCGGCTCCTCGCCCTCCTCCTCGAGGACCACCGACGCCGTGTTGCCGCCGTAGCGCTGGTTCGCCTCACAGAAGGACGGCGTCGACCCGCGAACTCCGTAAAAAGTCAATCGCACTGTTAGCTCCTGACGTCAACCCCGCACCGTAGACCGTGCCCAACCCACCCGCATTCTGAACGGGTCCCGAGCTGTGGATGCGCTCCGCGCGTCCGTGGCACGCTGCCCCTGCTACCCCCCAGCCATGGCGCCGACGACCATGAACGGCTCCTTCCCGGCGGCGACGGCGTCCGGAAGGGGGCCGTCCGGAGAGTCGTGTGAGAGGTCCTCGCCGCAGGCGAAGAACCGGACGAACGGTCGCCGCTGGCCGGTGGCCGGGTCGCGCATCGTTCCCCGCAGCGCCGGGTAGGTCTGCTCGATCGCGTCGAGCAAGGCCCGCTGGGTGGCCTCGGCGTCCACCGAGACCTCGTGCCCGCACTTCGCGAGCTGGCGCAGGTGAGCCGGCAGCGTGACCCGGATGCTCACAGCCTCGCTCCGTAGGCGTCGCTCACAGCGTCTGCACCTCGACGGACAGCACCGAGGGCAGGTCGCGGACGATCGCCGACCAGCTGTCACCTGAGTCGGGCGAGGCGTACACCTGCCCGCCCGTCGTCCCGAAGTACACGCCGCAGTCGGGCAGCGAGTCGATCGCCATGGCGTCGCGCAGGACGTTGACGTAGCAATTCTCCTGCGGCAGTCCGTTGGTCAGCGCCTCCCACTCGCCGCCGCCGGTGCGGCTGCGGTACACCCGCAACTTCCCCTCGGGCGGGAAGTGGTGCGAGTCGCTGGTGATCGGCACGACGTACACCGTCTCCGGCTCATGCGCGTGCACGCCGATCGGGAAGCCGAAATCGCTCGGCAGATTGCCGCTGACCTCCTCCCACGAATCGGCGCCGTCGTCGCTGCGCATGACGTCCCAGTGCTTCTGCATGAACAGCGTGTCGGGCCGGGACGGATGCATGGCCAGGTTGTGGACACAGTGGCCGACCTCGGCGGCCGGGGACGGGATGCCGTCGGAGAGCAGGCCCTTGTTCGCCGGCTGCCAGGTCGCGCCGCCGTCCTCGGTGCGGAAGACGCCGGCCGCCGAGATCGCCACGAACATCCGGTCGGCGTTCGTGGGATCGAGGACGATCGTGTGAAGGCACATCCCGCCGGCGCCGGGCTGCCAGTGCGAGCCCGATCCGTGTTCCCGCAGCCCGCGCACCTCTTCCCAGGTCTGGGCGCCGTCGGTCGAGCGGAACAGGGCCGCATCCTCGACGCCGGCGTACACCGTGTCCCGGTCGGTCGGCGACGGCTCGAGATGCCACACGCGGGCGAACTCCCAGGGATGCGGCGTTCCGTCGTACCACTGGTGGGTGCCGGGCACGCCGGCGTAGGAGAAGTCCTTGCCGACCGGCTCCCACGTCCGCCCCCCGTCGTCGGAGCGCTGGATGAGCTGGCCGAACCAGCCGGTCGACTGCGACGCGTAGAGCCGGTCGGGATCGGCCGGCGATCCGGCGAGGTGGTAGACCTCCCAGCCCGGGAAGTGCGGGCCCTGTACGTCCCAGTCGCGTCGCTGCTCGTCGGACGTGAGGACGAATGCACCTTTGCGCGTGCCGACCAGCACCCGTACGCCGCTCATCGGTCGAAACTACGACGGTCGGGAACGACCGTCCAGACCGTCTGCCAGAGTGAAGGCATGAAGATGAGGGCGCGGTGGGTGGTGTTGCACGGCTTGGGCCGGTTCGCCACGCGGCGATGGGCGGCCCAGGGCGATCCGCAGGCTCGGCTGATCTCTGACCCGTCGGTACGCGAGAACCCGTACCCCATCTATGAGGAGATCCGCGCGCGTGGCGACCTGAGCCCCACGCGGCTCGGCTTCATCAGCGCGTCGCACGCCGTCGCCCACTCGGTGTTGCGGTCGGACGACTTCCGCACCACTTCGGTGAGCGCCAGCGTGCTGCCGCGCCTGCAGTGGATCGAACGAAACACCCGCACCGGCGCCCTGCACCCGCTCGAGCCGCCGTCGCTGCTCTCCGTCGAGCCACCGACGCACACCCGCTACCGCACGCTGGTGTCCTCGGTGTTCACCGCGCGCGCCGTCGCAGCGATGCGGGGCGACATCGAAGCGGTCGCGCACCGCTTGCTCGACGAGTTGAGCACCCAGCGCGGTCCGGTCGACATCGTCGAGCGGTATTGCGCGAAGCTGCCCGTGGCGATCATCAGCGACATCCTCGGCGTTTCCGACGCCGATCGCGACCTCGTCCTCGAGTTCGGCGACCACGTGGCCCCCAGTCTCGACTTCGCCTTGCCGTACCGGCAGTTCCTGACTGTCGAGCGCGGCCTGGTCGCCTTCGACAGCTGGCTCGGCGAGCACATCGCCAAGTTGCGCCGCGAACCCGGCGACGATCTGATGAGCAAGTTGATCCAGGCCAGTGCCGACGGTCAGCACCTCACCGACGAAGAGATCCGCGCGACGGCCGGGCTCGTCCTCGCCGCCGGCTTCGAGACGACGGTCAACCTGCTCGGCAACGGGGTGCGGCTGCTCACCGACCATCCTGACCAACTCGAGATCCTGCGCGCGGAGCCCGAGCGCTGGCCCAACGCCGTCGACGAGATCCTGCGCCTCGAGTCGCCGGTGCAGTTGACCGGACGCGTGGCCAACCGCGACGTCGAGGTCGCCGGGCGCGCCGTCGCCAAGGACTCCTTCCTGGTCATGACCCTGGCCGGCGCGAATCGCGATCCGGCCGTGTTCGCCGATCCGAACACCTTCGACGTGCGCCGCGAGAACGCGAGCCGGCACTTGGCGTTCTCCGGCGGACGGCATTTCTGTCTCGGGGCGGCCCTGGCCCGCGCCGAGGGGGAGGTCGGCCTGCGCACCCTGTTCGACCGCTTCCCCGACCTCACCGCGGCCGGGCCGGGCGCGCGCCGGCCCACCCGGGTGCTTCGCGGCTGGGCGTCCCTGCCCGTCCGACTGGGAACGGCGAGCGTCACGCCCACCGCCGGAGGAGTCCGATGAGAGCAGTCACGTGCACCGACGCGAAGCTTGAGGTCGTCGACCTGCCGTCACCGCGGCCGGCCCGCGGGCAGCTGCTCCTGGAGGTCCTGCGCTGCGGCATCTGCGGCTCCGACCTGCACGCGCGCCACCACTGCGACGAGGTCGCCGACATCACCGCCGAGGTCGGCTACGACGGCATGTTCCGGTCGAGCGAGTCCGTCGTCCTGGGCCACGAGTTCTGCGGCGAGGTGCTCGAGTCCGGCCCGCGCACGAGCCGGTTCCGCGCCGGCACGCGCGTGGTCGCGTTCCCGCTGCTGCGCAACGGATCGGCGGTCCATCCCACTGGTCTGTCGACGGCCGCCCCGGGCGGGTACGCCGAGCAGATCCTGGTCGAGGAATCGCTCGCCTTCGCGGTGCCCAACGGGCTCTCGACCGAGCTGGCCACGCTCACCGAGCCGATGGCCGTCGGGCTGCACGCGGTCAACCGGAGCCAGATCGGCCGCGGCCAGGTGGCAGTCGTCATCGGCTGCGGACCGGTGGGACTGGCCGTCATCGCGATGCTGAAGGCGCGCGGGGTCCGCACGGTCGTGGCCAGCGACTTCTCCGCCGGTCGCCGCGCGCTCGCGACCGCCTGCGGTGCCGACGTCGTCGTAGACCCCGCGGTCGAGTCGCCCTTCGAGCGCACAGCCGGGCACGGCCACATCGAACGAGCTCCGGAACTCTTCGAGCTGGCCGTCGGCTCGATGGAGAAGCTGCGCCGGATCCCGCTCGTGCCGTGGAACCGCATCTACCAGGCGGCCGAGGCCCTTGGCGCGGCAACGCCGAAGCATCCGGTGATCTTCGAGTGCGTCGGCGTCCCCGGGGTGATCGACCAGCTGATCGCTGGGGCGCCGCTCGCGTCTCGTGTCGTGGTTGTCGGCGTCTGCATGCAGCCCGACCGGATCCGGCCGGTCATGGCGATCAACAAGGAGATCGACCTGCGCTTCGTGCTCGGCTACACGCCGATCGAGTTCCACAATGCGCTGCACCTGCTCGCCGACGGCAAGGTGAAGGCGGCGCCGGTGGTCACCGGCTCAGTGGGCCTGGCCGGCGTCGACGAGGCGTTCACCGCGCTCGCCGACCCCGAGACCCACGCGAAGATCCTCATCGACCCGAGGAGCGACGCGACCGAGCCGCGGCCCGTCTCCCTCTGACGCGGCTCAGACCGATCCTTCGCCCTGGTCGTTGACCGTGGGAACGTCGATGTGCTCGGCGGGATCCGGTGCGGACGGAGTCGGGCCGGCGGGCGTCGCGCCGGTCGGGGTCGCGCCGGCCGCGGTCGGGCCGACGGTGGCGTCGCCGGCTCCGGCCCCGCCGCCGTCGCGGGACTTCTTCGCGTTCTGGGCGAAGGCGCCGGCGCGCTCGCGCAGCGATTCGGCGGCGGGCTTGGCCTTCTGCCGCAGGTCCTGGGCAACCGGCTTGGCCTTCTTGGCCAGGTCCTCGGCCATCGGCTTGGCCTTCCTGGCCAGGTCCTCAGCCATCGGCTTGGCCTTCTTGGCCAGCTCGTCGGCCTTTTCCCGGGCGCGGTCCATGAAGCTCATTTCGGTGTTCCTCACTGTGAGTCCGGTCGTCTCGGTAAAGGGCTACCCAGTCTGCTCCCCGCTTAGCGGAATCTGGCCGGATGTCCCCGAAGAACAGGACCGTCCGAGGTAGATTCCGCCCTGGATCTTCGCCGTGTCGGGGGTCGGGTTGGGGGTTCCGTGTCGTCGCGTCGGCCATCGCTGGCCTCCAGGCTCGGGGTGGCCGCGCTGCTACCGCTGGCCGGGCTGGCGATCCTGCCGATCCAGCCGGCGGGAGCGGTGACCGCCTGCCCGGGCGCCGGTTACGGGGTCCACCGTTCGGCGCCGGCGATCACCGCCAAGACGGTGGCGCTGACCTTTGACGACGGGCCCGGGCGCGACACCGGCCGGATCATGACCATCCTCGCGGCCAACCACGTGACGGCGACGTTCTTCAACCTCGGCGTGAACGAGGCGCGTCTGCCTTCGACGGTACGCAGCGAACAGTCCTACGGGTTCGCCCTCGGCGACCACACCTGGGACCACGCCAGCCTTCCGCTGCTCAGCCGGACGGGGCAGGCGAGCGAGATGGATCGCGAGCGGGCCGAGCAGGCCGGCATCACCGGCGCCGAGCCCTGCCTGTTCCGGCCGCCCTACGGCAACTACAACGCTGACACGCTGCAGCTCGCGCAGAGCCGGGGCATGTGGGTGTGGAACTGGTCGGTCGACACCGAGGACTGGAAGGCGGCCGGGTCGGGCGATTCCTACTGGGTCCACCGCATAGAGAGCCGCGCGATCGCGGGCGGCACCCAGGCGCACCCGGTCATCCTCATGCACAACCAGCCCGGCGGGAACCCGGCGACCGTGGCTGCGCTGCCGGCGATCATCAGCTATTACCGGTCGCACGGGTACATGTTCGTGGACCTCTACGCGCACGGTAAGCCGCCCTCGGTCACGGCGCTCTCGACGCGGTCCGGCCCGACCTCCGGCGGCACGCGGGTCACGATCACGGGACGGGATTTCCGGGGCGTGCGCAAGGTGACGTTCAGCAGTACGGCGGGGACGTCGTTGCACGTCTCGTCGTCGACCAGCCTGTCCGTCACGGCGCCGGCCCACGCGGCCGGAGTGGTCGGGGTTCGCGTCACCACGACGGTCGGCACGTCGGCACCGGTTGCCGCCGCCACCTTCCGCTACGTGGCCCCGCCGGTCGTCACCGCCGTGAGCCCGAATGCCGGGGACGTCGCCGGCGGGGTGCGGGTGCGGGTCACCGGCAGCAACTTCGTGTCCGTCACCGGGGTGCGCTTCGGGACGGTGGCCGGTACGGCCCTGCAGGTCTCGTCGAGCGGGACGATCTACATCACGGCTCCGGCCCACGCCGCCGGCCTCGTCGACATCAGGGTCACGACCGCCTACGGAGTGTCGAGCGTCGCATCGGTCGACCGGTTCGCCTATGTGATCCCGCCGGCCGGAACGGGATAGAGATAGTGAACCGACCCGAAGGATGAGCCATGCCCGAGCCCAGCCGCCCCCACCCGACCCGCGGATGGGCCGACGTAGACAGCGGGCCGATGCTGAGCCGCAAGCGTCGCATCGTCGCGGTCCTGGTCATCGTCGCGGTGGCGATCACCGCCGTCTCGGCCTTGCTGTTCGGTCCCGCCCGCGGCGCGCGCGATGACCTGGCCCACGTCCGGGCCGACCTGCACGGGTCGAAAATCGGCATCGGGCAGACCGTGGCCACCCTGCGCCGTCAGTTGGTGCGTACGACGAGTCAGCTGAAGGTGACCGAGCAGTCCTTGGCGATCCAGCAGCAAGGCCTCACGGTGGCCAGGGAATCCCAGACGCTCGCCCGGACGACCGCTGATCACACAAGTGAGCTGGTCGATCAGACGACGGCTGTGCTCGATACCGTTCGTCGCGTTGTGGCCTCGCTGGGACCGCTGCAGCAGCTCCAAGGAAAGGTCGACAGCGTCGTTCGCGCCATCCGCGCCGGGGTCGAGATCGCGCAAACCACGCTGACGGTTGCCCGGCAGACGCTGACCACCGGCCAGGCGGCACTGGCCGTGGCCGTCCAGACACTGGACACCTTGCGCGCGTCGCGGCAGATCCAGCAGCAGCAACTGGAGGTCGCCCGCGAGACGCTGGCCGAGACGCGGGAGATCAACCGCAAGATTCCGCTGTTGCCGATCTTCCCGGCCGCCACGAACGGCGGGTAACGGACGGACGGACGTGAGATCTACGTAGGCTCGGGTAAACCGTCAGGAATCGATTGGAGAACTTATGGGACTGATCAGCAAGGCAGTGAAGATCGGGATCCTCGGCAAGCTCGTTCAGGTGGCGCAGCGCGAGGCCAGCAAGCCGGAGAACCGTAAGAAGATCGCCGACGCGATGGAGCAGCTGAAGGCGAAGCGGGCCGGCGGCACAGCGCGGGTCAACACCGAACCGTAGGTTTCAGGCCTCGCCCATGACGAGGCCCTCGATATCGTGCTTCTGGGTGATCGGCGTCAGCTCGTCGACGATCGGGCACGACAGGTGCCGGCGCACGCGCTCGGGCAGGTTCTCCCAGTACGGCCGGGTGACCGCCAGGTCGTGATGCTCGCTGTTGTTGGCCTCCGGGCCGTCCATGCCGAGCACGACCACCGGCCGCAACTTCTCGGAGTGGTTCTTCGTGCCCCGGTGGATCGTCAGCGCCGAGCGGGCCGAGATGTCGCCCATCTTCGGGTACTTGCGCACTCCCCGCTCCTCGTAGCGGGGATAGAACGACTTCGGCGGGAACATCCCGTGGTCGAAGTCGGGATGGTCGTCGAACTGCGTGCCCAGGGCGATCTCGAAGGGGCCCATGTCCTCTTCAGTGTCGACCGTGGTGAGGTTGAAGGCCAACGAGGTCAGTCGGTGCTCCTCGGTCGTCTCGCGCGGCGAGCGGAAGTCGCGGTGCCACGGCTGGTACATCGCCCCTGGGAACGGGATGTCGAAGCCGATCTCCACGATCCGGTAGTCCGGGCCCAGGATGGCCTCGCTGACCGTCCGCACCCATGGATGGTCGACGAGCTCGACGAACCCGCGGAACGCCTCCGGGTGGACCTCGACGTACCACCGGTTCGGTCCGCGCCCGATGGCCCCGTTCTCGCGGGAGCGGGCCTCATCGAAGGCGGCAAGAACGTCCTCGCCGAGCTGAGTGACCCATCCGCGGGAGAACGCGCCCTTCAGCGCCGTGATGCCGTCGGTGTAGATGTCGCGGACGATCGGCTCGAGATCGTACTCGGAGCCGGCAACCGGAAAGGACGGGAATTCCTTGGTCGTCATGTAGCTCCTCCGCGAGACGGGCCGCCGGTGATCTGTCTAGTTTGCAACGTTGGAAAGCCAGATGCACGCCCCGTCTCAGGACGGGGACGCGCCGAAAGCGGCCGCAGGCGGGGCCGACACGTCGACGGCGGCGCAGAACACCTTGCCCGCGTGCGGGTCGGCCGCCAGCTCGGCGGCGCCGTAGCCCTCCCGGGATGTGGTGATGAACAGCGTGCGGCCGTCCGGTCCGCCGAAGCAGCAGCTGCTCACCTGCGCGGCGTCCACGTCGACGACGGCCAGCAGCTCGCCCTGCGTGGAATACCGGCGCACGGCGTGCCCGCCCCAGACGGCGACCCACAGGCAGCCCTCGTCGTCGATGCACATTCCGTCGGGGAAGCCGTCCTCGATGGCGAGCACCGGCGTGCGGTCGTGCAGCGTGCCATCGGATGCGATCCGGAACCGGTCGACCCGCTGGGTCGGCGTGTCGATGTAGTACAGCTGCGTTGCGTCGGAAGACCAGGCCAGCCCGTTGGAGATGGTCACACCGCGCAGCGCGACCGTCACCGTGAGATCCGGGTCGAGCCGGTAGAGGGAGCCCGCACCCTCGGTCGTGTCGAAGGCCATGCTGCCGGCCCAGAACCGGCCGAGCGCGTCGCACTTGCCGTCGTTCATCCGGGTCCGCGCCGGGGTGTCGGCCTCGGGCTGTGCGAGCGGGGTGACCGCGCCGTCCTCGGCCAGGTGGGCGAAGCCCTGCGCGCTGGCCGTCAGCCATCCGCCGCCGAGCGCGCGGCTCGGGACGACGGCGCCGACAGGGGAGCCGAGGGGGTAGGTGCGCGCCGGTTTCACCTGCACAGCGGCGGGGTCGAAGTCGCCGACGGTCACCAGCCCGGCGTACTGGTCGATCCAGAGCAGGCGGCCGGTGCGGGCGTCCCAGCACGGGCCTTCGGCGTGTTCGTCGGGCTCGGCGGTGACCGGTCGGCTGCTGTAGCGGCGCACGGTTTCGAGAGCCTCCTTGCGATCAGCGGTGGCGCATCCAGCATGTCCGACCGCCGACCCGTTACATCACGGTCGGCGCATTTGTCGGGCTCGGGACCAAAGACCTTGATCGAGTGTGAAACGTATCGCCCGTGATCTTCGTACGTTCAACTAATTGACTGGCGCCGGTCCGAACGGCGGGTCGGCGGCGATGGAGGGCATGTCGGCATGACCATGCTGACGGAAGTGGCGACGGTGACCCGTCGGGCGGCGACGCCGGCTGACGACGAATATCTGCGCAACCTCTTCGCCGAATCGCGCGACGACCTGTGGGTCCTGCCGGCCGATGTGCGGACGGTTCTTCTCGACGCGCAATACCGCGCGCGGCGTCACCAGCTCGAGGCTGCGCACCCCGATGCGAGCTACGAGATCGTGATCGCCGACGGCGTCGAAGCGGGCCTACTGATCCTGGATCGCGGCGAGGACGGTGTCGACGTCGTCCAGTTGGCGATCGCGCGCAACTTCCGCGGTCTCGGCATGGCCGGGTCGGTGTTGCGCGCGGTGACCGGCGGAGCCGAGTCCCGGCCCGTCACCCGCTGAGGGGGCGTCAGGGCGCGTCCTCACTGTCCGGCACGACGGCCGGAAACGGGGTGCGGCCGTCGAACATGCCCGCGAGCAGGATGCCGACGTCGGCGGCGACGGTGGCCACAGCGTCCATCGCCTGCGCCAGCACCGGCTGGGTCAACCCGAGCGGGCTGAGCGTCTGCGATACCACCACGACATCGTTGCGCACCTCGACCCGCGCGCTGAGCGACCGGTGCTGGATGTCGTTCAGTTCGCGCAGCAGCTTGAGCGTCGGCTTCAACCCGAAGGCCGCATGCGCGAAGACGCGCACCATCGCCGGCTCGGTGTCGAGGACCGAGACGTAGCAGGCCGCGGTGCCGTGCCGGAACGGGAAGTCGCCGTCGCTGTCGGCCACCACCCGGCAGACGTCCCATTCGCGCTGCAGAAGCAGCTCGACGTGCGACTTGATCCACATGCGCTCGGTCATAGCGTTCCCCTCTCGACGCCGACAGCATCGCGCGACGGTCTGACAGTTTCGCCCGGCAGGTACGACGGGGTCTCGACGATCTCCCTCGAACGGCGGGGGTTCGCCGGCCTGGTCGGGGGGTGTCGTAGTGGCCTGGTGGTGCGCGGTAGGTGTGGCCGGTGGGGCTGGTCCAGG
>NZ_JBHEMO010000084.1:0-73026 GCF_046262535.1 Jatrophihabitans sp. | reverse complement strand
CAGCGTCTGCGGATCGACCTCGCGGACGTACCAGAGACAGGTGAGCAGCAACCCACGTTCGGTCGCCGCGATCATCTCGTCCAGCGAGGCACCGGCACCGCCCGGCGCGCCTTCGAGGATCAGGTTGTCGACGATCGGCCGGGGCGTCGTGGACGTCTCGCGGGCCCACGCGCGGGTGCGCACCAGGTCGGCGAGGGTGCCGTCGCTGATCCAGTGCGTGGGCTCCACCGGCTGGCCGTTGTCGAACACCGACTGCAGGCCGCCGCCCGACGAGGTCGCCACCTCGAACGGCGCGCACTGCAGACCGGATTCGCCCGGGTCCGAACGCAGCGTCAGCGGCAGTGGCGACAGCCGCTCGCCGACGCGCGTCCCGCCGGTCCCGGACGCGTACACGTTGCGCCCGTCGTCGGCGTCGCGCGCCGACGCGGTCCAGTAGGCGTAGATCATCAGGTCGGCCATCGCGGTCGGCGGCAGGATCGTCTCGTACCGGCCCGCGGGCAGGTCGATGCGGTTGGCCGCCCATTCGAGGCGCTGCTCCAGCGTCCCGAGCACCGCATCGACGTCGACGTCGGCGAAGTCGCGGGTGTGCAGACCCGCCCAGGCCGAGCGGGACAGGTCACGCGATTTGCCGTTGACCTCCAGCCGCCCGTCGGGTTGATCGAACCGGCGCCGCAGGCCCGTCGAGGTGCCGAGGAAGTAGGACGTCATCGCGTGCTCGGCGAAGCCGAAGAGCAGCCGATCGGCGGCGCGCCACCGCTCGAAGGCGGCGCCGAGGGCGGGGGCGAAGACGTCGAAGACGGCCACCGAGGTCTCGCCGGCGGGCGCGTCCCAGTCGTCGTCGCAGTCGTACGGCTCGACCAGCGGGCTGGCGTCGTCGGCCGGGTCGGCGCCGCGGCCGGCGGCCTCGGACGCCCGCACCAGATCGGCGACCTCCTCGACGGTGCTGACGGCGCGGGTGACCACGCCGGCGCTCGTGCCCGCCGCCCGGTCGAAGGTGGAGACGACGGTCAGCGAGCGGGATCGCATCTGCCCGTTCGTGGTCAGTGTGTTCGCCGCCCACCGCAGATTGGTCTCGGAGTGCTCCTCGGCGACGACCACGCAGCCGTCCGCCGTCGAGGCCTCCAGCGCGGCCGCGACGAGTTCCTGTCCGTCGCTCATCGGCCTACCCTCCCTTCGCTCAGTTCGGCCGCCATAGGACTTCTGCGCCCATGATTCGCTCCGCAAGCGTCGCTCATCGCCCGCCCTCGGCCTTCGTGTTGAGGACGTTGACTCCGCGGAAGAGCCCCGTCGGGCAGCCGTGCGAGACGGCCGCGACTTGGCCTGGCTGACCCTTGCCGCAGTTGAAGGCACCGCCGAGGACGTAGGTCTGCGGCCCTCCGACGGCCTCCATCGATCCCCAGAAGTCGGTCGTCGTCGCTTGGTAGGCGACGTCGCGCAGCTGGCCCACGATGCGCCCGTTCTCGATGCGGTGGAACTGCTGGCCGGTGAACTGGAAGTTGAACCGCTGCATGTCGATCGACCACGAGCGGTCACCCTTGATCAGGATGCCGCGCTCGACGCGGGAGACCAGCTCGTCGGTCGACGGGCCGTCCGGCGCCGGCTGCAACGAGACGTTGGCCATGCGCTGCAGCGGGATGTGCCCGGCCGAGTCGGCGAACGCGCACCCGTTGGACCGCTCGAAGCCGTTCGCCTGGGCCATTTGCCGATTGAGCTGGTAGCCGACCAGCACGCCGTCTCGGACGATGTCGAACTGCTGCGCCGCCACGCCTTCGTCGTCGAACCCCACTGTCGACAGTCCGTGCTCGACCGTCCGGTCGCCAGTGATGTTCATGACCTCGCTGCCGTACTGCAGCGAGTTGAGCTTGTCGAGGGTGGCGAAGCTGGTGCCCGCGTATGCGGCCTCATATCCGAGCGCGCGGTCAAGCTCGGTCGCATGCCCGATTGATTCGTGGATGGTGAGCCAGAGGTTGGACGGCTCGATGACGAGGTCGTAGGTGCCCGCCTCGACGCTCGGCGCCTTGACGTGCTCCATCAACAGCCCGGGCAGCTCGGCGATCTCGGTGTCCCAGTCCCATCCGGTGCCGGTCGTGTACTCCCAGCCCCGCCCGGCGGGCGGCGCGAGGGTCCGCATCGAGGCGAACGAGCCCGCCCCCCGGTCGACGTTGACGGCGGTGAACTCGGGGCTGATCCGCACGCGCTGCTGCGTGGTCATCGTGCCCGCGGTGTCGGCGTAGAACTTGTTCTCCAGCACCTGCATCAGGGCAGCGTCGACGTGGTCGACGCCGTCGCCGGCCATCAGGCGTTCGGACAGCTCCTGCAACCACGCCACTCGCTCGGCCTCGGGCACGTCGAAAGGGTTGATCTCGTAGGACGACACCCACCTGACGTCGGCGTACACCTGCTCCGGTGCGAGCACGACCGGCTCGCTGCTGAGGACGCGGCTGACCTTGGCGGTCGCCACCGCCTGCTCGGCCAGCGCCTTCGCCGCATCGGCTGTGCGCGCGATGCCGCTCGCGAAGCCCCAGGTCCCGTCGTGCACGACGCGGACGGCCAGGCCCACGTCCTCGCCGTCGGAGGAGGAGTCGAGCTGGCCGTCGCGCAGGCTCAGCCGCCCGACGCGAATCCGTTCCAGGCGGAAGTCGGCGTGCTCGGCGCCGAGCTCCTGCGCGCGCTCCAGAGCGGCACCGGCGAGGCCGCGCGCAGGCATCGCGAGGAAAGCGGGGTCGATGTCGGGCATCAACCGAACGTACTCGACCGGACGACTGCGCCTTCCCGCCCCGTGTGGTGGAAAACCGCGGCCAGAATCAACCACACCAGGTGGGGAGCGGGTCAGCAGGTGGACAGGCCGCCCCGGTAACCCTTGACGAAGGCCTGGATGCGGTCGAGACCGGTTGTCCCCCGGGCGCTGAACGCCTCCGGCCGGCCCACCTGATCGAGCATCGAGGACGTCGCTTCGTCGAGGTCGGACGGCGACAAGGTGATCTGCTTGCCGGAGGCGCCGGCCGCGACGTTGACGTCCTTGGCATACGACCCGGTGTAGCAGACGGCGGAGATCAACGCGTCCTTGCCGTCGAGGGCGCGGTCGAACAGCTGGTGCCGCACGGCCATGCCCCACCCGATCGAGAAGAGGACGCCCAGCGCGAAGTCTCCAGGCTGGTCCTGGAGCAAGGTGACATTGCCTGTCCTGGGATCACCGCTGACATCGGGGAGGCTGTTGTAGGCCGCCTCGGCGAAGGCCCGGCTGAAGTAGACGGTGTTGTCGTCCGGGCAGTAGCCGAACTGCGTCGCACCGGTGGCGGCGCAGTGGGAGTGGCTCGCTTCGGCGATCTTTACCGGCGTGAACGTCTTGTGGATGATCTTCGCCTTGGCGGTCCAGAAGCGGTTGAGGTCGGCGACCAGGCTGGAATTGGACGACACGATGTCGGCGATCGGCTGGTTGTCACCCGCGCCGTACTCGGCCTCGCTGGAGAACGGCCGCTCGGTGTACGTCCGTGACTTGAAGTACCCGTCCGAGAAGCAGTAGGTGACGCCCTTGTCGATGCCGTCGGCCACCGCGGACAGGCGGTCGAAGCCGTTGCCGTGGGAGATGTCCTGCGGGGTGTCGGGCGTTCCGTCCCGGCCGTCGAGGAACCCCTCCAGCGCATCGTCCAGCTTCGCCGGTGTGACGTCGCGGAAATGGGCCGGCTCACCCTTCAACGCCGACGCCGCCCACGCGCCGGCCGCGCAGTCGGCCTGGGACTCGGTGTCGATCGTCGGCCGGTCCTGGTCGAAGACGCCGAGGCGGTAACTGATCGCGTGCCCTACTTCGTGCGCGAAGATCAAGGCCACCATGAGCGGGCCGTACTTGTGCGCCAGTTGGGCGAACAGGTGAGTCGGCGCGCGATCCCACGCGATCGAGTCGTCGAGCAGGCAGAACGCGCCGTTGTCGACGATGAACGTCGGGTTCTTGGCGATACAGGCCTCCGACGACGCGGGCCCATCGACCCGCTTCGTCTCCGCCACTTTCAAGCCGTCGACGGAGTACAGGCCACCCTTCAGCGGCTCGAAAATGTCGCCGCCGGAGATCTTCGGGTACTGGGCGGTCCAGAAGTCCACGATGTCACTGATCGCGTTCTTCACGGTGGTGTCGAACGGGCTGCCACTGTCGCCGATGACCTTGATAGCGGCGTCGGGGGCATTGGCCACGGCCGGATGACCGTCGACGACGGTGGAGCACGCCCCCAGGAGGAGTGACGCTGACGCTGCGGCCACGGCGATGCGAGTCGAGGTGGCCCCAGGCCGCACGGAATCTCCCTCGTTCGGCGCGCGATCTGCGAAGTCTACGTGCGGCGGTGCCCCTGCCGATCAACCGGATTTGAAAGACTGAGCCGATGGGTCGGCATTCGGCGTCGAGTGACGACGAGGACGCGGCGGCGGTTGCCGCTGTCGCCGACGAGTCCGCTGCCGTCCTCACCGGCCGGCACGCTCGCGTCGAGCCACCGCCGGCGCCGGAACCGGACGAGGAGCCGCACGTCGCCCTCGACGAGGTGGACCCCGACGACGGGCCCCTCGGCCTGATCGCCGAGCAGATGACCGAGCCGGACGAACCACCGGCCGCCATGGCCGAACCGGTATCCGAACCGAGCGGTCCGGCCGAGGCGACCGAGACGGGCGAAGCGACGGAGACCGCCGAAGCGACGACCGCGGTGAGCGAGCCGACCGGAAAGAAGGCCGAGCGCGGCAACCGGTCCACCGCCGCGGACCTCGCGCTGTTGCGACAGCACTCCGAGGTCCGGGCCCGGGTGATCGCCGCCGTGGTGGTGCCATTCCTGCTCTACACCGCGGTCCTGTACCTGATCGGCGGGCTCGGCCGGTATCTGATTTGGATCGCGATCCCGTTGGTCAGCGCCGGCGTGGTGGCCGGCTTCATCCTCGACGCCGAGCACCGCCGGCGGACCGGTCCGTCCGACGGCTGACTACGGGATCTGCAGGCCGTCGCGGACCGCGCCGTAGGCGTCGAGGTACTTCACGATCTGCGCGCGGGCGTGTTCGTCGGCCGCGCGCTGGGCCGCGGTCAAGGTGCCCGACCGGAGCGCGCGCGGGACGTCGACCAGGCGCAGCTTCGGCGAGTCCTCCATCCACGTGGGAATCGTCTGCACGCTGGTGGCGGTGAAGTGATGGGACGAGACCTCGGTGAACGTGACCCGCGGCATCACGCCTTCGCGGCTGTCCGCGATCGGGTCCTCGTGGCGCGAGATCTGGTTGCCCATGCAGTAGAAGACCCACTTGCCGTGGATCTTCTCAGCCGGCTGCACGACGTGGGCGTGGTCGCCGAGGATCAGGTCGACGTCGGGTGACGCGAGCAGCGCGTCGGCCTCCTGCCGCTGTTGCTGGGTGGCGAGGTGGTCGTATTCGGTTCCCCAGTGCAGCGACAGGACGATCACGTCCGCGCCGGCCTGCTTCATCCGGTGCGCGGCGGCGAGGATGTTCGGCACCTCAATCAGGTTGGCCTGCCACGCCTCGCCGGCCGACGGCTCGTGGCCGTTGAAGTTGAACGAGTAGGCCAGTTGCCCCACCCGCACGCCGTTGTCCAAGGTCAGGATCAGCGGCGTCGCGGCCTCGCCGGCGGTCCGGGCGCTCCCGGTGTGCTTCAGCCCGGCGGCATCGAGCTCGTCCAGCGTGCGCTTCAGTCCCGAGTAGCCCTGGTCGAGCGTGTGGTTCGACGCGGTCGTGCAGCTGCGGTAACCCACGCCCTTCAGCGCGGTCAACACCTGCGGCGGCGCGCTGAAGTTGGGCCAGCCCACGAACGGGCCACCCGGCGGCGCGAGCGGGGTCTCCATCTCGCAGGTGGCCAGGTCGGCCGAGCGGACGTCCGGCGCGATGCTGGCGTACATCGGTCCGAAGTCGTAGCCCGAGCGTCCTTCGGCCAAGGCGTCGGCGTGCGCCTGCTGCCACAGCGGTGGGTGGATGAGGACGTCACCCGAGCCGAGGACGGTGGCGGCGCGGCGACCGCTCGATCCGCTCGCACCGCCGGCTCCGCCCGTGTCCGGCGGCAGGGTGATGGTCTCGATCGACGACGTGCCGACGGGCCGGGTCTCGGCGCGGCGTGGTGCCGACCGGCCCGACGAACAGGCCGCCAGCAGCGCGACCGCTGCTCCGGCCGCGGACACCGACCTCCACACCCGGGCGAGGCTACCTCCCGCCACGGTGCGCGCCCGGCAGGACGCGGTCAGCGGCTGCCCAGAGCGCCGTGCTCGTAGGCCGTCTCGGCGTGCACCGCCATGTCGAGGCCGGCGAGCTCGTCCTCGGGCGTCGCCCTCAGGCCGAGCGTCCGGCGGACCAGCAGGGCGATGGCTCCCGTCGCCAGGAACGCCCAGCTCGCGGCGACGACCACGCCGAGCGCCTGCCATCCCAACAGCTGCACACCGCCGCCGTCGATCAAGCCGCGCCCGGCCGGGTTCACCGTGCGCGTCGCCAGGACCCCGACCGCCAGCGTTCCGACCACACCGCACACCCCATGGACGCCAACCACGTCGAGCGAGTCGTCGTAGCCGTGCCGGAACTTCAGCCGGACGGCGTACAACCCGGCGACGCCGGCGGCGAAGCCGATCGCGATCGCACCGAGGCTGTTGACGTACCCGGCCGCCGGTGTGATCGCGACCAGCCCGGACACCGCCCCGGACGCGGCCCCCAGGGTGGTCGCGTGTCCGGTCGCCTTCTTCTCGAGCGCGATCCATCCGAGCAGGCCCCCGCACGCGGCCAGGTGCGTTCCGATCAGCGCCTGGGCGGCCAGCGAACCGGACGCCAGCGCGGAGCCGGCGTTGAAACCGAACCAGCCGAACCAGAGGATCCCGGCGCCGAGCAGCGTGAGGGGCAGCGAGTGGGGCGCCATCGGCTCGGCCGGCCACCCCCGTCTCTTCCCGAGCACCAGGACGAGCGCGAGTGCCGATGCGCCGGCGTTGATCTCGACGACGGTGCCGCCGGCGAAGTCGAGCAGGCCCAGCTTGTTGAGCCAGCCGTGCGGCGAGAACGACCAGTGCGCGATCGGGACGTACACGATCAACGCCCACAGCACCGAGAACACCAGGAACGGGCCGAAGCGCATCCGGTCGGCGCCGGCACCGGTGAGCAGCGCCGTGGTGATGACGGCGAACATCATCTGGAACGCGGCGAAGGCCGACTGCGGCACGGTGAGCGCGATGCCGGGCAGGGGTGAGTTGGAGTGGGCGAGCCCGGCGACGTGCAGATCGCCGATCAGCCCGGCGCCGGCGTCGCCGCTGAAGGCCAGGCTGTAACCGACCAGGGCCCACACGACGCTGATGACGGCGATGACGGCGAAGTTCTGCGCGAGCATCGACAGGACGTGCTTGCTGCGCACCATGCCGCCGTAGAAGAGCGCCAAACCCGGCGTCATGAAGAGGACGAGCGCGGTGCAGACCAGCACCCAGGCGGTGTCGGCGGCGTTGATGTGCATGGCTCGCGTCTCCTGACCGGCGGCGGGTGTCGCGAGGACGCTAGCCAGCCCACGCGAGCCTGGCGACTCCGGGTCAGCCCGGTGTGGGCCCGCGGCCGAGCTCGGCGCGGCGCGGCGGGTTGGCGCCCGCCCGCGAGCATGTGATGGCGGCGACCAGCGCGGCGTCGTCCAGGCACTCCGCGAAGGGCGCCCCGGCGATGCCGGCCGGCGTCAGAAGTCCGCGCCGGCCGAGCGCGTCGAGCAGGCCGCTCATGAACGCGTCACCTGCTCCGACGGTGTCGACGACGTCCACCGGGACGGGCGGCCGGTCGACCGTCGCCGCCGCGGTGAAGGCGGTGCTGCCGTCGTCGCCGCGAGTGACGACGACGGCCGACGGACCGAGCTGGAGCCACGAGCGGGCGACCTCCTCGATCGGCTCACCCGGGCGCAGCCAGTCGAGGTCCTCGGCGCTCGTCTTCACCAGATGGGCGAGCGGGACGGCTGCTTCGACCTGCGCCCGGGCCTTGGCGCGGTCCGGTTGCAAGTGCGGCCGGACGTTGGGGTCGTAGCTGACCGCCGCTCCCCCCGCCCGCAGCTCGGCCACCCGGCGGGCGATCGCGGCATCGCCCGGCGGTAGCCACGACGCGAGCGACCCGAAGTGCACCGCCGCCGTCTCGTCGGGGATCCGCCCCAGCTCGGCGTCCGTCCACCCGAAGTCAGCCGTGCCGTCGACCCCGAACCGGTACTGCGCGCCGCCGGTGCCGTCCAGTTCGACGAGCGCCACCGTGGTCGGTTCCGCTGCATCGACCGACAGCGTGAGGTCGACGGCCGAGCGCTCCGCGTGCCGGCGCAGCACAGCGCCGAGCGGGTCGCGCGAGATCCGCCCGGCGAAGGATGTGCTGCGTTGCAGTCGGGCGAGTCCGAGAGCGACGTTATACGGGCTGCCGCCGGGGCGGGCCAGCCGCGGCTCGTCGTCGCCGGTCTCGACGAGATCGATGAGGGCCTCGCCGATCACGACGATCGTTCCCGGCCGCAGCGGCTCCACGGGAAGGGAGGCTACGCGGGCGCTATCGTCCGCCGCATGACCTCTACCGCGGACGATCCCGTCACCCTGATGAACACCGCGCTCGAGCAGTTGATCCCGCGCGCGCATCAGATGGGCGTCGAGTTCGTCGAAATGCGGCCTGGCTTCGTCCGCGCCCGCGTGCCGTTCGAGGGCAACGGCAACCATTTCGGCGTCGTCTATGCCGGCGTCACCTTCACCGTGGCCGAAGTGCTCGGCGGCGCGATCCATTTCGCGACTTTCGACGTCTCCACGCACTACCCACTGGTGAAGAGCCTCTCGATCGACTTCCTCGCGCCGGGCAAGGGCCCGCTGTCGGCGTCGGCGTCGTTGAGCGAGGACGAGATCGCCCGCATCAAGGCCGCAGCCGCGCCGGGCGTCAAAGTGCCGTTCGTGCTGGAGGCCGAAGTCGTCGGCGAGGACGGGACGCTGGTTGCTCGCACGCGCGGTGACTACCAGCTGCGGCCGTTCGGGCGCTGACGCCGTAATTCACGTGGGACGCGGGGCTACGGTCTTCCCATGCCGCCGACCGACCGCCTGCTGACTTTCCTGCTGGCGTCGTTCGTCCTCATCGTGATCCCGGGTCCCAGTGTGCTGTTCACGATCGGCCGGGCGCTCAGCTCCGGACGGCGCGGTGGCCTGCTCAGCGTGGCCGGCAACGCGACGGGAGTCTTCGTACAGGTGCTGGCCGTCGCGGTCGGCGTGGGCGCCCTCGTCCAGCGCTCGACCGAGCTGTACACGGCGATCAAGTTCGTCGGGGCGGGCTATCTGATCTACCTCGGCGTGCAGGCGTTCCGCCACCGCCACGCGCTCAGCACGGCGATCGCGGCGCCGGCCAAGGGACTGGCCCGACCCCGACGGATGTACGTCGACGCCGTGCTGGTGGGCGTGGCGAATCCTAAGACGATCGTGTTCTTCACGGTGGCTCTGCCGCAGTTCACCGACCGCAGCGCCGGCCATGTGCCGCTACAGCTGATGTTTCTCGGCGCGGCCTTCACCGCGATCGCGCTGGCCTGCGACAGCGTGTGGGCGGTTGCCGCCGGCAGCGCGCGCGAGTGGCTGGCCCGCTCGCCGCGCCGGCTGGCCGCGATCGGTGGCACCGGTGGCGTGGCCATCGTCGGCCTGGGTGTCACGGTCGCCGTCTCCGGGCGCGCCAACTGATCCTCGGTCAGCGCTGCAAGTGCTTCAGGGCTGACGCGGCCGCGTTCGCGCCGCACATGCCGTGGACCCCGCCGCCGGGCGGAGTCGCCGCCGAGCAGATGTACACGCCCGGGATGCCGGTGCGGTAGGGGTCGATCGCGACCCGCGGCCGCAGCAGCACCTGGATCGGATCGTTCGCTCCGGTGGAGATGTCGCCGCCGACGAAGTTGGGGTTGTAGGCCTCGTAGTCCAAGGGACCGCGCACGGCCTGCCCGACGATCCGGTCCCGCACGCCCGGCGCGAAGCGCTCGAGCTGGCGCAGGACGGTCTCGGTCGCGTCGCCCGTGTAGCCGGAGGGGACGTGCGCGTAGATCCAGATCGGGTGGACGTCACCGGCCGAACGGGTCGGATCAGCGAGGTACTGCTGGCCGACCAGCATGAACGGCCGCTGCGGCATCCGCCCCGCGGCGACGTCCGCTTCGGCCGCGGCCACCTGTTCGAACGGCCCGCCGACGTGCACCGTGCCGGCTCGACGGCACTGCTCGTTGCGCCACGGCACGCCGCCCTCCACCGCCAGGTCGACCTTGTAGGCCGCCGGGCCGAAGCGGTAGCGGCGGTAGGCGCGGGCGATCCGGCCCGGAAGCCGATCCCCGGCCAGGTCCAGCACGCCTCGCGGTGACAGGTCGAGCAGCACCACGTCGGCCGAGTCGACCTCGGACAAGGACGTCACACGCCGGCCCGTCTCGATCCGACCGCCGCAGGCACGCAGCTCGGCGGCGAGCGCGTCGGTGATCGCGCTCGAGCCGCCGCGGGCGACCGGCCAGCCGTACCGGTGGGCGGACAGCCCCAGCGCCAGGCCGACCGATGCGCTCGTCGGGCTGGTCAGCGGCCGGAAGGCGTGCGCGGACATGCCGCCGAACAGCGCGCGCGTCTCGTCGTGGTGCCAGCGGCGGACGATCCACGAGGCCGGCGCGAGCGCGCGGACGCCGAAGCTCGCCAACAGCAGCGGGTGCCGCGGCACGTGCGCAACCGGCCGGAGGATGTCGGCGCCGAGGTCGTCGAAGCGTTCAGCCTGATGCGCGAAGAGCCGGCGCCAGGCCGGCCCATCGGGGCCGAGACCGGCCGCCGTCGCGTCGATCGACCGCTCCAGGACGCCGGCCGTGCCGCCGTCGAGCGGATGAGCGAGATCGATCTCCGGCCAGCACCACTCCAGCCCGTGGCGGCCCAGGTCGAGGGTCTGCAGGTAGGGCGAGCCCACCCCCAGGGGGTGCATCGCCGAACAGACGTCGTGGCGGACGCCGGGAACGGTGAGTTCCTCGGTGCGCGTCCCGCCGCCGATCGTGGGCTGCGCTTCGAGGACGGTCACGTCGAGACCCGCCCGCGCCAGCGCGACGGCACCGGCCAGACCGTTCGGGCCGGACCCGACGACCACCGCAGCGCTCACGCGCTCTTCGCGATCTTGACCTTGCGCTGGGGCCAGGGACTGGGCCGCGGTTCGGAGGGAGCCGCAGGTGCAATCGGGCGCGCCGCGGAAACGCGAGCCGGCGGCGCGGGAACGGCCGCCGGCCGGGCCGGCTCGGTCGCTGCTGGTTCAGCCGCCGGCGCCTGGGCCGGCGCCGGCACGCTTCGGGCGGCGACGCCGTTCACGGCCGGCCGCGGTCGAGGACGGGGCCGGGTTCGCGGCTCGGCCCCCTGCGATCCGCCCGGCGCCGAAATGGTCTTCGGCTGCTGCGCCGATGCGGGCTGGGGTTCGGGCTCCGGCTCGGGTCGGCCGGCGTCGCCCGTGCCACTCGGCGCAAGCGCCGGTGCGACGGCCGGCGCGGCCGGCGGGAAGATGACATCGACGGGCAGGGGCACGTCGTCACCGGACGCCCACGGCTGCCGCTCGAGCAGGTCGGCGACCCGCACCGTCCCCTCTTCGATCAGGCCGGTGGCGGCGTCCAGGATCTGGTAGCGCTGCGTCGGGCGGCCGAACGGCTGGGACTCGACGGCGATGACGAGGAGCTGGCCCGGCGTGAAGTCGCACTCGAACTGGACGGCGTCGAGCAGCCGCGCGTTGTGCAGATGGCCTTCGCCGAAGTTCCAACCCAGGGCAACTCCGGCGACCAGCTCCCCCTCGCGCGGCGTGTACGCGCCGAGGTCGTCGACAGCGCGGGCGAGCAGACCGTTGAGGGCGCGTCCGTGTGAGTGCATGGACCGGAACGCAAGTCCCTTGTAGAGCAGCAGTTCCGCCGTTTGCTCGTCGTAGAGGCGGGTCAGCTGCTTGCTGACGATCGGGGCCGGCTTGACGAGGTGGCGGTCGAAACGGTCCTCGACGCCGTCGTTGCGGAACAACCAGACGCTCGTCGCCCAGTTGCCGGCGTAGTACCGCATCGACGGCAGGAACGAGACGAGGTCCGGCCGCAGGTTGCCGAGGATCGGGAAACCGGCGAGCAGCAGCACGAGCAGCACGGCCAGCGCGGTCGACGTCAGCGACGACTCACCGACGCCCGCATAGTGGCCGAACAGCACGAGGATCGAATAGATGAAAAAGAGATTCCACTCGAGCGGCACCCCGAGCGGGAACGTCGACGTGATGTGGACGTGGAACACCACCATGATCGTCACGGCTACGGTCGTCAGCCAGCCGCCCCGCGACAGGATGAGGACGAGCGGCACGGTGAACTCGACGACGGTGCCGCCGTGGGCGATCAGTTCCGACAGGCGGGAGGGACGCATGTCGTTCGGATGGTCGCGCCACAGCGACCGCTTGATCCGCTTCGACCGTTGCCACGGCGTGTTGCTGATCATCACCGACACGACGTACGGGAAGTGCCGGTTCAGCTTCGACGTCGCCGCGCCCCACCACATCGCCACCATGCACAGCTTCAGCGCGAAGATCAGGTTGCCCGGCGGGAACAGGAAGACGACCAACATCACCGCGTAGTGCTCGGGCCGGGCGGCGAGGAAGGGCGTCTTGTCCCGCAGCCCGAGGAGGACGAGCGACACCAGCAGCACCCAGATCGGCCACGACGGCACCGTGCCGACCGGGGATCCGTTCGCCGAGCCGGTGAACAGCAACACCGCCGCGGCGATGACGACGATGCTGTACAGGGTGACGTCGGCGCCGGTGCGCCGGGTCCCCCGGGTGAGGGGTACGCGGTCCGGCCACGGCGGCAGGCGAATCGTCTCGGGCTGCAGCCAGTACAGCGCTCCGCCGATGGGGGGCAGGAAGCGGAACGTCAGGGGCATCGACCCGCAACCGAGTCCGAGGATCTCCCACAGCAGCGTCCACACGACGAACTTCTGGTAGACGATCGGCGCGGCCCACCAGTCGCCGATGTTGCCGAGGCCGCCCACGTCGGACGTGGCGTCGATGAGCAGCAGCGCGCCGCCGACGAAGATCACGAGCTTGACGAGGTAGACGAGGTAGATCGCTTCCGGCGTCCCGAAGCCGTTCAGCCCCCAGTCCTTGACCAGGGGCTCGAGCCGACGGTGGTGCGGACGCCCGCGCCATTCGTCCAGATCGAAGTCGGGGAGTCGCGGGGTGGTGAAACCCATGCGCTTCCCTCCTTAGGACGAGATCGCGCGCGTGCCACGGTAACCCGGTCCCGCGGCCGGCGCGAGGCGGTCGATCAGGGGCGGAACGGGCCTCTCGGGACAGAACGCCCACCGGCGCGGAACAGCGAACTGGGCAGGTCGTGCCCAACGGCCTGCTCAGTGACCCGGGCCGCCGCCACGACGGCGGCCAGGTCGAGCCCGGAGGAGATGCCGCTGTCCTCGGTCCAGTAGACCAGTTCCTCGGTCGCGATGTTGCCGCTGGCGCCGGGCGCGAACGGGCAGCCGCCGAGGCCGCCGACACTGGCATCGAGGTGGCGCACGCCGTTCAGGACGGCGGCCAGCGCGTTGGCCTGGCCGGTGCCTCGAGTGTCGTGGAAGTGCACGCCGACGTCGAGTCCGGGCGCCTCGGCCCGGACCGCGTCGATCAGCGCGACCGTGCGGCGCGGGGTGACCGTGCCGATGGTGTCGCCGAGGCAGAGTTGGTCCGCGCCCTGCTCGACGGCGGCGCGGACGACGTCGAGCGTCCGCTCGGGATCGGTCGGTCCGTCGAACGGGCAGTCCCACGCGGTGGCGATGATCACTTCGAGTGAACCGCCGGCCGCGTGGGCCAGGGCGGCGATCTCGCCGATGGCGGCGGCCGCGTCGGCGCTCTTGCGGCCGGCGTTGGCCAGGCTGTGCGAGTCGGCGGCCGACACGACGTACTCGAGGTTGGCCACCCCGGCGTCGATCGCCCGGATGGCTCCTCGGGTGTTCGCCACGAGCGCGGAGAAGTGCACACCGGTCCAGCGCCCGAGTTCGGCGGCGACGGCGTCGGCGTCAGCCAGCGCCGGAACCGCCTTCGGTGAGACGAAGCTGGTGACCTCGACCCGACGCACGCCCGTGGCCACGATGGCGTCGAGCATCGCCAGCTTGCCGGCGAGTGGGACCGGCGCCTCGAGCTGCAGCCCGTCGCGCATCCCCACCTCGCGGATGTCGATGCTGTCCGGCAGCTCAAGTGCGGTCACGGCGGGCATCCTTCATGGATACTCCCTCCCGGGCGGCGCGGCGCAGCCGAGGCGTCAAGCAACTGCGGCCCGATGCCGTCCGAGCGGTGCCCTGCGTGCTGTCCGGACGGCGCTGCCGATCGCCGGGGCGAAGCAGACGAACACCAGCACGAGCCACCACCACCAGATGATCTTCGGCGCGAGCGTGACCGAGAACCGGCCGCGCGCGGCCTCGCCGCTGGAGACCGAACCGCTTTGACCGTCGCGCAGATCGACCGAGCCGCCTCCCACCGCGTGCAGCCGCAAGGGCAGCAATCCGGTGGAGACGCAGGTCGCGGTGACCCCGTTGCTCGTGGGGGTGAGCGCGGTCCGCTCGGCGGAGACCAACGGTCGGAAGACGAATATCGCGGCGGACAGGATGACGGATACCCCGACGACGGCAAGCGGAAGATGCCACCGCGACGGCGTCAGTTTCACGATCGTCAGCCAGAGCAGGAACCCGCCGACGATCAGGACCGGTGCGGCCCTGATCAACCATCCCGCCCCCCACCAGCGGGCCTCGACCTGGCCGACGACGTTGGCCGACGTAAGCCGCCAGGCGTCGGGGATCGAGTTGGCGTCACCCTTCGTGCGGAGCGTGCCGTCCGCCGCCACGGCGGCGATGCGGTGGCTGTACGTGACCGACGAACCCGGCGGCTTGAAGGAGATGAAGTCGCCCACATGCAGCGTTGCGAAGTCGACCGGCTTGACCCAGAGCAGCGTGCCGACCGGCGCCGCCGCGCCCATGGACGGCGTGCGCACGACGTACCAGCGCCCGCCGGTGGCCTGCCAGTAACCACCGATGGCCACCGAGGTGAGGAGCAGGCCCAGCACCGCCGCACACACGATGGTGCGGGCGCGGGACTGTCGCGCAGCGGCCATGGCGGTGGTCGTGGGCGGTCGCTCGAGCGTCGTCGTCATGCCAGGAACGCCGACGTCGCGTCCGCCCACGTGAACGTGTTGGCCCACCCGCCCGAGGCGGCCTTGAAGGTCAGCGGCGCGTAGAGACGGAGTCCAGGCAAAAAGGTCGTGTCATAGCCGGCGCCGCGGCTCAACTTGATGGTGGAGGTCTGGGTAGTGCCCGGCGCCGGAGAAGCGATGGTCTGGGCGCCGGCACTGGTGAAGGCAACCAGCGACGCCGCGGGTGGGTCTGAGCATGCGGCCGTGACCGAGTTCGGCGACCAGCCACAGGACGCCGGCGTCGCGAAGCTCCAGCTGAGATTCACCAGCGAGCAGGGATTCGTGGAGCTGCTCACCGTGTACGGATAGGGCCCGGCGAACGTGCTCGTGCCAGTGTCGTTGAGCCGCCACCGTTCGGTCGAGCTGGCGGCCCAGCCGTCGAACGTGGACTGGCTGGCGAGTTGGCTTGAGGTCGGCGGGTTGGGAGCGCCCGCCGTGTTGAACACGACGAAATTGGACAGTGAGCCGGCGAAGTAGCTCGGCAGTCCGCTCACCGGCGACCAGCCGAGGTGCCAGTAACCCGCCGCGGCCGAGTACCCGACCAGCAAGCCACCGCCGGTGACGGGGGCGCCGTCCACGGAGAGAGTCGTGGTGGATGTCAAGCCGACGAAGGCGACGTTGACCTGCGACATGGTCACATACGCGAAATGCCAGGCGCCGTCGTTGTAGCTCGCCGTGGTCGTCGTCGTGGCGCCGCTCGAGTTCTGTATGAAAGCGACCTTGCCCGAAGCAGTGATGTAGAGGACCCGGTCGTTGCTGCCGGCGACGTTCGTCGCGCTGCTACCGATGCCGACCAAGGCTCCGCCGGCCGTCGACGATGTCTTGAACCAGACGCCGAGGCCGTAGGTATTGCCCAGCGACACCGACGGGTTCGGCTGCACCTGCGAAAGCACGGCGGACTCGTATCCGCCCGGGCTTGCTCCATCGACGGCAATTGATCCAGATCCGGTCATTGGTCCTGACGAAGGCGCGAAGGCGGTGCCGTAGCGCGCCACCATCGGGTTGGCGCTGTTGGCCGCGTTCGCCAGTTGGACCGGCCCGCATGAGGCGGCCGACACCGTCTGGGTCACCCGCGCAGCCGGCGCAGTGCCCCGGTACTGGATCGAATCGGAGCCGCTCGAAGAACCCGAAGTCGGCGTCGCCGTCGCGGGCTGGATGCCCCCGTGGCAGGTGAATGCGGAGGTGACCGGGATGGGGCCTGAGACTGGGACCGATGAACACGTCGTGGCGCCGGCATAGGTGTGCGTGTAGAGCAGCGTGCCCGAGCCGGTTTTGTCGTTGGTGTTGGTGATCCGGCCGGTGAGCGCGCCGTAGGTCGAACGGATTGCCAGCGACAGGCAGAGCAGCGCGACTGCGCACGCGATGATCACCAGGCGCAGGCTGGAGTGCAGGTGTGACGTCGGCATGAGGCCCTCGAACCGGACGCGGACCGCGCCGCCGGGCGGCGGCGCGGTCCGCGTCCTGGTTGGGTGTTACTGGGTGAACTGCCAGGTCAGCGGCAGGCTGAGCGCGAGGCCTTGGTAGGTGTTGTCGGCCGTGGCGGCCAGCGACACATCGAACTCCATGCTGACCGTGGCGCCGGCAGCGACCGGCCCGAGGTTGGCAGGCATCGGGGTGGCCGCCCCGGTGCCGGCGGCGAGCTGGGCCGCTGTTCCGACGAAGACCACCACGCCTGCCTGCTTGATCGTGACGTTGACCTTGGTGCAGAAGTCGGTCGCCGAGCCGTTGGCGATGACGCCGGTGTTACCGGTGTTGGCTGACTGCGCGCAGGTTCCCCCAGTCAAGGTGAACTGGCTGGCCGCGATCGTTCCGGCGTTCTTGATCGAGACGGTGGTGACAGTAGCCGTCGTGCCCGGCGCCAGGTTGAGGCCGTTCGTCTGGTCGCCACCGAACTTGTTGATGGTCGAACAGTTGGCACTGTTGCTGCCGATCGTCCCTGTGGCCGTGCCGTTCGAGTAGCACGTGACCGGCCCGACGCTGTTGGTCTCCTGCATGAGCAGGGTGCCGGACCCGGTCGTGTTCGTGGTGTTGGTGATCGACGCCGTCCAGCCCGAGATGGTGCCGGTGACGGTCAGGCCGAGCAGGACGGCCGACGCTGCGCCGGCCACCCAGACGAGCGGAACGAGACGGCGCCGTTTCGAGCTGTGCCGGCCGGCTTCGGATGACGTGTCGTCCATGTGGCGCTCCTCAAATTCCACCGCCGGGGGAGCGTGTGGTTCATGTAAAGCTGCGCGCTCGACCGAGTCAATGTCAAATTTCTGTTAAGAAACGGGACCAAAGCCCTGGACAATGCCGACAAGCGGGCGCCGGCAGCGCTACTGGCCGGGCGGGCGATCGAGGGCGAAGGCGTGGACAGGACGGTCGAATCCGCGCAGCGCAAGCGGGGCCACCGGGTTCGCCGGCCACTCGGGCAGCCGCTCGGAGACCTCGCGGGTCGCGAGGATCTGTTCGGGCTCGGCGGCCGCGACGAGCCGAGCCGCGAGGTTGACCGCGTTGCCGAAGTAGTCGCCGTCCAAGGCGAGGATCGGCCCGAACGCGATGCCGGCCCGCACCTGCATGCCCGCCTCACGGGCCTTCGGGTGCTCGACCAAATCGGCCGCAGCGGTGGCCAGCTGCTCGGCGGTGGGGGTCACCCACATCACGGCGTCGCCGATGAACTTGACGACCCGGCCGCCGTCGGCGTGCACGACGTCGCTGACACTCGCGGTGAAGACGCTCAGGATCTCCGAGAGTTCGGCGGCCGTGACGACCTGGGTGAGCGCGGTGAAGCCGGACAGGTCGACGAAGCCGACTCCGCACAGGACGGTCGCCGAGGTGTCGCTGAGGACTGCTTCGAAGTACATCCGGGCGCTCTCGAGATGCTGCCGGTGCACCGCGTCGATCAGCTTTCCGATGCGGGGGACGAAGGCGGTCACCGCGGCGTAGGCACGCGCGGTCGCCACCTCGTCGTGCGTGTGGTTCATCTGGATCTCGGGCACGCCGCCGCGGATCGCCGACGACTCGGCCTCGGCGAAGCGGGCCATGGTCGCGCCGAGGACGCGCAGCACGCCCAGCGAGGACGCCGTGCCCGCGGCGGCGCTGAGATCGGACCACGTGCGCAGGGCCTCGAGGTCGGCCTCGGTCAGCGCGATCTGGTCGGGACCGGTCACCGTGAGCCCCAGCGCGGCCCAGGCGTGCTCTATGTCGTCCAGCGGGCGGCCCAGCGCGGCGGCGACGGTCCGGAGGCTGTGCACCCGGCGTCCGGAACGCATCTGCGCGTCGCCGGCGAGGGCGAACAGACGCCCCTCGCGCTCGGCTTCGACCATCTCATCGGTGGTGAAGCCCAGCGAGTCGAGGTACTCCAGCAACGAGCGCCGGGCGTGGGCGTCGACGATCCCGGCGGCCGCCAACTCGTCCAGATCGATCATGTCCTCGCTCCCGCCGGTCTCGGGCACGAGTACACCACGCACCGTGCTCGCGTCGCTCCGGTGCGGGGCACAACCGGTTGACATCACTAGACAGGTCGGTCTAATCTACTGGAGATAGCAGACAGACCTGTCTACCTAGTTGGCCGAGGAGCGTCATGACCACCACCGTCCACATCCGTGCGCCGCACACCCGGCCGGACCCGCAGCCGGCGCGCACCGGACTCTCGGGCACTGCCGGGCTCGTCCTGCTGGCCTCCATCGTGGTGACCTTCCTGTCGGCGTCGAGCGCGCCGACCCCGCTCTACGCGATCTACCAGGCCGAGTGGGGCTTCACGCCGATCACGACGACGTTCGTCTTCGGCATCTACGCCCTCGCCGTGCTGGTCGCGCTGCTGACGCTGGGCACCGTGTCCGACCACCTCGGCCGCCGGCCGGTGCTGCTCACGGCCCTCGCCGGCCAGGCGGTCGCCATGATCGTGTTCGCCACCGCGTCGGGCGTCTCGGAGCTGCTGGTCGCCCGGGTGGTGCAGGGCCTGGCCACCGGAGCCGCCCTCGGCGCGCTCGGGGCCGGGATGATCGACATCAGCCGTGAGCGGGGCACGCTCGCCAACGCGGTGGCGCCGGGCATCGGCACCGGGCTCGGCGCGCTGGTGTCCGGCGTCGTCGTGCAGTACCTGCCCGCGCCCGAGCACCTGATCTACCTGGCGCTGCTCGGCGTGTTCGGCCTCCAGGCAGTCGGCGTCCTGCTGCTGCACGAGACGGTCAGCCGCAAGCCCGGGGCCCTGGCGACGCTGGTCCCGGACATCAAGCTGCCCCGGGCGACGCGGGGGCCGGTGCTGGTCGCCGCTCCGGTGCTCATCGCGGTCTGGTCGCTGGCCGGTTTCTACGCCTCGCTCGGCCCGGCGCTCACCCGCCGCTTGACCGGCTCGCAGTCGGTCGTCCTCGGCGGCCTCGGCTTGTTCCTCCTCGCCGGCGTCGCGGCCTCCGCGACCTACGTCCTGCGCAACACCGCGCCGCGAGTGGTTATGTTCATCGGGATCGCGAGCCTGCTGGCCGGCGTCGGGCTGAACCTCATTGCGATCGGCGCGAGCTCGACCATCCTCTTCTTCAGCGGCACGGCGATCGCCGGCTTCGGTTTCGGGGCCGGGTTCCAGGGCGGCATCCGCACCGTCGTTCCGCTCGCCGCCGCGCACGAGCGGTCCGGCGTCCTCTCCCTGCTCTTCGTCATCTCCTACATCGGCCTGGGCGCGCCGGCCGTCGCCGCCGGGTATCTCGTCGTGCATGACGGCGGCTTGATCCATACCGCCCGCGAGTACGGAATCTTCGTGATGGTGTTGGCCGTTCTGGCTTTGACAGGGCTCGTGCGTCGCTCGGTACGCACCGGCCAACCGGTCTGAAAGGAATTCCCATGCTGACCCCCGGTCCCGAACACCCGATCACCATCGAGCCGGCGCAGGAGCGGGTGACCGTGCGTGTCGGCGACACGCTCGTCGCCGACACCAAGTCCGCGCTGACCCTGCGCGAGGCGACCTATCCGGCCGTCCACTACATCCCCCTCACCGATGTCGACCAGACTCGGCTCGAGCGCAGCAGCACCACTACGTACTGCCCGTACAAGGGCGACGCGGCGTACTACAGCATCGTCACGTCCGAGCGAGATCGCCGACGCGGTCTGGACCTACGAGGCGCCCTATCCCGCGGTCGAGTCGATCGCCGGACACGTCGCGTTCTATCCGAACCGCGTCGAGATCACCACCGAGACGGCCTAAGCTAGACAGATCTGTCTGAGAGGAACGCCGATGGCTGCCAGGACCGAAGTTCTCGACACCGGCCGGCGTTCGGCGCGCGAACGGCTGTTGGCGTCGGCCAACGAGCTGTTCTACGACGAGGGCATCCAGACGGTCGGGATCGACCGGGTCATCGAGCACGCGCGGGTGGCCAAGGCGTCGCTGTACAACACTTTCGGCAGCAAGGAAGAGCTGATCCGCGCCTACCTCGACTCTCGGCGCGAGTCCCTCGCCACGCGCATCACCGCCGTGGTCGAGCGCTTCACGACGCCGAGGGAGCGGCTGCTCGGGGTGTTCGACGCCCAGCAGGAGATCATCAGCGACAGCGACTACCGCGGCTGCGCCTTCGCCCGGGCCAGCGCCGAGGCGCGTCCCGGTAGCTGCGTCATGGACGCGGCGCGGGCCTACCGATCCTGGGTCCGGGCCCTGCTGACCCGGCTGGCCGGCGAAGCCGGACTGCCCGACCCCGACGCGTTCGCCCGGCAGCTGCATCTGCTCTACGACGGCGCCGGACAGGCTGCGCGCATGGACGGTGACCTGTCGGCCTCGCTCGCGGCCCGGGAGGTGGCCGAAGCGCTGCTCGACGCCGCGCTGGCCGACCGGGGCACGCCCTGACCGTCCCCTCCTCTGCGGCTGACTCGGCGGCGGTGATCAGTCGGCTCCGGGTGGCCGGTTGCGTGTTCGCCGAGGACGAGGCGGCGCTGCTTGTCGGTCAAGCGACGTCGCCGGCCCAGCTCGAGTCGATGGTGTCGCGCCGCGTGGCCGGCCTGCCCCTCGAGCACGTGCTGGGCTGGGCCGAGTTCTGCGGTCTGCGGGTCGAGGTCGACCCGGGCGTCTTCGTGCCGCGGCGGCGGACGGAGCACCTCGTCGCGCAGGCCGTCGAGCACACCCGCCGCGGCGCGGTCGTGGTGGACCTGTGCTGCGGCTGCGGGGCGATCGGTCTCGCCGTGGCGCACGCGCTCGGTGGGGACGTCGAGCTGTACGCGGCCGACATCGACCCGGTCGCGGTGGCGTGCGCCCGGCGCAACCTGTCCGGCGTCGGTGGCCAGACGCATGCGGGCGACCTCTACGACGCGCTGCCGACGAGCCTGCACGGGCGGGTGGAGACGCTCGTCGTGAACACGCCGTACGTGCCGAGCGAGGCCATCGCGCTGATGCCGCCGGAGGCGCGGGACTTCGAACCGCGGGTGGCACTGGACGGTGGGCCGGACGGGTTGGACGTCGCGCGGCGGGTCGCAGTCGCGGCCCCCCAGTGGCTCGCGCCGGGCGGCTGCCTGCTGATCGAGTCGAGCGAACCGCAGGCTCCGGTGCTTGCCGAGATCTTCGCGGCCGCGGGATTGGCACCGGCGGTGACGTCGGCGGAAGGCGAGGACGCGACCGTCGTGCTGGGGTGGTTACCGGCGGCCTGACCGGGGATCGACTCGCTTCTGCGGTTGGACGGCGTCAGCGGTGCGGCGTAGCTCGGCCAGGGCGTCGGCGACCGCGCGCCGGACCGCGCGTTCGGGCCGGCACAGCGCATCGATGTGTCGACGTGAGCGGACGCCGGTGAGCGGTCGCAGGACGACGCCGGCCCGGTAACGCGTCGTCCAGCGCGGCATCAGCGCGAGCCCGCCACCGGCGGCAACGACGTCGGCGGCGACGGTGAAGTCGTTGATGCGGTGCGCGATCTGGATCGGCCGGCCCGCAGCCGCGGCGATTGCCTCGATCGTGGCTCCCAGTGGGTAACCGTCGTGAACGGTGATCCAGGGGAACCCCGCGACATCGCGCGGAACGAGGTGGGCCTTCGCGGCCAGGGGATGGGCACGGGGCAAGGCGACGTCGAGCGGCTCGTGCAGCAGCGGCGTCACGGCCAGGCCGGACGGCCACGACCGGCTGTGGTCGAGGCGATGCGCCAGGACGACGTCGTAGTCGCGGGTCAGCGCCGGGAAGTCGCCCTGCGCGACGTCCTCGTCGGCGAGCTCGATCTGCGGACCGCCCGTCCGAGCGGCGGCCCGCACGAGCGCCGGGAAGAACGCGGCGGCCGCGCTGTGAAAGGCAGCGACGCTGACTGAGCTGCTGGGGTCGTCGACGAAGCGGTCGACGGCTTCCCGAGCGCCGGCCAGCGCGGTCTCGACGCCGACCGCGGCGTCGGCCAACGCACGCCCGGCGGCGGTGAGAACGACCCGGCGTCCGGCCCGCTCGGTGAGCGGCACGGCAATCGTGCGCTGAAGCAGCCGCAGTTGTTGCGAGATGGCTGATGGTGTGACGAAGAGGGCATCCGCGACCGCGGTGACGCTGCCCAGCTCGCCGAGCTCCCGAAGCACGCGCAGCTGCCGTTCATCCATCCAGACAATGTAGCCCCGCTTCAACGTCGTCGTAGAAGGTCGTTATTGGCTTAACTGACGATGCACCTGAGAGTTGTCATATGCGACCTACTCGATGGCTCGACGCCCTGTTGTTGGCGGTCGCCGCCGTGGGGGTCCAGCTATCTCGCGGCCAAGGTGGCGACCTCGGCCGCGCCCGTCGCCGACGTCCTGCTCGTGCGTTATGGGCTGGCCGCGGTGGTCTGCGGGCTGATCGTGCTCGCCGGGCCCGATCGGCGGTGCACCCGCGACGAGCTCGCTGTCGGCTGCCTGCTCGGGGTCACCTTGGCGGCCGTCCTGATCGTCGAGACGACGGGCGTCGCGCGGACCAGTGCGGCGAACGCGGGCGTGATCATCAGTTTGACCATCGTCCTGACGCCAGTTCTCGAAGCCGGCCACGGGCGCCGACTGCCCCCGTCGTTCTTCGTCGCGGCCGGAGTGTGCGTCGCCGGCGTCACCGTGCTGGTCTGTGGCAGCGGCCTTTCCCGTCCGGGCACCGGTGATGCGCTGATGGTGCTCGCCGCCGTCATCCGCGCGGTGCACCTCGTGCTGGTCGCGCGCCTCACCGCGGGCCGAAGCGTGCGGCCGCTGCACCTGACCGCGGTACAGATGCTGGTGGGCACGGCGCTGTGCGCGTGCGGAGCAGCCGGGCAACTCGCGCGCCTGAGCGCGGTCGGTGCCGGCGGATGGATTGCGCTGCTGTACCTGGCGGTGCTGTGCAGCGTCTTCGCGTTCCTGGCGCAGACGTGGGCGGTCCAGCGCACGTCGGCGAGCCGGGCCGGCCTGCTGCTGGGCACCGAGCCGATCTGGGCGGTGGCTACGGGCGTCGTCGTGGGCGGCGAGAGGCTGTCGGTGGTCGCCATGGTGGGCGCGGTGTTGGTGATCGGCGGCGTGTTCAAGGGTCAGTCGGTGGAACGGGCGGCCCGCGAAGGGAGGGAGGATCGCGCATGTCCGACGAGGACACCTATTGCCGCCTGATCGCGCTCCTCGACGGCGAGGGCGCCGCGTACCGGCTCATCGATCATGCGCCGGAGGGGGTCACCGACGTCGTCAGCGCGCTGCGCGGCCACCCGGCGGCGCACGCCGCCAAGTGCCTCGTCCTCATCGTGAAGCTCGATCGGCGGACGACTCGCTATGTGCTCGCCGTCGTGCCCGGGGATGAACGCGTCGATCTCGCGGCGGTGCGTCGCCTGTACGGGGCGCGCTACGTGGGGTTCGCCGACGCGGCCACGGCCGAGCGGCTCGCGGGCAGCGTGCCGGGCACGGTGCTGCCGTTCAGCTTCGACCCGGAGCTCGAGGCCGTCGCCGACGTCGCGATCGAGCGTGCGCCTGAGCTCTTCTTCAACGCCGCCCGCCTCGAGCGCTCAGTCGCCATGTCGGCGGCGGACTACCTGCGGATTGCCCGCCCGCGGCTGGCGCCCATTGCGGCGGGCGGCTGACCGCCCCTTCAGTGGTGGTAGGCGTGGACGACGGCGTGGCCCTTGCCGCGGGCGAGCAGCGCCCGGTTCACCGGGACCGTCACCACGAACGCGACGAGCAGTGAGGAGGCGAGTGACGCCCAGAACAGCCGGTCGGCCAGGCCGGTCGACATCGCGCCCGGGATTACGAGCACGACGGCGTTGTCTATGATCTCCATCGTCAGGATCGACAGCGTGTCCGCGGCGAGGGCGATGCCGAGGGCCCGGCGCGGTGAGAGGCCGGCCCGCAGCACGGGCGCCATGGTCAGCGAGTACCCGAAGAAGAAGGCCAGCACTAGCGCGAGGGCGATCGACGGACCGTTGCCCCAGCCCCACCAGGTCGACAGCACCAGGCCGAGGACCTCGCCGATCGCGCAGCCGGTCAGGCAGTGCAGGGTGGCCGAGACGGCCTGGCGGGTGAGCGTCGGGGGCGTGTGATCGTCCATAGTGGCGGAACAGAGATACCCCCCTGGGGTATTCCCTTGCTACGTCACCTTCTGCCAGACCGAGATGTGCCGGGCGCTGACCGAGGTGAACGGCGCATGGTTCCAGTCGCTCCACCGCTCGAGCCGGGTCAGGCCGGCGAGCCGCGCCATCAGGTCGAGCTCGGCGGGCCACACGTAGCGAAACGGCACCGAGCTCGTCTCGACACGGGCGCCGCCGAGTCGATAGTGGTGTGACACGAGGCGCTGATCGACGACGCCGTACTCATCGAAGCCGAGCCGGGTCGGCGTGAGCGCGAAGGGCCGCAGGGTCTCGCCCGGCGGCAGGCGCTGCAGGTCGGGCACCATCACCTCGACGACGAAGCGGCCACCCTCGTCGAGGTGGGCCGAGGCATTGCTGAAGCAGGCGACCTGCTCGTCCTGCGTCGTCAGGTTCATGATCGTGTTGAACACCAGGTAGACGAGTGAGTACGTGCCCGGCACGCGGGTGTGGGCGATGTCGCCGACGGTGAGCTCGATCCGCTCGGCTCCGGGCTTGGCTCGCAGCCGGCCCAGCATCGCCGGCGACAGGTCGATGCCATGGACGGGAACGCCGCCGGCGCTCAGGGGCAACGCGATCCGTCCGGTCCCGATGCCGAACTCCAAGGCCGCTCCGCCGCGGGCGTGGCCGGTGAGGAAGGTGACGGTCCGGTCGATCAGCTTGGCGGCGAACATCTCGTCGTCGGGGTTGTCGTAAGCGGCCGCGACCGACTCGCCGAACCGATCGACCGCCATCGCTCCATAGTCCCGCCTCGGCGTCCGGCAGCGCGACGCAATTCGGCGCCACCGGCGTCAGTCCCGCCCGGCCAGCGGATCGCGCCCGATGAACCCGAGCAGGCGGGTCTGCGCGTCGGCGTCGGCCGGCACGGGTACCCGGGCTTCGTACTGCCCTGAGGAACGCAGCAGCTCCTCGATCGGGACCGTCCCGGCGTGCACCTGCCAGGCGCCGACCGGGTCCGCGTCCGGCGACGGGCCGCGGCCGAGCCGCAGCCCGGTCGCGGTCGTCAGGAAGGCGGGGAACCACTCGACGAGGTGACCGACCACGCCGCGGGCGCGCCACCCGGGAACCGGGGCCGGACTAGCTTACATACAGACAGTCTGTATGATGAAGACATGACGACACCTCGACGGCGAGTGCAGTTCCCGAGCGATGACACGCAGTGCGCGGCCTGGTACTACCCCGGCACGAACGGAGCGTGCGTGGTCATGGCCGGCGGTTTCGCGGTGCCCAAGGAGCCGGCCACCGACCAGTTCGCCCGCCGGTTCCACGAAGCGGGGTTCAGCGTGCTGGCCTTCGACTACCGCGGCCTGGGCGAAAGCGGTGGCGCTCCGCGACTGGTGTTCCCCGTCGGCCGGCAGCTCGCGGACTGGCGGGCCGCCATCAACTTCGCCCGCAGTCGCCCCGGCGTCGATCCAGGCAAGGTGGCGCTGTGGGCCTTCTCCGCATCCGGCGGATTCGTGCTGTCCGTGGCGGCCAGCGACCCGCACCTCGCCGCGGTCATCGCCCAGACGCCGAACGCGGACGGCCTGGCGGCGCTGCGCAACGCCAGGCGCCATCAGAAGGCCGCCGCGATGCTCCGGTTCACCGGTCGGGCGCTGCTCGATGCCGCCGGTTCCCTTGTCGGACAACCGCCTCGCCTGGTTGCGCTCACCGGGCCGCCGGGCACCGTGGCCATGCTGACAACCCCTGACTCGCTCGATGGGCAGCGCGCGCTGCATGCGGCCGACTACCCGCATTGGCAGCAGCAGGTGGCGGCGCGTTCCGCGTTGCGGATCGCGTTCTACCGACCGGGCCGGCACGTGCGCCGCATCCAGGTACCGCTGCTGGTCCTGGTGTGTGACGACGACCAGACATCGCTCGCGGCGCCGGCGGCCAAGGCCGCCCACCGTGCTCCGCGCGGCGAGCTGAGCCGGATGCCGGGCGGGCACTACGAGCCGTTCCTCGACGGTCATGACCATGCGGTCGACGTCGAGCTCGACTTCCTGCAGCGGCACGTTCTGCCGCGGCCGGCTCAGCTGGGCATGTCGGCGAAACGGCTGTAGCGACCCTGGAACGCGACGGCGATGGTCGCCGTCGGTCCGTTGCGGTGCTTGGCGATGATCAAATCGGCCTCGCCCGCGCGTTCAGTCTCGGGCTCGTAGAGATCCGGCCGGTGCACGAGAAGGACGACGTCACTGTCTTGCTCAATGCTGCCGCTCTCACGTAGGTCTGACAGCATCGGCTTCTTGTCCGTCCGCTGCTCGGGACCACGGTTCAGCTGCGACAGCGCGACGACCGGTACGTCGAGTTCTTTCGCCAGCAGCTTCATCGAGCGGCTGAATTCGCTGACCTCCTGCTGCCGGGACTCGACCCGCTTGCCGCTGGTCATCAGTTGCAGGTAGTCGATGACGATGAGCTGCAGGTCGTGCCGCTGACGCAGGCGCCGGGCCTTGGCGCGGATCTCCATCATCGTCAGGTTCGGTGAGTCGTCGATGAACAGCGGCGCCTCGGCCAGTTCGGAGGAGCGCAGCGCGAGCCGGCGCCAATCGGTGTCGTTCATGTGGCCCGAGCGCATGTTCTGCAACGCGACGCCGGCCTCGGCCGAGAACAGCCGCATCATGATCTCGAGCTTGCCCATCTCGAGGGAGAAGATGGCCGTGGGCTTCTGATGCTTGATCGCCGCCGAGCGCGCGAAGTCGAGGGCGATCGTGCTGTTGTGGGTCGGCACCATCGTGCGCCCGGCCAGGTACATGTGGTCGTCGCTGTCGACCTGAACGCAACGCACGGGCACCGAAGGGATCGGACGTGCGTCGACGATGTAACGATCCGAGGTGCCGGCTCGGGTGGCCACCACCTGCCGCTCAGACTTGCGCTCGAGTCCGAAGACTCGATCAGCGGTCGTGAAGGAAACCGTGTAGCAGGTCGACGACGCAGGCGTACGGCCGCGCACCGGTTTGGTACGCAGGGTCGCGCGGTAGCCGAGGCCGACGGCCAATTCGCGAAAGTCCTCGGCCAACCGTCTGTGCGTCACACCGAACTCGATCGTCCCGGACTTGGTGACGTAACCGTCGGTGTCGAGGAGACCCCGCAACAGCTGGCGTCGCTGGTTTTCGCCGGCTCGCAGGTACGGCATCGGGATGTGCTTGTTTCCGAGCACTCCGAGCGCACGCAGTCGCGCTTGGAGGGTCCCCCGCGCGGCGCGGCAACCGGCGCACCTCTGCCAGCCGAAGATGCGCTTGCCGCAATCGAGGCAGGACGGTTGCTCCGCCGGACTCGAAAGAAAGTGGACCTTGCCACCGCACGACTGTCCGCACGTACGGACTTGCGGTAAGGCGGGCACGAAGCTCTCACCACAGACCTCGCACGGTCGGGCCGTTGGGCGCACGCGCGGGAGCTTCAGCCGGTAGCGCAGGGCGCCGGACGTCGGGGTAACCAGGACACCTTCCGCGCGGACTTGCTCGAGGATGCCCTTGTCTGCGCAGGTCAGCGATGCCGAGTCGGTGGTGCCGTCCCCGAGCCAGGCGCCGAGCGTGTAGGGGGGAACCGGTAATTCGACGTCGGGCAGCGACAGCGGAGCCGTGCACGCGACCGAATGGTTGAGCCTTCCGTCCGCGGTGTTGCACCGCAAGGTGGCTGCTATCTGCGCGGTGGTCACGATTGTGGACGGGTGCTCGGCCGCACCAATGCGCGGCGCTGCCATGCGCTCGGCCACCGCAGCGCTCAGCCCGCGTGGCGAATAGACCGGCGTGCGCCACATGTCGGAGCGTCGCGGGCCCGTTGCGGGTCGAGGCGCGCGTCCGACCGCTCCGACCGTACAGGCCGATTTCTGTACGACGGCGCGAAAGTCGGCACCGATCTCGGCGACGAATTCGTTGACCCTGACCTGCCGGTCCGGCTCGACCGCACACCGCGACGCAACGGTGGCTGCGCGATCTAGGCGATCTGCCGGAAGCGAATAATGCGGTGCGCCGACGCCGCGCCTGCGTCGGGCGGCGCGGTTGCGCGTCAGCCATTCGTGCTCGGCGTCCGCGACAATCACCGAGCCGTCGGAGAACTCGACCTCGTAACAAGGCCGGTCCGTCATGACGTCGGTGGCGGCGACAACCCGCGTCGGGCGGCCGTCGGCGCCGAGCAGCAGGTCACCGACCTGCACGCCACCCATCGTCGTCCAACCGGTGGGTGTGGGCAACGGCGTGTCGAGCGCGAGTGCCTTGCCCGACCCGGGCCGCCCGGCCACCGTCACCATCTGCCCGGGATGCAGGCCATTGGTGATCTCGTCCAACTGCTGGAAGCCGGTCGGGATGCCGGTGCCGATGCCGCCGTTGGACGAGATCTTCTCGATCTCGTCCAGCGTCGACTGCAGCAGCGTTTCGATATGCACGTAGTCCTCGGCCGTGCGGCGCTCGGTCACGTCGTAGATCTCGGCCTGCGCGCGGTCGACCACGTCGTCGACGCTGCCGACCACGTCGTTGTTGCCCGACGACGCGTCGTAACCCATCTGCACGATGCGGGTACCCGCGGTGACCAGTCGGCGCAGCGTCGCCCGGTCGGCCACGATGGCGGCGTAGTAACCGGCGTTGGCCGCCGTCGGCACCATGGAGATCAAGGTGTGCAGGTACGGCGCGCCGCCCACCCGGTTCAGTTGGCCGTTGCTCGTGAGTTCGGCCGACACCGTCACCGCGTCGGCCGGCTCGCCGCGCGCGTAGAGGTCGAGGACGGCGTCGTAGACGAGCTGGTGAGCCGGCCGGTAGAAGTCGCCGGGCTTGATCACCTCGACGACGTCGGCGATCGCGTCCTTGGACAGCATCATCGCGCCGAGCACCGACTGCTCGGCCTCTATCGCCTGGGGAGGGGTGCGGTCGAACTCGCTCCCGCCGGAAGCCGCCGGACCGCGCGCGTCACTGATCAACGTCATCCGACGCAGCCCTCCTGAGAATTCCCCGTCATTCGCACACGCGAACCATTACCGACGGGTCCGACAATTTTCCGGGCGGCAGGTCGCGGGCGATCTGGCCAGGACGCTATGGGGTCGGCCCGACCCGGACAACCGAGCCTGTGGACGGTGCTGTGGGCAACCCTGTGGGAAACGCCGCTGAGCCTGTAGACGACAGGTGGAGGACGGTGTGGACGAACCGCGGAATTCGGCTGTGACGCCCCGTTCCACGCGGCTGCGTTCCCGGCCGGCCTGTGGACCGGAGAAAGTTCGCAGAAACTTTCGCCAAGATCGACAACTTCGGGCCCGGCGACTCTGTCGTCACCGGGCCCGAAGGTGTAGACCACCGCTAGGCCGCGGCCCCCACCGGCGACACAGTCCGGACCGTGCGCTCGAGACGCAGGAGGACGACCGAGACGGCGGCGACCCACACGACGGTCAGCACGAACCCGGCGAAGCCGAATGCCGACATGGCCGATGACGTGGTGACCAGCTGCCCCACACCGGCGACGATCCCCACCGCGGCGATCAACAGCGCGAAGGCGGCGATCCAGGTCGGCAGGCCTGCGGCCGAGGCACCTCGTGCCACCGCGACCATGAGAGCGATCACCGCGATCGCGGGTGCGACGTAGAACGCCGCTTCGTCGACGGCGAACGCGAGGACGAGGGTGTCCCCGCTGATCCGGGAGCTGATCTGGGCGACCAACGCCTGTACGAGGGCGCCGAGGATGCTCAGGGACACGAGGACCGTCCCGCCGGCCAGTGCGAGACGGGAGGCGAGTCGATCCTCCGACAGCCGCTCGGCGAGGCTCACGACCAGCGCCAGCAGCGCGACGGCGGCGAGCGCGGCGAGCGCGCCCGAGGTCTGGATGCGATCATGGTGCTGGCCGAAGTAACGGCCCAGTTCGCTCGCCGACGCATCGGCCGCCGGTGGCTTGGGCAGTATTGCGCCCGCGGCGAGGCTGAGAATGACGAACACGATGCCGCCCGCGGCGCCCACTCGCTGGTCAGTCATCGCCGTCACCGGCCTCGAAAGCGATGAGCGTCATCGCCGGCGACGGCCGCACTCCGGCCCGATCGAAGGCCGGGAACAGGCGCTCCGCGGCGAAGCGGTCGGCGTCGGCGCGTGATACCCACTCGTCGACCGTGTGCAGCGCGCCGTCGCTCTCGCCGACGTAGTGTCGCCGCCGTCCCGCGATCGGCTCCTCCCCAAGCGCCGCGACGACGCGGCGGTAGTCGGACAGATGCATGTCCGGCGTTCTGGTCACATGGATGTAGGTCATCGTTGGCTCCCCCGGTTCGGCTGGATCTGACCGGAGGAACGCTAGGCAGCACCGGCCTGCACCACATCGGATGACCTACTCATCCCGTTACTCATTCGCCCGGGCCCGCCACGCCACGATCTCCGCCCGGCGGGTGAAGCCCAGCTTCGTCAGGACGTGCTGCACGTGGTTGGCCGCGGTCCGTTCGGACAGGACGAGCCGCTCGGCGATCTCCCGGTTGGTCCGCCCCTCGGCGACCAGGTTCGCGACCTCCCGTTCGCGGGCGGTCAAGGGGTCCCGTGGGCCGAGCGTGCGCTCGATCCGAGCGAGCCAGGGCGTCATTCCGAGGCGCGACGCCGCGGCCGCAGCGGGGACGAGGAGGCGGTGCGCCTCCGCGCGACGGCGCTGCGCGATCAGGACATCAGCCAGCTCGCACGCCACCTCGACCCCGAACGAAGGCAGCCCGGCCCGGTCGCAGATCACAGCGGCCGTCCGCAGGTCCGCCTCTGCCGCGTCCCACTCGCCCACCGCCGCGGAGCAGATCCCGAGGACGAGCTCGACCGGTCCCAGGTAGCTCGCCACGCCGGCACCGCCGACGACATGTCGGCCACGGTAGGGCGCCAGCTGTTCGCCCAGCCACACGACGTCGTCCGCGCGCCCGATCCGAACGGCGACGTGCGCTGCGCAGCTGAGCGCCGGAACTCGGAAGAACGGAGGAATGGTCCACGACCGTGGCGGTCCCGGACGTAGGTACAGCGCCGTCGCGGCGTCCAACTGGCCGGATTCGGCCAGCGCGAACGCGGGGCCCAAATGGGCGAACAGCTCGGCGCGCATCTCGCCCTCCGCCGGGCTCACCTGAGGCGCGGGCCGCAGTGACATCGGCGGGTGACCGGCGTGGTGGCCGATGGCGCCGAGCAGGCTCATGTAGGCGCCGAATCCGGCCGGGTGCCCCGTGGCATGCATGAGTTCGAAGGCGGCTTCGCCAATGCGCGCCGCCTCGTCGAACTCGCCTCGCGCTTGGGTAAGTGCGGCCTGCGCGACCAACAGATGCCACCGTGCCATCGGGCTGCCGAGCTGGTCGACGGCCCACGACAGCCTGGTCAGTTCGGCGGCGATCGCGGTCAGATCGGCCCGTTCCCAGTGGGCGTCGATCAGCCACAGACGCCCCCACATCTCGACGTCCGGCCGACGTGTCCGGGTACCCAGTCCGATCATGCGCTCGGCAAGACCGACCCTCTCGACGTGGAACTGCGGGCCGCTCCAACTCAGCTGCCGCGCGCGCAACGCGGCGACGATCGCCGTCTCGTCGCCGGAGGCGTCGGCGAGCTCGACCGCGCGCTGCGCGTGCTGCCGGCCCTCGTCCCACTGTCCGTCATACGCAAGGGCGTCAGCGATTCGGGCGATCAGCCGCGCCTGCATCGCGACGTCCTCCGCAGCTGCGAGGCGCAGGGCCTGCTCGCACCACTCCCGCACGTCGCGGTCCCACTGCCGCTCGCCGATCGGGTCAAGGGTGAGGGCGAGTTCGGCGGACAGGGTCTGGACGCAGTCGCGATCTTCCACCCCATGCATGAGGTCGGCCGCTTGGCGACACGTCATGCGCGCTTCGCGCAGGGCCCCGGCCGAGAACTCCGCGGCGGCGCGTCCGAGCAACAGACGTATCCGCGCAGTGTCGTCGAGGTCGTCCCCCCCGGTGTCGAGGGCGAGGGAGAACAACCGCGCTGCGTCCTCGAACGCGCGGCCCTGCATCGCGATCCGGGCCGCGCGGCCCGCCCACGCCACGGCGGCGTCTCGCTCCGCACCACCGCCGACGGCTGCGGCCGAGTGGTGACGAGCCAGTTCGGCGGCGTGCCGGTCGAGAGAACCGGCGTGCAGTTCCTCGATCGCCGCAGCGGCTCGGGCGTGCAGCGTCACGCGGTGTTGCACCGGAATCCGGCCGATCAGTGCGGTCCGGACCAGCCCGTGGGTGAACCGGACGACGCCGGAGGATGCCGGCTGGAGCAGGTTGGCGTCCAAGGCCGCCTGCACGGCGGCGAGGCACTCGAGGGTGTCCCGGCCGAGGCAGTGCGCGACCACGGCGATCTCCGCGTCCTCTCCGAGCAGCGCGGCCGCGACGAGGAACTCCTGAGCCGCGGTCGGCAATCGGGAGGTCCGGAAGCCGACGACGTCCAGGACGCTGGTCGGCACGCCGCGAGCACCGCCGAGCGACCACGCCCGGCCGAGCTCGGTGAGGTAGAAGGGGTTGCCGCGGGCCAGGGCGACCGCGTCCGCGACCGCCTCGTCCGGCAGGGGGCCGACGCAGGCAGCCTGCACGCACTGCGCACTGGCCTCGTCGCTCAACCCGCCCAGGTCGAGGCGATGGAGCGCGGCTTCGGACAGCAGGGCGGGGCCCGCGGCCAGCCAGGCCTCGGAGGGATCGTCGGGGCGCAGCGAAGCACCCACGAACAGCGCCTCGTTGCCCATTCGCCGCACGACGTAGGTCAACGCGTGCAGCGACGACTCGTCGACCCATTGCAGGTCGTCCACCACGAGCACGAGCGGTGCTTGCCCGAGCAGGGCGACCCGCACGGCTTCGTAGATGCCGAAGCGGTCGCTGCCGATGGAGGTCGGCAGCGGCATGACCTGCTGCCACATCCAGTAGGGCGGCACGTCGCCGGTGGGGATCCCTCGAGTGCGCAGCACGGTTGTGGCCGGCGCGAGGTCGCTCGTCAGTTCCCTCAGCAACGCGGTCTTGCCGATGCCGGCCTCGCCGGCCACCACCACGGCGGACGGGTGCCCCTCGAATGCGGCCGACAGTCGCCGGCGCAGGTCCTCGAGTTCTCGCCCACGACCGACCAGGTCCGTCCGCACGAGCGGAGACTAATCGCCGCGCGGGCGATCGGATACCGGGGCGAGGGCCCAGTGCCCGCCGTTGTCCGTATGGCAGTACTCGGGCCCGGCGACTGTACGGTCACCGGGCCCGAAGGGTGTAGCAGTAGCAGTCCGCGTCAGACGGCGGTCACCGTCAACGGGATGGAGGCCACCACGTCCGGGTGCAGGTCAACCGTCACCGTGTGCGAGCCCGTCGACTTGATGTGGCCGTCGATCTGGATGCGCTTCTTGTCGAGCGTCGGGCCGCCGGCGTCCTTGACCGCGGCGGCGATGTCGTTCGTCGTGATCGACCCGAACAGACGGCCGTCCTTGCCGGCCCGCGCCGGGAGGGTGACCGACAGCTTCTCGAGGTCGGCCTTGATCTCGCGGGCGTGGCCGAGGTCGCGGATCTCGCGGGCGTCGCGCGACCGCTTGATCTGGACGATCTGCTTCTCGGCGCCCTTCGACCACAGGATGGCCGCGCCGCGGGGGACGAGGAAGTTGCGGCCGTAGCCGTCGGCGACCTCGACGATGTCACCGGCGAGACCGAGGCCGGCGACCTCGCGCGTCAGGATGAGCTTCACGATGATCCCCTTTCTCAGCGCGCGGTCGACGTGTAGGGCAGCAGGGCCATCTCGCGGGCGTTCTTGATCGCCTTGGCGATCTGCCGCTGCTGCTGGGCGCTCACGCCGGTGACCCGCCGTGCGCGGATCTTGCCGCGGTCGGAGATGAACTTGCGGAGCAGGTTCGTGTCCTTGTAGTCGATGTACTCGATCTTGGCCGCGGCGAGCGGGTTGGACTTCTTCTTCGGCTTGCGAATGGGTGGTTTGGGCATGTCCGTATGTCTCCGTGTCTGTGGTGCGAAAAGTCAGTGATCTAGAAGGGGGGCTCGTCAGAGAAGCCGCCGCCGGACGCCGGTGGAGCCGAGCCCCACGGATCGTCGGACGGGCCGCCGCTGCCGCCGGCGGGACCGGCGTCCGAGCCGGACGCGCCGAAGCCGCCGCCGGAGGAGGAGCCGCGCTGCGTGCGGTTCACCTTGGCCGTCGCGTACTTCAGGGACGGGCCGACCTCGTCGACCTCGAGCTCGACGACCGTGCGCTTCTCGCCCTCACGGGTCTCGTAGGAGCGCTGCTTCAGGCGACCTTGGGCGACGACACGCATGCCGCGCGTCAGGGACTCGGCCACGTTCTCGGCGGCCTGCCGCCAGATGGAGCAGCGGAGGAACAGCGCCTCGCCGTCCTTCCACTCGTTCGAGTTCTTGTCGAACGTGCGGGGCGTGGATGCGATCGTGAAGGACGCGACGGCCGCACCCGACGGCGTGAACCGCAACTCGGGATCGGCCGTCAGGTTGCCGACAACCGTGATGATCGTTTCGCCGGCCATCGGATTACCGCTGGTCCGGGCGCAGGACCTTGGTCCGCAGCACCGACTCGTTGAGGTTCAGCTGTCGGTCCAGTTCCTGGACGGCGGCGGGGTTGGCCTGCAGGTCGACGACGGCGTAGATGCCCTCTGGGTGCTTGTTGATCTCGAAGGCCATGCGGCGGCGGCCCCAGACCTCGACCTTCTCGACCGTGCCGCCATCGTTCTTGACCACCGACAGGAAGGCGTCGAGCGACGGAGCGATCGTCCGCTCTTCGAGGGTGGGGTCGAGGATGACCATGACTTCGTAATGGCGCATGAGTGTGCCATTCCTCCTGTGGACTAGTCGGCCACGGGCTCTCCGTGGCAGGAGGTGTTCGGCAACCGGCGCAACCAGGTGGTTCGCACAGTTCGTTGGCCGAACTCTGTCAGAGTACCGGCCGAGCTAACCGAATCCGAAATCGGTGTGATCGGCGAGAGCAAGCCCGAGGAGCGCCAGCGACGAGGAGCTTCGGTCGAACGCCCGCCGTCGCGCGGCGAAGCGAGCTTGCGTGCGGAGCGACGACGGACCCGAGCGAAGCGAGCGGTCCAGAGGAGATCCGCCTCGGCGGAATGAGCAGGAGATCCGCCTCGGCGGATCAGTTACGGCGCAGGAGATACAGGCGGGCGTACAGGCCGGCGACCGAGAAGAGCGCGATGATCGCGATGAGCGCGAGCACGATGGACAGCTGGCCCGTGGACGACCGCCCGGACGCGAGGTCGATGGTCTTGTGCTTGCCGGAAGCCTTCTGGTCCGGCTGGGCGGCGGGAGCGGCCGCGGCCTTGGCACTCGACTGGGTGCCCGTGCTCGTCGACACCGGCAGCAGTCCGGCCGAGTCACCGGCCTGCGAACCGAACCCCGGCAGGGCACCGGCGTTGAAACCGCCGTCGGTGAACACCCCGTCGCCGCTGCCGTGCGGAACGACCTGAGCCGGCACAGGAACCACGTTGCCGGGCAGCGTGGGGGGCGCGGAGGTCGTCTTGCCCGGCTTCGACCCGCTGCCGCCGGCATTGCTGCCCGCGCCCTTGGCCGGGTTCAGGTCAGGGACGGCCACGCCGAGCGTCGGCAGGTTGATCCCGGGAACGCCGATGGTGGGCAGCTGGTTACCGGCGATGTTCGGCGCGACCGAGACGCCGGGCAGCTGGATCGAGATGCCGCCCTTCGGAGGGTTGTCGGCGACGACGATCTTGCCGACCCAGCTGTTGGACGCGTTCAACGCGACACCGGCCTGCTGGAGCAGGTTCAGGTTGGTGCTGCTCACGCCGTTCTTCGTGCAGCCCAGGAGCACCGGAAGGACGTACTGGACCTTCCAGGTGAACGCGTAGGTGCCCCTGGTCGGGAAGGTGAAGGACTTGGCCGGCACGCCCGCGCACGCGCCGCTCGTCGGTCCACCGAGCGTGACGGTCTGTGCCCCGCCGGGGAAGGACGAGCTGAACGATGCCACGACCTGGTACTGCCCGAGCAGCGGGCTGAGCAGCGAGTCCAGCAATCCGCCGAGGGCCGGGATGTTCTGTAGACCCGCGGTGGGCAGCGCCGAGGCCTTGAAGTTGACCGTGTCGCCCGGATGCACGCCGATCTCGGAGCCGCCGAGGACGCTGTCCGAGGTGGCAACGCCGGTCAGTGACAGCTGCGCGTTGACCGTGGACGCGGCTCCGGCCGGTGAGAAGGCGAGCAGGGTCGCCGCAGTGACCGCGATGCCGGCGAGCCCGACTAGCCAGCGCCACCGGGGACGGCTTCCCGGCGCGGTCTGGTGACGACCCGGCATCGACACTCCTGACACGGTTCATTGACGACGAACGCCCGGACGGCGGGCGAAATACAACCAAAGCTTAACGCACTTGGCCCTTGGCTAAACGACTGCTTGCCAGTCTCGGTTACGCGGGGCCGGCGCGCCACCCGGGCCGCGGCCGCCCGGCGGCGTCCGGCCCGCGCCCCGAATGGCCTCGATTGCCGCTGATTGCCCGCCGCGGCCGTCCGACCCGGAACGTAATCTGCCCCTATGGCCGGGAACAGCACGATCAAGACAGCCAGAGTCGGCGCGCACGTCAAGTCGGGGGACCCCTTGGCGGCGGCCGAAGCGAGCGGCGCGGCCGCCGTCCAGTTCTTCCTCGCCGATCCGCAGGGCTGGAAGAAGCCGGTGGAACACGAACACGCCGCAGCGATCCGGGCGACCGAGCTGGCCGTGTACGTCCACGCGCCCTACGTATTGAACCTGGCGACCACGAACAACCGGATCCGCATCCCGAGCCGCAAGCTGCTCGCCCAGCACGCCGAAGCGGCCGCGGGCGTCGGCGCGAAGGCCCTGATCGTGCATGGCGGCCATTTGAACGCCGACGACGATCCGGCCATCGGCGTCGACAACTGGCGCAAGGCATTCTCGCGGGTGGCCGAGGAGAGCGGCGGTTACCCCGTCCAGATCCTGATCGAGAACACCGCCGGCGGCACCAACGCGATGGCCCGGCGCTTCGACCGGCTCGCCCAGCTCTGGGACGCCGTCGGCGAGTACGGCGTCGGCTTCTGCCTCGACACCTGCCACGCCCACGCCGGTGGCGAGGACCTCGATGGCATCGTCGACCGCGTCCGGGCGATCACCGGGCGCATCGACCTCGTGCACGCGAACGACAGCCGCGACGGGTTCGACTCCGGCGCCGATCGGCACGCCAACATCGGTTCCGGTCAGATCGACGCGGCCGCCATCGCCGACGTCTGCCGCGCGGCCGGCAGCGACGTGATCGTCGAAACCCCGGGCGGCGTCGAGGGCCAGGGCGCGGACATCGACTACCTGCGCAAGTCGATCTGATCGTCGAGCTCATCCTCGGCGTCGCGCATCCAGTAGTCAGGAGCGCCGTCGAACGGGCCGCCGCTCGGATCGTCGATCCCGTCGACCCGCACGACGTCCAGCCACGGACACCACATCTCGCGCACGACCAGTGCAGCCAGCCCGATCAGCAGCCCGTCGCGGATCACCAGCAACAGGGCCAGCCAGCCATAGCTGATGCCGTGCGCGGCGACGTCGTAGCCGAGCAACAACGTCAGCGTGGCGAACCAGACCGCGACCTCGAACAGCTGCCAGACCATCGTGAGTCGCCAGCGCGGACGGGCCAAGGCGATCAGAGGAACCAGCCACAGGGAGTACTGCGGGCTCCACACCTTCGTCGTCATCAGGAAGGCGAGGACCGACAGGAAGGCGAGCTGGGCCAGCCGTGGCCGCACCGGTGCCGCCAGCCCGAGGACGACGACGACGGTGAGCGCCGCGACGAGCGCCAACGCCACCGCCAGCCCCGGCGGCTTCCAGAACGGCGTGTCGCCGGCCGTGAACGACCCGTCGAAGAGGGTCTTCAGCAAGGCCCAGACGGTGGAGCGTTCGGTTGGTCGCTCGATGCTGAACTTGTAGAACTCCCACCAGCCGTGGTGGTAGGCGATGCCGACGGGGACGTTCACCGCGCACCACACCAGCCCGGCCGCGACCGTCGCCCACAGAGCGTCGGCGAACTTGCGAGTTCGCACCGCGAGGATCCCGATGGCCACGAGCAGGAACACGGGATACAGCTTCGCCGCCGTGCCCAGCCCGATCATCGCCCCGGCCAGGAGCGGCCGGTTGCGCGACCACGCCCACAAGGCGCAGGACGCGAACGCCATGGCGAGCAAATCCCAGTTCGAGAAGGCGTGGAAGATCAGCAGGGGGGAGAGCGCGAAGATCGCGGCGTCGTACGGTCTTCGCCGCGCCGTCTGCGCCGTGGCCGCGGTCACCACGAGTCCGCACAGCGACAACAGGATCGCGGTCAACACCCCGAAGACCACCTGCTCCGACCAGTCGGAGGAGATGGCATGCACCCCGCGCGTCAGATCGGCGGTCAACCACATGAACGCGCCGGTGAGCACCGGGTATTCGACGGCAGTGTCGCGGTAGGGCACGGCGCCGACGTCGAGGCGCTCGTCACTCCACAGCGGGACGACGTCGGAGTAACAGAAGTGCGTGTATTGCTTGTGACCGGTCCAGATGCCATCGGCGCACGGCGACTTCTCCGCGTAGCCGAGCAACAAGGTGCCGATCGTCATGGCCAGCAGCCACCGCACCGGCGTCCACCAGGAACGCGAGGGCACGCCGGCGTGCCGGCCCCAGGCTCCGCCGATGGCCCGGGCCGCGCGCCAGGCGGTCGGATCGGCGCGACTCGGCAACCGGGCCGGCGCGACCGCAGGTGCGGGCGCGACATCCGACGGCTCGGCCGCGTCGTGCGGTTCGGCCACGCGCGTCACCGCGTCATCCTGGCATGCCGCCGGTTGCGGCTGCGGAGGCGCCGCGGTTGAGTTACGGCCCGGCGGATGCGGCCGGAGTCGACTTGCATGGCTTGCCCAACAACGCGCCGCACGACGGGGTCGCGCTGTTGCTTCCGCTCGGCACCGGCGGCGGGGTGTACGGCGTCGACGAGGACGGAGCCGCAGTCGGGGACGGGAAGCCGGACGTGATCGAGAACGTCGGCTTCGGCGTCTTGGATTGCGTCGGCTTCGGCGTGAACGTCGGGCTGGGCTTCGGCTTGCCGCCGTTGGCCGCGATCAGTTGCTTGCTGGGCAGCTTGAGCGCGGGCTTGCCGGCCAGGTAGGTGTCCATGAACAGCTTCCAGGTCTTGCCCGGCAGGTCGGCACCGTAGAGCGGCTGGCCCGCGGCGTTGAAGATGGGCTTGGACAGCCCCGTGCCGACCCACACCGAGGCGCTGACCTGCGGGGTGAACCCGACCATCCAGGCGTCGCTGTTGTCGAACGAGCCCTTCTTGGTGATGCCCTCGGTACCGGTCTTGGCCGCGGACGGGCGCCCGTTGGCCAAAGCGTCGTCGGACCAGGCGGCGATCGGCTCGAGCGTGAGCGTGGTGTCGTTGGCGACCCGCTTGTCGATGGCCTGCTTGGCCGAGCCGTGATGGGTGTACACGACCTCGCCGTCGGACGCCGTCGCCTTCTGCACGAAGTAGGGATCGTTGCGCTTCCCGCCGTTGTCGAGGGTGGCGAAGCCGACCGCCTGGTCGAGCGGGGTGACGGCGTAGTCCCCGATGCCGATGCCGAACGTCGTGTGCCCGTTGCGGTCCTGCAGGGTCTTCGTACCGTTGCTGTTCTTCTCCGCGACTCCCATCGCATGGGCAGTGTCGGCGACGTTGTCCGGACCGGCCTGGAACGCGAGCTGGTCGAAGGTCGTGTTGAGCGAGTACTTCATCGCCAGGGCCAGCTTGATCTGCGGGCTGCTCACCGACTCGTCGCCCGGGTCGTTCTGGATCAGCGTGCCGTCGATCTTCTTCTTGTAGCTGCCATCGACGATGCTGTCGATCGCCAGGTGTTGCTTGCCCTCTTGCTTCTTGACCGTCTGGGTGAGGACGGTTGCGAGCGTGTAGGGCTTGAACGACGAGCCCGGCGGGCGACCGCCGCGGCCGGCGTAGTCGTTGTAGTCGACCTTGCCGTCGTAGCCCTTCTTGCCCGGCCCGGACCCGCCGTAATAGGCGAGCACCGCGCCGGTCTTCGGGTCGACTGCGGTCAGCGCGTTCTTGAGGTTGCGCTGCTTCTTGGTCAGGTGCGCGAACGTCGTGTTGATCGCCGTCAGCGCAGCCTTCTGGGCCTTCTTGTCGATCGTGGTCCGGATCGTGAGGCCGCGCTTGTTCACCTGGGCCTCGCTGATGCCATGTGCCTGCAGTTCGGCCAGCACCCTGTTGACCACCAGCGAGTGCCAGCCCGAACTGCCCAACCCGTTCCCTCGTGGCGGGATCGTCGTCGGGAACTTCAGGGCGAGCTCCTGCGCCTGGGTCAGGTGTTTCGTCTTGACCATGCCGTCGATGACGTAGCGCCACCTCTGCTGGGCCACCGTCTGGTCGTTGGCCGGGTCGTAGTAGCTGGGCGCGCGCAGCAACCCCGCCAGCAGTGCGCCCTGCGCCACCGTCAGCTTGCCGACGTCCTGGTTGAAGAACGCGTGGGCGGCGGCCTGGATGCCGTAGGCGCCGCGGCCGAAGTACACGGTGTTCAGGTAGAACTCGAGGATCTGATCCTTGGAGTAGTTGCGGGTCAGCTTCACCGCGATCATCAGCTCTTTGAGCTTGCGGGTCAGTGACGTCGCGTTGTTCAGGTAGGCGTTCTTCACGTACTGCTGGGTGATGCCGGAGCCGCCCTGGGTGTTGCCGCCGGTGACGTCTGTCAGCGCCGCACGGACGGTGCCGCGGATCGAGACCCCTGGCTCGCTGTAGAAGCCCCGGTCCTCGGCGGCCAGGACGGCCCACCGCACGTGTTGGGGCACCTGCTCCAGGTGCACGATGGTCCGGTCCTCCGTGCCGATCCGGGCCAGCGTGGAGCCGTCGGAGTACTCGATCGTCGCCACTTGGACGACCGGCAGTGTCTCCGGGCGCGGCACGTCCGTGAACATGTAGTACATGCCGATCACGGCGACCATGCCCGCGGCGACGAAGCCGAGCAGCCAGGTGCCCACGATCATCGAGCGGCGGGCGAAGCGCCGGCGCCCGGACATCGCGGCAACCCGGGCCTTCGTGGCCGCACGCCGCTGCCGACGCCGGTGACGGAAGCGGGCCAAAGCGCCGGCGTCGTCCGGGGAATCGGGCGCGTTGCCCGAATCCGACGGTCGCCGGCGCTTGTCCCGACCCAACTGCAAACGCTCGCCCTCGTTACTCATCAGTTCGGAGGTTACTTGGCGGTTCCGGGCGGCGGGAGTTCGTCTCAGCGAGGTCAGGTGGCAGGCGCCGGCTCCGGGTCCGGCGACGGCTCCGGGCTGGGCGTGGGGTCCTCGGCCGTCTGGGACGCGGGAGGCGGCGGCGCGGTCAGCGACTGCTCCAGGATCTGCGCGACGTCCAGGACCTTCACGTCCTCGCGGACCTCGCCCTCGCCGACCTTGGCCGCCACGGCGTCGGACAGCATCACCATGCAGAACGGGCAGGCGGTGGAGATCAGGTCGGGATCCAGGCCGAGCGCCTCGTCGGTGCGCTCGACGTTGATCCGCTTGCCGATCTTCTCCTCCATCCAGAACCGGGCGCCGCCGGCGCCGCAGCAGAACCCCCGCTCCTTGCAGCGGTGCATCTCCTCCGAGCGCAGCTGCGGGATGGCGCCGAGGACCTCGCGCGGCGGCGTGTAGACCTTGTTGTGCCGCCCGAGGTAGCAGGGGTCGTGATAGGTGACCTTCTTGTCCACCGGCTCGACCGGCGTCAGCTTGCCGTGGGCGACGAGCTTGCCCAGCAGCTGGGTGTGGTGGATGACCTCGTAGTGCCCGCCCAGTTGCGGGTACTCGTTGGCGAGGGTGTTGAAGCAGTGGGGGCAGGTCGCCACGATCTTCAGTGGCTCGGCCCGGGTGATCGAGTTCAGCGTCTCGACGTTCTGCATGCCCTGCATCTGGAACAGGAACTCGTTGCCCAGCCGGCGGGCCGGGTCACCCGAGCACGACTCGGCCGAACCGAGCACGGCGAACTCGACACCGGCGACGTGCAGCAGTTCGGAGAACGCGATCGTCACCTTGCGAGAGCGGTCCTCGAGCGCGCCGGCACAGCCCACCCAGAACAGGTAGTCGATGTCAGCGTCCAACTTGGTGCCCGGCTGGGCCCGGCGGACCTCGAAGGACAGGTCGTCCATCCACTCGTCGCGGCCCTTGTCGGACATGCCCCACGGGTTGCCCTTGTTCTCGATGTTGCGCAGCATGACGCCGGCCTCGGACGGGAACGCGGACTCGATCAGCACCTGGTAGCGCCGCATGTCGACGATGTGGTCGATGTGTTCGATGTCGACCGGGCACTGCTCGACGCACGCGCCACACGTGGTGCACGACCAGAGAACGTCCGGGTCGATGACGCCGCCCTCCGCGGCGGTGCCGACGAGCGGACGGACGGCTTGCTCCGGAACGGCCCCCTGGACGCGCGGGTAGCCGGCCTCGGGCACCGCGTGCCCGTGCTCCGAACCCTCGGGCTTGAAGTCCGGGACGTGATCGGCCGGCGCTTCCATCGTGCCGAAGATGTACGGCGCCTTGGCGAAGAGGTGGTCACGCAGGTCCATGATCACCAGCTTGGGCGACAACGGCTTGCCGGTGTTCCACGCCGGGCACTGCGACTGGCAGCGCCCACACTCGGTACAGGTGGCGAAGTCCAGGTAGCCCTTCCAGGTGAAGTCCTCGATCTTGCCGCGGCCGAAGACCGTGTCCTCTGAGAGGTTCTCGGCGTCGGCGAAGTCGATCGGCTTGCCGTCGTCGTCGGTGACCGGAAGCAGCGAGCCGAGAGCGGTCGGCTCGCGCTTGGTCAGCACGTTGAGCGGCGCCGTCGCGATGTGCAGGTGCTTCGAGTAGGTCACGAGGATCGTGAAACCGAAGATGACGGCCATCTGTGCCAGGAGGAAGAACGTCTCGACACCCTGGTTGTAGGCGCCGGCGCCGAGCGCCTTGGCCACGAGGTAGGACGCGAAAGGCCACTTCGACCGGCCGAACGGGAAGTGCCCGGTGTTGTACTGGGCGCCGCGGTAGAGCAGCAGGGTGATGACGACCAGCGCGATCATGCCCAGCACCGCCCAGGCCGGGCCGGTGTGCGAGCCGTAGAAGCGGCTCGCCCGCTGCTTGCGCTCGGGTGCGTTGCGCAGCCGGTTGATCGCGAAATACGTCAGGCCGAGCAGCACGGCAACGGCGAAGAAGTCCTCGAGGAAGCCCAGCCAGCGCGCGTGACCGAAGATCGGGATCGCGAAGTCCTGGCTCAGCACCAGCGCGCCGAACGCCTCGACGATGGTGAGGCCGAGGATCACGAAGCCCCAGAAGGTGAAGAAGTGGGCGAGGCCGGGTGCGTTCCACTTCAACAGCCGCTGCTGCCCGAATACCTCGACGATCTGGTCCTTGAACCGCTCCTGCAGATCGTCGGTCCGACCGTCGACCTTCTTGCCCGAGCGGATCAGCTTCACCAGCCATGCGATCCGCCGGCCGGCGACGGTGGCGGTGACGACGAGCATCGCCAGGGCGAGAGTGATCCGTAGCCAGCCAGGGCTCGTCCACTCCCAGTCGATGATCACTCCGTGCGCGACGGTGTGCGACAACGTGCTCTCCTCGCAGTCGAGCGAAGCCGGGGAACCTAGTCGAGACTATTCGTTATTACCGGCCGGTAACCCAATCCCGCCCCTGTATGTGGCGGGACCCACGCATTGATCCTGCCCGCTCCCTGTTGCGGCCCGTTCGCCGGTCGACACCGCCGCGGGAACCGGCTACAAACGAGCCATGGCGAAAAAGCCGGATGCCTCACGAGTCCCGTCCGCAGTCGGTGCCATTCCGGTGGTCGGCGACCTGATGAGGTCGGCCGACGCCCAGGCCCGCTGGATGCAGGAGATGCTCGAGCAGAACGCCCGGCTGATCGGTCAGTTCCCGGCGACGATGAAGACGTTCAACGACTCGATCGAGCGGTTCAACCAGACGATCGGGCGCCTCGACCGGGCCGTGACGAGCATCGAGACCGCGACCAAGAACCTCACCGGGCCGATGGAGAAGGTGCTCGGCTCGATCGACCCGAAGGCGTTGCGGGAGATCCCGGAGGTCCTGGATGCTCTGCGCAAGGAGGCCGTCCCGGCCATGCGTGCCGCCACGGACACCCAGAAGCAGGTCGCGATCCTCCAGTCGACGATCGAGCGGGTCCTCACGATCCTGAGCGAACTGCCCGGCGCCGGTATGTTGCGCCGGCTCACGTCCGCTCGCGACGCCGACGACGCCACGGCGTCGGTCCGTCCCAAAGCGGACAAGCCGGGCAAGGCGCGCTGAATCTCAACCGTCCGCGTCCGGCTGCTCCGCGCGAAGCAGGGTGCCGGCCCGCGCCTCCAACAGCGCGACCGCCATCAGCTCACCGTTCACCGGGCCGAAATGCTCGAGCGCGTGCCGGTGGAGGTCCGTGAGGGCCGTCAGCATCGGGTGGGGCAGGTTCTGATCGTCGGCGAACCGGAGTACCGAGTCCAGCTCCTCGACGCAGCGGTCCAGCCCGAACGTGGTGAGGTAGTCGCCCCGCAAGAGAGCGGACAGGTGGCGGTGGGCGAACGCTCCGTCGCCTGCGCTGCCGCCCAGGGCCGTCGCCATCGTGGATGCGTTGATGCCGGCACGCTGGGCGACGAGCAGCGCCTCGGCGGTCATGACCGCTTGTCCGAACCACAAGGCATTGATCAGCAACTTGGCGAGGTACCCGGCCCCGGGGCCGCCGACGTGCCGGATCTCGGTTGCGAACGCCTGCAGAACCGGCCGGACCTGCGCCAACGTGCTCGCAGGGCCGCCCACGTACAAACCGACCGTGCCGTCGGTCATCGCCTGAACGCCGCCGCCGAGGGGTGCGTCGAGGTAGGCGATGCCCCTCGCGAGCGCGGCCTCGGCGAGACGAGTTGCGAGGTCGGGAGCAGCGCTGGTGAGGTCCACCCAAACCGGACCGGGTGACAGCCCGACGAGCAGCCCCTCCGGGCCGAGCGCCACGTTCGCCAACTCGCTGCTGCCCGGCAGGACGGTGAGGACGACCTCGCTGCCGGCGATCGCGTCGGCAAGCCGCGGCGCCCACGTGGCCCCGGCCGCCCGCACCTGGCGTTCGACCTCCGGACGGACGTCGTGGGCGCGCACGAGATGGCCCGCGGCGACCAGGCGCCGTACCAGCGGCAACCCGATCCGGCCGATTCCGATGACCGCGACCGCGCTCATCGGCTGTCCGCACCCGCCCCGCCGGCCAATCCCGGTCCCTTCCGCCGTGCTGATATCCGGTCCACGGCACGCAGCGAGGTACAGAGGCACCGCCCCTGTACCTCGCTGCGTGTGGCCGGGCCGGTCGGCTACGCCAGGTGGTTGGCCTGCAGGAAGGCCTTGGCGACGACGGCCGGATCCTTCTGGTCGATCTGGACGGCCTTGTTCAGCGCCACGATCGCGTCCGTCGAGAGCAGGGCACTGACCGCATTCAGGGTCTGCGCGAACGCCGGCCCCTCGGCCGTGATCAGGCTGTTCTTCACGACCGGGACGACCTGCTGGAAGCCGAAGATGCCCTTCGTGTCGGTGAGCACCGTGTACTTCTTGCTCGCCAGCTGACCATCGGTGGTGAAGATCGCGATCGAGTCGAGCTTGCCTTGGTCGAGCGCCTGGTACTGGCTGCCGATCGGCACCGGCTTGAAGGTGAAGTTGTGCAGGCCGTATGCCTGCTGCAGCCCCTTGACGCCCTGGAATCGGGTGCCGTTCTCCGGCGGGCCGCCGTAGGTGAAGGACTTGACCTTCTTGAGGTCGTCGATCGTCTTAAGTCCGTGCTGCTGGGCGAACTTGTTGGACACCGCCATGCCGTCGGCGTCCTGGAACGGCGTGGGCGCGAGGACGGTGAAACCGCGCTTCTTCTCATAGTCGGTCGCACCCTGCAAAGTGATCTCGGCACTCTTCGGGCGGTCGCCCAGCTTGGCCAGCTCGGTGTAGATCACGCCGCTGTACTCCGGGTACCACTGGATCTTGCCGCTGGTCAGCGCCTTGTCGATCACCGTCGAGCTGCCGATGTTGCCCTTGAGCGTGACCGTGAAGCCCTTGGCCTGCAGCGCCTGCTTGTACAGCTCGCCCAACAGGTACTGCTCGGCGAAGTTCTTGTCACCCATGACGATGGCGGGCTTGCCCTTGCCGGGCTGACTGTTGCTGGTACTGCCCTTGGCCCCGCCAGAGGCGGCGCCGCTGTTCTTGCTCTTCCCCCCGCTCGAACCGCATGCCGCCAAGGTGGCTGCGAGAGCCACCGCAATCCCAGCGGTGACGGTACGGCCGAACACTCCGGTCGATTTCATCAGGCACTTCTCCCTTTTTTCAGTTGGCGTCACGCTGTCATTTCGGCTTGCGAACTCGTCTCGTCGAGACGTTCGGTGTCGGCGGCCCCGGCGTCGAGGAGCGTCTGCGTCTGCCGGCGCCGCAATCCGCGCAACCCTCGGTTCTTCCGGAGGCCGGCCGGGGTGACGGCGATCTCGAGCAGGACGAACACGCCCTGCACGAGAAACGCCAGGACAATCAGAACGTAGGAGGCTCCGATGATCCCGACCAGGCCGTAGGACTCCGGATTGTTGATGATGTCCCCGAGACCTCCGCCGCCGAAGAAACCGGCCAGAGTGGCGGTCGCGACCACGAACACGGCCGACGTGCGAATCCCGGCGAAGATGAGCGGCAGCGCGAGCGGCATCTCGACCCGCAGCAACACTTGCAATGGACGCATGCCGAGCCCCTTGGCCGCGTCGACGGTGTCCGTGTCGACCTGGTCGATCGCCACGTAGGTGTTGGTGAGGATCGGCGGGAAGGCCAACACGACCAGCGCGATGATCACGTTCGTCTTCCCGATGCCCACGAACGGCAACAGAATCGCGAGAACGGCCAGGCTGGGCAGCGCCCGGCCGATGTTCGAGACGTTGATCGCCAGGAACGAGAACCGGTGCAGGTGCCCCAGGAAGAGCCCCAGGGGCAGTCCGATCGCCAGCGCGATCGCCACCGATTCGACCGAGATCTCCAGGTGTGCGTAGAGATCGTGCTTGACGAGGTGGGAGTTGTCGGACAGCCAGGTGAAGGCGCCGCTGAATTCGTTGCTCATGGCGTCACGTGGCCCGGCGCGATGACGCCCAGGGCGTCAGCACTCGTTGGATGATCGCGAAGAGGGCGTCTGCCACCAGGGCGAGAGCGACGCACAGCACGCCGGCGGCGATGAACTTGGTGTTGAAGTCGCCGCTCGCCAGCGCGTCGAAGATCGGCTTGCCCAGGCCTTCGGGAACGATGTACGCGGCGATGGTGGTCAACGAGATGATCGTCACCACTGCGACCCGCAGGCCGGCGATGATGGTCGGCAGGGCCAGCGGCAACTCAACCCGCATGAGCGTCTGGCGTGGCGTCAACCCGCTGCCGCGGGCGGCGTCGACGACGTCGGGTGATACCCCGGTCAAGCCGGCGAGGGTGTTCGTGAACAGGATCAGCAATGTGTAGGAGATCAACGGGAGCTCGACGGTGTAGTCGTTGATGCCGGTGATCGACACGAGGATCGCGAACGCCGCCAGCGACGGGATCGTGTAGAGCAGGCTGCCGATCAGCGTGATCGGCGTCGTCAGCCAGCCGTAGCGGTGCGCGGCGATGGCGAGCAGGAACGAGATGGCGAAACCGATGGCGACCGCGATGACGGTCAGCCGGATGTGGTCGATGAGGGCGGGCTCGAACGTTGTGCTCCAGTGCGCCTTGAACCACCCCCAGCAGAACGTCTCGTTGTTCCGCACACAGGACGACGTGTCGCCGAAGTTCGGGATGACCGGTTTGTCGGCGCTCCCCCCGAGGGCCGCGAGCACCATCAGGCGGCCCCCGTCCCGGTGTCGGTGCGGGCCCGCCGCAGGCTCTGGTTGAGCAGCTCGATGGTCACGTATCCCCGGCGGTTGCCGTCCGGGTCGAGCACGGCCACGGGACGCAGTTCCTCGATCATCATCAAGGACAGCGCCTCGCGCAGGGTGGCCTTGGACGAGATCGTCTGCCCACCGGCGCCGTCGACACTCGCTTTGAGCTCGATCTCGTCCAAGCGGGTCAGCGCGAGCCGCTTGAGCCCGCGGTCGGCGCCGACGAACTGGGCGACGAAATCGTCGGCCGGTTCGGCCAGGATGCGGTGGGGGGTGTCGAATTGGACGAGCTCGCCGCCCTCGCGCAGGATCGCAATTCGATCGCCCATCTTGATGGCCTCGTCGATGTCGTGCGTGACGAAGACGATGGTCTTGCGGATCTCGCGCTGCAAGCGCAGGAACTCATTCTGCAGGCGCTCGCGGTTGATCGGGTCGATGGCCCCGAACGGCTCGTCCATCAGCATCAGGGGCGGATCGGCCGCGAGGGCGCGGGCGACACCGACACGCTGTCGCTGGCCGCCGGAGAGCTGACTGGGGTAGCGCCGCCCCATCTCCGCCGGTAGCCCGACGAGCTCGAGCAGCTCCTCGCAGCGGGCGGCCATGCGTTTGCGGTCCCAGCCGAGCAGCTTCGGCACGGTGCTGATGTTGTTGTTGATGGTGAGGTGCGGGAACAGGCCGACGTGCTGGATGACGTAACCGATCTCACGACGCAGTTCGGCCGGCTGGCGCTGGCCGATGGTCTTCTCGTCGATCAGGATCGAGCCACCGGTCATGTCGATCATCCGGTTCACCAGGCGCATGGCCGTGGTCTTCCCGCAGCCGGACGGCCCGACGAGCACGCAGACCTCACCGGCCGGCACCGTGAAGGAGAGATCGTTGATCGCTGCGGTCGGCGCACCCGGATAGCGCTTGACGACATTGCGGAACTCCAGCGGGGCTGCCGTGACGTTCGCGGTGGCCTTCGAACCCCGGCCCGCCTTGGCCGCGGCCGCCGAATCGCTCTGGTCGGTGTTCGTCACCTCGGAATCATCCTTCCGGATTGCGGAGTTCGCTCATAGTAGGCAGGGCCGGGAACAAAGTCCGCGTCCCGGAAAATTGATCGACTTCCGTGACTGCACCGTTATGAAAAACCGTCATCGAACGATCGGCAAGCCGAGCTGCTCACGATGTCCCGATTTCCGTCGAACCGGCCGGCCCGCCGCTCGTGGACATAAACTTCGGCCGTGCTCGACGTCCGCCGCCTGATGGTGCTCTGCGAGGTCGCGCGGCGCGGTTCGTTGTCCGGCGCGGCCGAGGCCCTGTCCTACACCGCCTCGGCCATCTCCCAGCAGATTGCCGCCCTCGAGCGCGAGGCCGGCGTCACGCTTCTCGAGCGGCGCTCGCGCGGTGTCGTTCTCACCGAGGCCGGGGTTCTGCTGGTGTCGCACGCCGAACTTGTACTGGCCCAGCTCGCCGCGGCCGAGGCCGCGCTGCGCGATCTGTCGGAATTGCGTCGCGGGCAGCTGCGCATGGCGTCGTTCGCGACCGCGGGCGCCACGATCGTGCCCCGCGCGGTCGACGAGTTCCAGCTGCGCCATCCCGACGTCGACGTCCGCGTCGAGCAGGCGACGACCAGTCAGGGGATCGCGCGGCTGCGCGAAGGCCGCCTGGATCTCGTCCTCACCGTCGACCTCGCGCCGGCGCCGGACGTCGAGATCGACGAGTTGTTCATCGATCCGTTCCGCCTGGCATTGCACCGCGAACACCGTTTGGCCCGCCGGGCGGAACTGCGCCTGGCCGATCTCGGCGACGAGCGGTGGATCAACGTCCCGCCCGACGCGTGGGGAGGCGACGTCCTCGGCGACGCCTTCGCGCGCCTCGGCCGCAACGTCACCGTCGCCTACGAAAGCGACGACTACACCGCCATCCACGAGCTGGTCGGCGCCGGGCTCGGGGTGGCGCTGCTGCCCGACCTGGCCCTGTTCCCGGCGAACGAGGACGTCGTGCTGCGCCCGCTGGGCCCCGACGCTCCGAGCCGGCGCATCCAGGCCGTCACCCGTCGCGACGGTCTGCGTTCACCCGCGGCCGCGGCGATGCTCGACATCCTGCGCTCCATCGAGCCGCGGCGCCGCGCCACGCGGCCGGACCCGGCTCAGCCCGAGGTGACGGCCGCCCCGAGGCGGTAGCCGGGGGCGAACTTCGGGTCGACGAGCGCCGGGCGATCGGCGCGGAACGCCTCGATCGGGTAGCTGGTCGTGCCGGCGGTGCTCAGTTCGGCAAGTATGCGCCCGAGGATCCCCGCGAACTTGGCCGCGTGCCCCGCCCCGATCCCGATCGCGATGTTCGGATGACCGGGCAGCCGGTCCACGACGAAGTCGCGGTCCGGCGGCATGTCGTAGAGGCAGCAGCGCGTGTAGAGCTCGGGGCCGCTGTAGCCGGGCAGGACGCTCTCGACGAAGTCGGAGACGCGGTCGATGCGGGCCCGGTCAGGCACCCAGCTCTGCGCGTCGAGGCCGACCGACTCGCCACAGATCTCCTGCGCCGCCTTTGTCGCCACCTCGCCGTAGACCGGGAAGCCGTAGTACTCCTCCTGGCCGTGCCAGATCCAGATCGGGAACCGTTCGGGGGTGAAGCGCCGCGGGTGAGCGGTGGAGAAGTAGGTGACCTGTTCCTGGGTCAGCCGGATCGGCCAGCGGATGCCGAGTTGTGTCTCCAGCAACCGAGCCGTCCAGGCGCCGGCACAGATCACGACCCGCTCGGCCTCGAAGTCGCCGGCGCTGGTGCGCAGCCGGATCGCCGGGCCGGAGTCGTCGATCTGGGTCACCTCGGCGTCCGGCCGGACCGTCGCGCCGTTGGCGCGCGCGAGCGCGAAGTGGACGGCGACGGCCTTGCGGATGTCGAGGATGCCGCCATCGGCCTGGAAGATCGCGTCGTGGTCGCCGGCCAGCCGGAATTGAGGCCACCGACGCATCACCTCACGGCCGTCGAAACGCTCGTAGCGGATGTCGTGAGCGGTCATCGCCGCCTCGTAGTTGTCGAGGATGGTGCTGCCCTCGGTGCCCGGCTGCGCCAGGTTCACCATGCCGGTGCGGTGCACCAACTGCACTCCTGACTCCCGTTCGACCACGTCCCAGGCGGCGTAGGAATCCCGGGTCAGCGCGGTGTAGTGCGCGGCGTGGTAGCCGAGGCGGATGATGCGTGAGTGGTCCTCGGAGGCCCCGCGATCGTGGCCCAGTTCCCACTGCTCGAGGCAGAGCACATCCTCTCCGGCGGTCCTGCTCAACCAGTACGCGGTGGCGCTGCCGATGCCCCCGCCGCCGACGACGGCGTACCGGAACCGACGGGTCACAGGTGCGCGGCGAATTCGAGATTCTCCCGCCGCAGACTCGGGTCGGTGCCGAGATACGCGTGCTTGGTCATGTCGGCGGAGAAGCGGCTGGCCGGCGGCCTGCGGCCCATCGCCTCGGCCATTGCCCGCACGTGGTGCGGGCCGGCGCCGCAGCACAACCCGAGGTAGCGCACACCTGCGTCGAGGGCGCCGCGGGTGAACTCCGCGATGTCGTAGCGCGTGCACGTCAATGGATCGAGCGCGACGGGGAAGGCGCGGCCCTCGGGGACCGGTGCACCGTCCGGGTCGGTCAGGGACTGGAAGGTGGGCTCGGCCGGCGTCGTGCGGTAGGGCACCGGCAGTGCCGCCACCGGGATGTCGACCGCGTCGACGATTCCGGCCAGCAGCGGCAGCATCGTCTCCGGTCCGCGGATGCAGTTCAGCCCTACGACGGCGGCGCCGGCGTCCTGCAGCCGGCGGCACGCCTCGGCAAGAGTGAGCCCGTCGCGGGTCAGCTCGTCCTGGTGCGCACCGAAGGTGATCACCGCCGGTAGGCCGGTCGACTGGATGACCTCGAGCGCGGTCAACGCCTCGCCGAAGAATTGGAACGTCTCGCCGATGATGTAGTCGACGCCGGCCTCCTCGGCCCAGCCGACCTGCTCCATGAACATCGCCCGCACGCCGTTCTCGTCCGGACGCTGTCCGTCGATCCAGACGTTGGTGTTGCAAACGTCGCCGGCCAGCAGGGCGCCGGTCTCTCGGGCGACCGTGGCGGCCGTGGCCAGCGCCTGCCGGTTCATCGGCTCGAGATCGGCCTCACGACCGATGAGGCGCAGCTTTTCGCGATGCGCGTAGTAGGTGAAGGCCTCGACGACGTCCGACCCCGCGTGGACGAAGTCGCGGTGCAGGGCCGCGACGATCTCTGGGCGGTCGAGCACGACCTCGGGCACGTACGCCCCCGCCTGCAAGTAGCCACGACGCTCGAGTTCGAACAGGTAGCCCTCCGCGCACAGGACGGTGCCGGAGGCGAGGCGATCGAGCAGCGATTCGGTCATGGCGCCAGTTTGGCCAGACCTGCGCACGCCGCGCCACGGCAGCTCGTAAGGGCTCCCTTAAGCAGCGCTTCACCCCGCGCGCGCGACGGAACCGCGGGGCTGGGCCAGCGGGCTGAGTAGTTTGCGGCGTGAGCGCTTGTCGTCGTCGACCGCGCGGACGGTCCGCTCGACGGTGTAGGACACCAGCTCGTCCACCGGCCACCGGAAGTTCGACAGCGGTGGTGAGAGCAACCGCGACACCGGGTTGTCGTCGTAGCCGAGCACGGACACGTCGTCGGGGATGCGCAGTCCGAGCCGGGTGGTCGCGGCGTAGACGCCGTAGGCCATCGAGTCGGCCAGGCAGAAGAAGGCAGTCGGCGGATCGGGCTCGGCCAACGCCTGCTCGGCGACGTCGGCGGCGCTGTCCAACTCGTGCGAGGACATGTGCAGGCTGATCCGCAGACCGAGCTCGCGCCCGAACCGCCGGATTGCGACCTCGGCCGGGCGATCGGGCGTGCTGCGCGACGACGGGGTGAGGACGGCGATCCGGCGGTGGCCCGCTCGGGCGAGCTGGCCCAGTGCGGCGCCGACGCCCGCGTCGTTGTCGAAGACCACCTCGGCCGCAGTGGCCGCCCCCGGGATGCCGTCACCGATCGAGACGAGGACAGTACGGCGGGCTATGTCGGGCCAGTGCTTGGCCGTCGGGTCGACCCACAGGACGATGAGGGCGTCGACGCGCTGATCGACGAGCTGAACGGCCAGCTCCTCCTCGAGCTCGGGGCTGTTGGACGCGTCCACTATCAAGGCGTGCCGTCCGAAGGTGAGCAGCTCGCGCCCGAGCGCGGCCGCTACGTGCTGCTGCCAAATATCCTGCAGAGACCCGCAGAGGACGCCGACGTAGCCCGTGCGGCCGGAGGCGAGCGCCCGGGCGATGGGATCGACCTGGTAGCCGAGTCGGTCGGCGACTTCGCGCACTCGCTCCTGCGTCTCGAGTGGAACGTGCAGTCCCCGCAAGGCGTAGGACACCGCACTCAAGGACAAGCCGGCTTCCGACGCCACGTCGCGGAGGGTCACCCGCTTTGCCCGCTGGCGCACCGACCGATCGTAGCCAGAACGTGCCGCTGTACCTATCGATCGCGAGTGCCCGGGCCTTCCGCAGGCAGCTGGTGAAGCGCTAAAGTGAACCGGTTCACTAGAAGTGCTGCGAGAACGGGAACATGTCAGCTGAGCTCGGCCGCGTCGACGTCCACCAACATTTGTGGCCGGCGGGCTTCGTCGACCAGCTGCGCCGCCGCGGCCGTCCGCCGATGCTGCGCGGTTGGACGCTGTTCACTGCCGGTGAGCCGGCCTGCGAGATCGACCCGGCCGACCACGACCCCGTGCGGCGCGCCTGCCTCGACGCCGACCTGAGCCGGGCTCTTGTGTCGCTCTCGGCCCCGCTCGGCATCGAGCAACTGCCGGTGTCCGAGTCGGCGCCCCTGCTCGAGGCATGGCACCGGGGGGTACTCGACCTGCCTGGTCCCTTCGTCGGCTGGGCGTCCGTCAGCGCGGTCGAGCCGGATCTCGATGGGCTGAAAGGCCTGCTCACCGGAGGTTTCGCGGGCCTGCAGCTGCCGGCGGGAGCGCTGGCCACGCCGGCCGCGATCGAGCAGGCGGCCCCGGCCCTGCGCCTCTGTGAGCAGTTGAACCGGCCGGTGCTGGTCCATCCCGGCCCGCTCCTGCCGCCCGTGGCGGAGCTGCCCGACTGGTGGGCGCCGGTGGTCGATTATCCGGCGCAGCTGCAGGCCGCCTGGTGGTCCTGGCATGTTGCCGGTCGCGCACTGTTCCCGCAGCTGCGGCTGTGCTTCGTTGCCGGCGGCGGATTGGGGCCCTTGCACCACGAGCGCTGGACGGCCAGGGCCGGGCGCCGCTTCGTCGTCGACCGCGAGGTCTTCGTCGACACCTCGTCCTACGGCCGCCAGGCCATCGACGCGCTCGTCCGCGTCCTCGGCGTCGACGGCGTCGTACTGGGCAGCGACCGTCCGTACGCGGAGGCGCGCGATCTGCACCTCGGTGCCGCGGGCGACCACGCCGTCGGCATCGTCAATCCCCAGCGATTCCTCGAAGGAGATGCGCCGTGAGTTCGTTCGATCTGAGCGCCGGTGAGGGGCGCTACGCGCGACTGCCACAGCGCGACCTGACCCGCGATGAACTGACCGACCTCACCGCCGCCATCGCGGCGGTACCGGACGAATGGCGAGAGCACGTCGCGTTCGACGACGAGCAACGCCACTTCCACTGCTTGCACCGCGACGCGCACGTGGACGTCTGGGTGTTGTGCTGGACGCGGCAGAACGACACCGGCTGGCACGACCATGACCTGTCGGCGGGCGCGGTGGCCGTGGCCGAGGGGCGCCTGGTCGAGCAGGTGCTCACGGTGGGCTCGGCCGCGTCGGTGCGACATGCCGAGGCCGGGGCCGTCTTCAGTTTCGGCCCTGACCACATCCACCGCCTGACCGGCGACGAGGACGGCACCGTGAGCATCCACGCGTACTCACCTCCGCTGTGGCGAATGGGCCAGTACACCGTCGGCCCTGACGGCACGCTGCACCGCACGTCGCTGTCCTACGCCGAGGAACTGCGGCCGCTGCGTGGCACCTCGGTTCCGGCATGACGGAAAACCCGCGCGCGCCGTTCGACCTGCTCGTGGTCGGCGGCGGGGTAATGGGCCTTTTCACCGCCTACTACGCCAGTGAAAGGACGACCCGCGTCGCCGTCCTGGAGCGCGGGAAGGTGGGTGACCCGATGACCGCATCCTTCGGGCGCACCCGTTCGTACCGCCAGGACTACCTCGACCCCGTCTATGCCCGCCTGGCGCACGAGGCGATGCGGCTCTGGGACGACTTCGAACGGGCGACCGGCACCGAGGTACTCGTGCGATGCGGTTGCCTGAACATCGCCAAGACAGCGACGACGCCGGATCTCGGTGCGACCTACGCGCAGCTCACCGCCGACGTGCTCGGGCGCATCGATCTTTCTCCGGTTCGGCTCGACCGCGCGGCGCTGACAGCGCGCTACCCCGACGTCGACGCCGATCTCGGCTATCTCGACCCCGCGGCCGGGATCGTCGACCTGCACGCGGTTACGGCCGCTCTGCTGCGGACGCTGGCGGCCCGCGGAACCGTGGTGCACGAGGACACCGAGACGTTGTCCATCGAGCGGGACGGCGGGCTGCTCCGAGTGCGCACCGCCTCCGCGGACTTCGCGACCCGCGCGCTGGTGATCACTGCCGGGCACGGCACCAACGAGGTGCTGGCGGGTCTGCAGGGGTGCGGCCTGCGCATCCCGCTCACCCGTGACCGGCCGAGCGAGGCCAAGTACTACCGGCCTCCGGCCGAAGCGCGGTCCCGCTTCGCCGCCCCGGCGCTGCCAGTGATCGCCTACCTCGACACCGGTGTGTACGTGCATCCCGTGGTCGAGGGTGTGGTCGACGAGGTGAAGATCGGTTACTACAACCCACCCGACCTGGCCCGCGGGCGTACCGGGATCGCCGACGTCGCGGACTTCGTGCGCAAGTGCCTGCCAGGCCTCGCCGGCGCCGAGGTGCACGACGTCGTCGACGTCGACCAGTGCGACTACGACCTGGTGGGCGACGACGACTTCGTGCTCGGTCCTGTGCCCGGTTTCGGCAACGTGTTCGTCGGCGTCGGCTGGCGCGGTACCGGTTACAAGTTCGCCCCCTGGGTCGGCCGCGCGCTGTTCCAGCTCGCCCGGCAGGAGGGGACGGTCTATGACATCAGCCGCTTCGACCCGTGCCGCTTCGGCGCTGACCGTCCAGCTGCACCGGACGCTGACGGGACCGTTGAGGACGAGAGAGAGACGGCACTGCGATGAACCGTCCGTCACCGAGAACCTTCGCGGAGCGGCTGCAGGACGGCCCGATGGTGGGGGCCGAAGGCTACGTCTTCGAACTCGAACGTCGGGGATACGTGAAGGCCGGTCCGTACGTGCCCGAAGTCGTGCTCGACGCGCCGGACGCCCTTGCCGAGTTGCATCGCGAGTTCCTGCGCGCCGGAGCCGACGTGATGGTGGCGCTGACCTATTACGCCCACCGCGAGAAGCTGCGCGACATCGGCCGCGCCGACGATCTCGAGCAGATGAATCGCGTCGCCGTGCGCATCGCCAACCGGGTCGCGGCCGAGGGCGAGGCACTGGTGGCCGGCAACATCTGCAACACGTGGTGCTACGACCCCGCCGACCCGAAGGGCTCGGGTGCGGTCGTCCGGGCCCAGTACGAGGAACAACTCGGCTGGGCGGTCGAGGAGGGGATCGACTTCGTCATCAGCGAGACGAACGACTTCCTGGGGGAGGCGCTCATCGGCCTCGAGGTCTGCCACGAATTGGGCCTGCCGGCGATGGTGACCTTCGCCAGCGTGCAGCCAGGGACGACCTACGACGGCCACGACTACATCGAGGCCTGCCGCACCGTGGCCGACGCGGGGGCGGCAGTGGTGGGGCTCAACTGCTCGCGCGGCCCGGCGACCATGCTGCCGCTGCTCGAACGCCTGCGCGCCGCGATCACCGGGCCGATTGCGGCGCAGCCCGTCCCGTACCGCACGGATGCAGCGACGCCGGGCTTCGAGTCACTCGTGGCCGACGACGGCGGACGGATGTTCCCGATCGGGCTGGAAAGCGCCGCGCTCACCCGTTTCCAGATGGCCGACTTCGCCCGTCAGGCGGCCGAACTCGGGGTGGACTACATCGGCATCTGCTGCGGCGGCGGTCCGCACCACGTGCGGGCGATGGCCGAAGCACTGGGGCGACGGCCTCCGGCCGCCAAGTACTCGCCGGCGATCGGGCTGCATCCTGTGCTCGGGGACAAGCAGAGTGCGGTGACCGTGCGCGAGATGGGCGACTGGACGGCCGCGTCCTGAGAGGTCGGCGCGCGGTCGACGGCGTTCAGCCGCGGCGCAGGGGCCGAAGCGACAACAGGCGGCGGCCCACGCGCGGTGACGACGAGGTGGCGTCGTGACGCCGCCGGGCCGACGGGCCGGCAAACGCCTGGGCGTAGGCCAGCTTGCTCGTGGCGGCGGAGAACGGGCGCGACTCGGACGTGCTCATGATCGGACTTCCTCAAGTGCATTCGATGGGTGGACCGTTCCATCATCGCGCGATTCGGGCTGAAAGAAAATTGCAATCCGCTTGCATCCGTGTGAAGCTACACTTAATGAGCATCGACCCGCGACGCCTCGTGGTGCTGCGCGCCGTCGAACGCCACGGCGGCGTGGTGGGTGCGGCGTCGGCGCTGCACCTATCGCCCTCGGCCGTGTCGCAGCAGCTGGCGACGCTGGAGCGCGAGACGGGTTTCGTCCTGGTCGATCGGTCGCGGCGCGGCGGCCAGCGCCCGATCGCGTTCACCACGGCCGGGCGGCGGCTGATGAGTCACGCCGACGCCCTGGTCCAGGTGCTGGACGACGCCGAGGCCGAGCTGAACGCGCTGGCCGACGCCGTCACGGGGCCGGTGACCTTCGCTGCCTTCGTGACCGCGCTGCGCGGCTTCGCCGGTACCGCGATCGTGGAGCTGGCGGCCCAGCATCCCGGACTCGACCTGTCGGTTCACCAGGTGAACGATCTGACGGCCTCGGCCGACGTGCTGGCCGGACGTACCGACGTTGCGCTGGTCGAAGACGATGCGCAGCGCCGCCGACCCGTGGCCCGCGGGCTGCGTTACGAGCCGCTGTTCGACGACCCGTTCCGCGTCGTCGTCCCTGACGGGTGGCCGGAGTTCGACGACCTGGCGACAGTGGCCGAGCGGCCGTGGATCGACGGGCCGCCCGACAGCGCAGTGGGACAGGCGATGCGGCGGGTGCGGCAGACCAGCGTGTTGCGTCTGCCGGCGGCGCACCTGTGCCAGGACTTCACCGCAGCGCTCGTCCTCGTATCGGCCGGGCTGGCCGGGGCGCTCGTCCCGGTACTGGCGTTGACGGCGTCGGCGCCCACCGGCGTGCGTGAGGTGACGTTGCCCGGTCTCGGATCGCGCCGCATCGGCGTGCTCTACCGCCGCTCGCGCAACGAGCCCACCCCAGTGGTGCGCACGGTGGTGGACGCGCTGCGCGCGGCGGCGGCCGCCGCCGACGCCGATCGCTGAGCGGACCCCTCGCGCGCCGGTATTCGGAACATTTCCGACGTCCGGCTGTGGGACCATGAGGCGCGATGACGACCGCCGCCACGGCCCCTCAGCAGCGCTCGATGCTGCCGGTCCATCGGCTGCGCGCCCGTCCTGACGCCTGGACGCTGGCCCCGTCACTGTTCGCCGTCGTCAATGCCACCGCCTTCTTCCTCATCCGTCCCGACGTCAACGATCTGTGGGCGGCGCGGGCCCGGGCCTCGGCGGTGTCTCACGGCGTCGGGCTGACCTACTGGTTCAGCTGGTTCGGGGGCGGCTCGACGCCGGGCAACTACTCGGTCCTCACCCCGTACGTCTCCGCCGCGCTGGGCACCGAACTGGTCGGCGCGCTGTCGGCGGTCGCCGTCACCGTGCTCATCACGGTCGCGGTGCGCGGAACCCGCTACCCGGGGCAGGCTGCGGCCGTCGGCGCGCTCGCCGTCGGCCTCAACCTGTGGAGCGGGCGGGTTCCGTTCTTGCTGGGCGCGGCGTTCGCCATCGGAGTGCTGATCGCCGTGCGGCGCCGGAGCACCTCGGCGGCCGTCGGGCTGACGATGCTCAGCATCCTCGCGTCGCCGGTGTCGGGAGCCTTCGTCGCGCTGGCCCTGTCCGGTTCGTTCCTCACGACCGGTACCAAGAGGTACCGAGCAGTGATCGCCTGGACCACGGCCACGGTGATCCTCGCGCTCGTCACCGTCGGGTTGATCTTCGGCACGCCCCGGCCGGAGCCCTTCTCCACCACGCTGCTCATCAAGGTGTTGCTCGCCCTTGGTCTTCTGCTCGCCTCGGGACCGCGGAGCCACCTGCGCACGACCATCTGGATCTCGGCGCTCGTCGCGATCGTCCTCTTCACGATCCCCAACGGGTTGGGATCGAACTTCGGGCGCTTCGTCTGGTTCTGCCTGCCGGTCGCCGCGGTGGCGCTGAGCCGGCGACGGGTGTTGATCCCGCTCTTGTGCGTCACCCCGCTGCTGTACCTCGGCGGTGAGCAGACGTGGACCGACCTGCGACACGCCAGTGCGCCGGTGTCATCGGTGTCCTACTACACGCCGCTGGTCGATCGCCTCGACGGGATTCCCGAGCTGCGCAACTACCGCGTCGAGGTCGTCGACCACGGAGCCCACACCGGCTACGACGCCCTTCTGGGGCACGCGATGCTCGCCCGGGGCTGGGAAACCCAGGACGACAAAGCGCTCAACCGCTCGCTCGACCGCCGTTCCCTGGATCCGGTCACCTACAAGGTCTGGCTCGACAACAACGCGGTCGGCTACGTCGCCCTGCCGTTGGGATCCGTTGCCGGCAACGGCGAGTACACGCTGGTCGAGTCGGGCACGGCGCCTTACCTGCACCGGATTTGGAGCAGCAACGACTGGCAGCTGTTCCGGGTGGGCAACCCGACGCCGATCGTCGCCCGGCCGGCGTCCGTGCTCGCCCACGACCAGAAGTCGATGACGATCGACGTGCCCTGCGCGTGCACGATCGGTGTTCGGCTGCGCTGGTCGAAGTTCCTGACGGCCACCCGCCAGGAACCCGACCCGTCGGGCACCGGCACCGTGGATGGGACACCGCGCGTCCATGCCGCGATCGAGAACGACGGGTCGGGCTGGTCGACGCTCACGACGAGCCGCCCCGGCACCTACGTCCTGCGCGGCAGCCTGCGTGGTGGACTCCGTCGGTGAGCGCCTGCGCGGCGTTTGCCCGCTTAACGTGTCGCGGCCGTCGATACTAGGTACCTTTTGCCAGTGGCCGACAATCCGTGGAGCGAGCCGACGCGCTCAGCTTCCGCTTCATCCGCGCCGATCGACGATGCCCAGCCTCTCGTGGATGACGAGCCATCCAGCCAGCCCGGCGACGAGCCCATGAGGGAAACGTCGGCCGACGCCGACGCCGACTCCGACGCCGACGCCGAGGCCGAGGCCGCGGGCGGCGGACTGCTCGACGCCGGTCTGGACCCCGTCCGGCCCTGGCAGGCGCCCGGCCGACCGAGCGAGGACGAGCCGGCCAACGGCGGACGCGGCCCGGCCGGGCGGTTCGCGCCCTCCGACCCGTCCGGCGTGCTCGAGCCGCTGCGAGCCGAGTTCGAGGAGGCCGGGTTCGAGGGGGCCGAGCCGGCCGAGCCGGCCGAGCCGGTCGACAGCGACCCCGCCTTCTCGACCGGATGGTCACAACCGACCGAGGTCGGATCCCCGCGCGAGAGGGCCGAGGTGGCTGACGCGGCTGTGGGCGACGTGGGCGACGTGGACGACGTGGCCGACCTCGCCGACCTGGACGACCTCGCCGATCTGGTCGACGCTGCCGACCCGGTTCACGGTGCCGACCTGGTCGGTGCCGAGCCGGCCGCCTTGGGCCAGCCGTTTGAGCCTGTGTACTGGCCCGAGGCTGCGCCAGCCGTTGCCGACTCCGGTGCCGACTCCAGCACCGACTCCAATGCCGCCCCCACCGCCGACCCCGCGGACCCCGCCGCGACCGATCCCACCGCGGCCGCGCATGACCTGGCCGCGGAGGCTGTCGTCGACCAGCGGGAGGCGGCGCGGGCGGCGGCCGAGGAAGCCGTCCACCGGCGGCGGGGCGGTCGCCGAGGAGCACGACGGCGCGCTGCGGCCGAGGCGCAGGCGGCCGCGGCCGCTGCGGCCGAGGAGCGGGCCCGGGCCGCTGCTGCTGCTGCTGCGCAATTCGAGGCGAGAAGAGCGGGGGTGGCGCAGGCGGCGGGACTGGCCGGCATCGCCGGCGCCGCGGACGACCCGCAGCACACGCACAACGCGGAGGCGAGCGGGAACACCGACTACCCGGACGACGCGGCGCAGGGCTCCGATCTCGCGCAGCAGCTCGCCGACGCGCTCACCGAGCTCGCCACCCTGCGGGAGTCGGCTGCGGCCGAGCGAGAGGCGGCGGCGCAGGAATACCGGCTGCTGGAGGAGCGGGTCGCCGGGCTTCGCGGTCGCACCGAGACGGAGCTGGCTGAGGAGGGTCGGGCCCGGTTCGAGGCCGAACGCCGCGCGGCCGAGCTGGCCGACGAGGTCGCAGCGGCCCGGGCCCAGTTGGAACAGGAACTGGAGCGGGAGCGGGAGCGTTCCGCCGACGCGATCCGTCAGCTGAACACGCCGCTCGCCGAAGCGCACGGCCAGCTGGCCGAACGCACCGCCGAACTCGAGAACCTGCAGGCCGAGCTGCGCCACACCGAGGACCGGCTGCTGGCCGAGAACACCCGGGCCGAGGCTGCCGAGACCCAGCTCGCTGAGACGCTGCAGACGCTCGAGGCCCTGCAGATCCAGTTCTGGGACGCCGAGGACCGCCGAGCCGCGGCGGAGCAGCGAGCCGAAGCAGCCGACGTGCAGATCGTGGACACCGCCGCAACCCTCGAGGAGGAACGGGCCACGCTGGAAACGCTGCGCGCGGAACTCGACGCCACCCGGGAGCGAGCCGACAGCGCCGAGACCCGGCTCGCCGACACCACTGCGGCGCTGGAGGCCGTCCGGGCCGAGGTCCAGGAAGCCGAGGCGCGCCGGGCCGCGGAGACCGAGCGGGCCGAAACCGCTGCCCACCAATCGGCCACCGCCGCGCAGGAGCTGGAGGCGGTCCGGGCGCAGGCGAAGGCCGCCGAGGACCGCGCAGACTCCGAGAGCTGGCGCGCGCACGTGGCCGAGCAGCAGCTCGGCGACCTGCAGCACCACCTCCAGGAGGAGCAGCTGACCCAGGCCCAGGCGCGGGCCGAACTCGAGCGCGCGCTTGCCGTCAGCGAGGCGCGGTTGGAGGCCGAAGCCGTGCGCGTCGCCGATCTCGAGCGGCGCGTGGCCGACGCGGAGCACCTGAGCGACCTGCAGCGCCAGGCCTACCTGCGCAATCAGGAGGCCGAGCGGGAGTTCTATCTGCAGGAGCGGGCCGGCGTCGAGATTCGGCTCATCGAGATCGAGCGCCGCCTGTCGGAGGCCCAGACACAGGCTCGGGCCGCCGCGCCGGGGCCGTCCCGGCGACCTGGACCGGCTCCGCAGGCTTCGGCCGGTCTGCCGCACAGCCGCCCGCGACCGGCGACCGGCGCGCACCGCGGCGACGAGTAGCGCACTCGCGCTGTGACCCAGGTCACAGCCGGATCGGGAAGTTGAGTCGGTTCGACTCAGTTCTTTTGACAGTGGCTCACGCCGCGGAGCACTATCGACGCGAGCCCACAACCGGCCCATCACCGACAGAAAAACGTACGAAGGAGCTCCATCCATGGCACGAGCGGTCGGAATCGACCTCGGTACCACCAACTCCGTCGTCGCCGTGCTCTCCGGCGGCGAGCCAGAGGTCATCGCGAACTCGGAGGGCTCGCGCACCACGCCCAGCGTCGTGGCCTTCGCCAAGAACGGCGAAGTGCTGGTCGGCGAGGTCGCGAAGCGCCAGGCCGTCACCAACGTCGACCGCACCATCCGCTCGGTCAAGCGCCACATGGGCGACTCGAGCTGGAAGGTCGACATCGACGGCAAGTCCTACAACCCTCAGGAGATCAGCGCGCGCGTGCTGCAGAAGCTCAAGCGCGACGCGGAGTCCTACCTCGGCGAGACGATCACCGACGCGGTGATCACCGTCCCCGCGTACTTCAGCGACGCCGAGCGCCAGGCGACGAAGGAGGCCGGCACGATCGCCGGTCTGAACGTCCTGCGCATCGTCAACGAGCCCACAGCGGCCGCGCTGGCCTACGGCCTGGACAAGGGCGAGAAGGAGCAGACGATCCTGGTCTTCGACCTCGGCGGTGGCACCTTCGACGTGTCCCTGCTCGAGATCGGCGACGGCGTCATCGAGGTGAAGGCCACCAGTGGCGACAACCACCTCGGCGGTGACGACTGGGACCAGCGGATCATCGACTGGCTGGCCGACAAGTTCAAGGCCGCCCACGGCATCGACCTGACCAAGGACAAGATGGCGATGCAGCGGCTGCGCGAAGCGGCCGAGAAGGCGAAGATCGAACTGTCCTCCTCGCAGCAGACCAGCATCAACCTGCCCTACATCACGCAGGACGCGGACAAGAACCCGCTGTTCCTCGACGAGTCACTGTCCCGCGCAGAGTTCCAGAAGATCACCGGTGACCTGCTCGAGCGCACCAAGGCGCCGTTCCAGAACGTCATCAAGGACGCCGGGATCAGCCTGAGCGAGATCGATCACGTCGTCCTCGTGGGCGGCTCCACCCGCATGCCGGCCGTCACCGATTTGGTGAAGGAACTCACCGGCGGTCGTGAGCCGAACAAGGGCGTCAACCCGGACGAGGTCGTCGCCGTGGGCGCCGCCCTGCAGGCCGGTGTCCTGAAGGGCGAGGTCAAGGACGTCCTCCTGCTCGACGTCACGCCTCTGTCGCTCGGCATCGAGACCAAGGGCGGCATCATGACCAAGCTGATCGAGCGGAACACGACGATCCCGACCAAGCGCTCGGAGATCTTCACGACCGCCGACGACAACCAGAACAGCGTGCAGATCCAGGTGTATCAAGGCGAGCGCGACATCGCCGCCTACAACAAGAAGCTCGGCATGTTCGAGCTGACCGGTCTGCCGCCGGCACCGCGCGGCGTCCCGCAGATCGAGGTCACCTTCGACATCGACGCGAACGGCATCGTGCACGTCTCGGCGAAGGACCTGGCCACCAACAAGGAACAGGGCATGACGATCACCGGTGGCTCGGGCCTGTCGAAGGACGAGATCGACCGGATGATGAAGGACGCCGAGGCGCACGCCGAAGAGGACAAGCGCCGTCGTGACGAGGCGGAGATCCGTAACTCCGCCGAGGGTCTGCAGTTCACCACGGAGAAGTTCCTGACGGAGAACGGCGACAAGCTGCCCGAGGACAAGCGTGGCGAACTCCAGTCCGCCCTCGACGAGCTGAAGAAGACGCTCGACGGTGCCGACTTCGAGGCCATCAAGGCGGCGCAGGAGCGCGTGTCCGCGGTGGCGTCCGAAGCCGGCGGCGCGATGTACGCCGCGGCGCAGGCCGCAGCCGGCGAGGGCGGCGGCGCCGAAGCGGGCCCGGACTTCACGAAGGCATCGGCCGACTCCGACGACTCCGTCGTCGACGCCGAGGTCGTGGACGAGGGACCGGCTGAGGAGCAGAAGTGAGCTCCGAGCCCGACGCGAAGGAAAGTCGCGGCGAGGACCATGAGCAGGAACGCGTCGTCATCCGCGACAACCGCAAGATCGACCCGGTGACCGGCGCGGCCCGCAAGGCCTCGTCGGCCCCCGGGCCGGAATCGCAACCCGCTAGTGAACCGGCCCCCGAGCCGGATGAAGGACCGAAGGTGGACGCAGCCCTGCTCGACGAGCGGACCCGTGACCTGCAGCGGGTGCAGGCCGAGTACGCCAACTACCGCAAGCGGGCTGAGCGCGACCGGCTGGCCGCCGGCGAGCTCGCGATCGGCCGCACGCTCGGCGAGCTGCTGCCAGTTCTCGACGATCTCGACCGGGCGCGGGCCCACGGCGACCTGACCGGTCCGCTGAAGGCGGTGGCCGACAAGCTCGAGACGGCGTTCGTCAAGCTCGGCCTCGAGGCGTTCGGCGAGGTCGGCGATCCGTTCGACCCGGCGATCCACGAGGCGGTCACGCACGACGAGAGCGACACGGTCACCGTCCCCACGTGCACGACGGTGATGCGTCAGGGCTACCGGCACCGCGACCGATTGCTCCGTCCGGCGATGGTCGGCGTCACCGACCCGACCGTCTTCGAACAGGTACAGGAAGACGGCAAACCCATCGAGGATGCCAACGGCACGGCGGAGAGCGAGTCAGCAGCGGCGAACGACCACGCTGTAACCAACGCACCACCACACGAAGATGAAGTCCCAGCGGACGACGACAAGCAACCATCGACCAGCGAATAGAGAGGGAGGGTCGGACAGGCGCCCGCAGAAAATCGCGGCCCGCGTTTTAAGCCGCGGTTTTCGAGGACGATCTCGTCCGACCCGACCACCCAAAGCAACCAGGGCAAACGGACCAAGAGGAGGTGACGCATGAGCACCAAGGACTACATCGAGAAGGACTACTACAAGGCGCTCGGCGTCACCAAGGACGCGCCGGCCGCCGACATCAAGAAGGTGTACCGGAAGCTCGCCCGCGAGCTGCACCCGGACAAGAACCCGGGTGACGCCAAGGCCGAGGCCCGGTTCAAGGAGGTCTCCGAGGCCTACGACGTGCTCTCCGATCCGGCCAAGCGCAAGGAGTACGACGAGGCCCGCAGCCTGTTCGGAGCCGGCGGCGGATTCGGGGGATTCGGTGGGGCCGGTGGGCCGCGCAGCACGCCGAACTTCGACGTCTCCGACCTGTTCAGCGGCGGCTCGAGCGGCAACCTGAACGACCTGTTCGACGGTCTGTTCGGAGCCGGTGCCGGCCGCAGCGGTTCGCGGCCCACCGGCTCCGGACCGGTCCGCGGCCAGGACGTGACCGCCGACCTGACCCTCGCCTTCGACGACGCGGTGCACGGCGTGACCATGCCGCTGCGGCTGTCCGGCCCGGCCGGCTGCAAGACCTGCGGCGGTAGCGGGGCGCGGCCGGGCACTGCTCCACACCGCTGCGCGAACTGCGGCGGCACCGGCTACGTCAGTCGCAACCAGGGGGCGTTCGGCTTCAGCGAGCCCTGCGTCCAGTGTCGCGGCACCGGCCAGGTCATCGACGACCCGTGCCCGGAATGTGCCGGCACCGGTACCACCACGCAGGTCCGCACGATCAACGTCCGTATCCCGGCCGGCGTGCGCGACGGCGCCAGGATCCGCGTGCCCGGCAAGGGCCACCCCGGCCGCTCCGGCGCGCCGGCCGGTGACCTCTTCGTCACCGTTCACGTCGAAGCGCACAAGCTCTTCGGCCGCAGCGGCGACGATCTGACCCTCACGGTGCCGATCACGTTCGCCGAAGCCGCGTTGGGCACGACGCTGCGCGTCCCCACCCTGGAGGGCTCGGTGGCGCTGAAGGTCGCGCCGGGCACGCCGTCGGGCCGCACGCTTCGCGTCCGCGGGCGCGGTGTGCAGGGCCGCGGACGCAACGGCGATCTGCTGGTGACCGTCGAGGTCGCCGTCCCGACGAAGGTCGCGGGCGCTGCCCGCGAAGCGCTCGAGAAGTTCGCCGCGGCCCAGCCCGACGACCCGCGGCCGGAGATCACCGCCGCGCTGAACTCGATTGCGACCGGTAGGGGGGAGTGATGGCCGAGCGTCGCCGTCCCAACGACGTGCCCGAGGATGCTCCTGTGTTCGTCATCTCGGTTGCTGCCGAGCTCGCGGGCATGCACGCCCAAACGCTGCGCCAGTACGACCGGCTCGGGTTGGTCACGCCGGGACGCACCGTCGGTGGCGGTCGGCGCTACTCGGCCCGGGACGTCGCTCTCTTGCGTGAGGTGCAACGCCTCTCCCAGGACGAGGGCGTGAACCTGGCCGGGATCAAACGGATCATCGAACTCGAATCGCACGTCGACGCACTGCGGGCCAAGGTCGCCGAGCTCGCGGCCGAACTGGATCACGCGCACGCCGAGCTGGCCGCCCGGCGCGGCCCGACCACTGCGCTCGTCGTGTGGCGACCGGAGCCGCGGCGGCGCTGACCAGTCAGCCGGCCAACAGCGGTACGACCTTCGGCTCCAACGCTGCCGCGATCGCCGCGTGGCCCTGGTCGTTCGGATCGACGTCGTCGGCCATCAAACCGGGATGGCCGTGGATGGGGTCCTCCATGTCGAGGTACGTACCGTGCGCGGCGGTGACGGCGTCCTTCACCTCTCCGCCGAGCTTGACCAATGCCTTGGGCAGATCGCTGTCGCCCCAAAACGGGGCGACGGCGATCAGTTGTGCGTTCGGCAGTCCGGCGCGCAGGTCGGCGAAGAGGCGGTCGACCTCGTCGGGGGTGGCCGTGAGGTCGTGGCCGGGGCTCAGGTCGTTGCGGCCGCCGCTGACGATCACCACGTCGGGATGCGCGGCGACGACCTTGGCGACGAGGCTTTCGTACCCGCCCGACGAGCTGCCGTAGCCGGCTCCGTCGGCGCCGAAGTTGCGTTGCCTGACGTGCAGGTGGCTGCTGAGCAGTGATGCGAAGCGGTTCGCCTTGGCCGAGGCACCCGCGCCGGCCGTCCACTCGTCACCGAGGAAGGCGACCACCTTCTCGCGAACGCCGGCCGCCGCGCTCGTCCCGGTCCCGCTCGACGCCGACGGACTGAGCGTGCTGCCGGGTCGGGTACTGCCGGTAGGCGGCGCGATGTTCGCGGGGACACCGGTGTTGACCGTCGCGGCGTCGGACGGACCGTTGTGCTTGGACACGTACACCGCGGCGATGATGACCAGCACGCCGAGTGCCGCGAGCGCGGCGTCTGCAGCCCTTTTCACGCCGTCATCGTAGGTTCGGCACGGGGCTCGTCCCGCGAAGCGCGGCCGGACAAAACGGAGTCAAATCGGCGCTAGGTTTTACCGCTGAGGTATTCGCGAAGGGCGCTGCGCCAGTCCCGCGGGTCGCCCAGGCCGCACGCCGCCCACTCGGCCGTGGACAGCACCGACCACGCCGGCCGCGGCGCCGGGCGGGCGAAGCCGGCTGACGTCACGGGCCGGACCCGGTCCGGGTCGGCGCCCACGGCGCGGAACACCTCCTGGGCCAGCTCGAACCACGACGCCGTGCCGGCGTTGGCGTAGTGCAGCACCCGGCCGGTGAGCGAAGACAGGCCGAGGCCGATGAGCGCGCCGGCCAGATCGGCCACCCAGGTCGGCGAACCGGTCTGGTCGGCGACGACGTCAACGGTCTCGCGCCGCTGTTCGAGGCCGAGCATCGTGTCGACGAAGTTTGCGCCCGGGCCGCCGTAGATCCACGCGCTGCGTACGACGCAGCAGTCGGGAAGCGCGGCCCGCACGGCGTGCTCGCCGGCCAGCTTGGTCCGCCCGTAGGCCGTGCGCGGCCCGGTCGGATCGCCGGGCTCATAGGGACGGTCAGCCGTCCCGTCGAAGACGTAATCGGTCGAGACGTGAATGAGCCGGCCGCCGTGCTCGGCCACCGCGGCCGCGAGCAGCCGCGGGCCGGTGGCGTTCACCGCGTACGCGCGGTCCTCGTCGGCCTCGGCCGCATCGACGGCCGTGTAGGCGGCGGCGTTGACGACGACGTCGGGCCGGGCCGCCCGCACGGCCTCGGTGACCGCACGGGGGGACGTGATGTCGAGCTCGTCCCGACTCAGCGCAACGACGTCGGAGGGCGGCAACTGCCGGGCGAGATGGGTGCCGAGCTGACCGGCGGCGCCGGTGACGAGCCAGCGGGTCATGCGCCGGCGCCGAAGGCCGGCGCCTGCGCGTCCTTCGCCGAGATCAGGGCCGGGTCGGCCGGGTCCAGGTCGATCGGCCACGGGATGGCCAGTTGCGGATCCAGCGGCGTCACCGAGACGCCGGGCATTCCGGGCACCCACTCGGCATCGAAGCAGTACAGGTACTGGCAGCCGCCCTCGCTCGTCGCCTGGAAGCCGTTGCACACGCCGGGCGGGACGAGTACCTGGGTGCCTACCTCGAGGCGCATCGTGACGTGGACGCCGTAGGTGGACGAGCCCGGCCGCGCGTCGAGGTAGGCCCCGAAGGCCGATCCCCAGGCCAAGCCGACCAGCTTCGTCATCGACTCGCCGTGCAGCCCGCGGACGGCGCCGCGGCGCGTCCAGGTCATGTTGATCTGCGACCAGCGGTCGGGGACCGCGACGTCCAGTTCGGCGAAGCCGCTCGTCCGGAAGAACTCGCGGACGGTTCCGCGCTCGTCGGTCACCGCCTTGGTGGTGATGGCCAGCAGCCCGTCGATGGCGGTGGCTTCGACGGTCATCGGGTTGATCTGCGCGGCCACGTCAGCCCTGCTCGACGAAGGCGTTGATCGCCCGGCGCAGGTACACGCCGTAGCTGGACGACCCCATCTCGTCGGCCAGCGCCAGAGACTGTTCAGGGGAGATCCACTCGTTGTGCAACGCGATCTCCTCGAGGCAGGCGATCGCGACGCCCTGCCGGTGCTGCAGGACCTGCACGAACTGGCCGGCCTCCATGAGCGAGTCCTGGGTTCCCGTGTCCAGCCACGCCGTGCCCCGGCCGAGGTCGACGAGCCGCGCCTCGCCGGCGTCGAGGTAGAGCCGGTTGAGGTCGGTGATCTCGAGCTCGCCACGGGCCGAGGGTGTGAGGGTGCGGGCCCGGTCGACCACCTGACCGTCGTAGAAGTACAACCCGGTCACCGCGAGGCTCGACCTCGGCTGTTCGGGCTTCTCCTCGATGTCGACCAGCCGCCCGTCGGCGTCGACGACCGCAACGCCGTACCGCTCGGGATCACTGACCGGATAGCCGAACAGCGAGCAACCGGCGTCGCGCCGGACGTCGGCCACCGCGTCGGCCAGCTGGCCGGCCAGGCCCGCGCCGAAGAAGATGTTGTCGCCCAGGACGAGGGCGGCCGGATCACCTGAGAGGTGGTCGGCGCCGATCAGGAACGCCTGGGCCAGGCCGTCAGGCGAGGCCTGCACCGCGTAGGTCAGGTTGAGGCCCCACTGGCTGCCGTCACCGAGCAGCCGGGTGAACTGGTCCTGGTCGTGCGGTGTCGTGATGAGCAGGATGTCGCGGATCCCGGCGAGCATCAGGACCGAGATCGGGTAGTAGATCATCGGCTTGTCGTAGACGGGGAGCAGCTGCTTGCTGACGGCTCGGGTGACCGGATGCAGCCGGGTTCCGGCGCCGCCGGCCAGGACGATCCCCTTCATCCGCCGAACGCTACTTGTCGAGTTGAACTTGAGCGGAACAGACTCAAGTTCTGGAGCGTTGACCCTAATGAGCGCCGCTCCTGGGGCAGACCGGACGGCGCCGCCAGTGACACGACGACTTCCGATGAGGTGAACTACCCGCATGGACATGACCACCCGCAGCACGCAGGCGGTGAACGGTGCCGTGAAGGTCGCGGCCGAGCGCGGCAACCCGGCCGTCGAGCCCGCGCATCTCGCCGTCGCGCTGCTCGACGACAGCGAGACGCTCGCCCGACCGCTGCTCCAGGCCGTGGGTGCGGACCCGTTCGGCGCCCGCGCCGACCTGTCCCGACTGATCGACAAGCTGCCGTCCGCATCGGGATCGTCGGTAGCGGCCCCGTCCGCGTCCCGTGCGCTGCTCGCGGTGCTCGGCGCGGCCGAACGGGAGGCGCGCGACCGCTCCGACGAGTTCGTCTCCGCCGAGCACCTGGTGCTCGCCCTGGCCGCCACGGACGGTGACGTCGCCGATGTGTTCCGCCAGCACGGAGCGACCGCGCCGGCGTTGAGCGCGGCCCTCGAGTCCGTCCGCGGCTCGGCCCGGGTGACCAGTGCCGATCCGGAGGGCACCTTCCAGGCGCTGGAGAAGTACGCGACCGACCTGACCGCGGCCGCGCGCGAGGGCAAGATCGACCCCGTCATCGGCCGCGACACCGAGATCCGCCGCGTCGTCCAGGTGCTGTCCCGCCGGACGAAGAACAACCCGGTCCTGATCGGTGAGCCGGGCGTCGGCAAGACCGCGGTCGTCGAAGGCCTCGCCCAGCGCATCGTCGCCAACGACGTCCCCGAGTCATTGCGGGGCAAGCGCGTGATGTCGCTCGACCTCGGTTCGATGATCGCCGGCTCCAAGTTCCGCGGCGAGTTCGAGGAGCGGCTCAAGGCCGTCCTCACCGAGATCAAGGACTCGGGCGGCCAGATCATCACCTTCATCGACGAGCTGCACACCGTCGTCGGCGCCGGCGCGACCGGCGAAGGCGCGATGGACGCCGGCAACATGCTCAAGCCGATGCTCGCCCGTGGCGAACTGCGCATGGTCGGCGCGACCACGCTCGACGAGTACCGCGAGCACATCGAGAAGGACCCGGCGCTCGAGCGGCGCTTCCAGCAGGTGCTCGTCGCCGAGCCGTCCGTCGAGGACACGATCGCGATCCTGCGCGGGCTGGCCGAGAAGTACGAGGCTCATCACAAGGTGCGCATCAACGACGGCGCGCTCGTCGCCGCCGCGACCCTCTCCGACCGCTACATCACGTCGCGTTTCCTGCCCGACAAGGCGATCGACCTGGTGGACGAGGCCGCCAGCCGGCTGCGGATGGAGATCGACAGCAGCCCGGTCGAGATCGACGAACTCCGGCGCTCCGTCGCCCGGCTGAAGATGGAAGAGATGGCGCTCGTCCAGGAGAAGGACGAGGCGTCGGCCGAGCGGCTCGCACGCCTGCGCACCGAACTCGCCGACCAGCAGGAGAAGCTGGACGGGCTGACCTTGCGCTGGGAGCGGGAGAAGTCGGGGCTGAACCGCGTCGGTGAGCTCAAGGAGCAGATCGACGAACTCCGCGGCCAGATCGAGCGCGCGCAGCGCGACGGTGATCTGGAGACCGCGTCCCGGCTGCAGTACGGCGAGCTGCCCAAGCTGGAGAGGGAACTCGACGCGGCGAGCCTGGCCGAGAAGGAAGAGGCGGCCGCCGATCCGCTGGTCAAGGAAGAGGTGACCGCAGACGACATCGCTGAGGTGGTCGCCGCCTGGACCGGCATTCCGGCCGGCCGGCTGCTCGAGGGCGAGACGGCCAAGCTGCTGCGGATGGAGGATGAACTCGCCTCGCGCGTCATCGGCCAGAAGCGGGCGGTGCAGGCGGTCTCAGACGCCGTGCGGCGGGCCCGCGCGGGCATCTCGGACCCGAACCGGCCGACCGGCTCGTTCCTCTTCCTCGGCCCGACCGGCGTGGGCAAGACCGAGCTGGCCAAGGCACTGGCCAACTTCCTGTTCGACGACGAGCGCGCGATGGTGCGCATCGACATGAGCGAGTACTCCGAGAAGCACTCGGTGGCCCGGCTCGTCGGCGCGCCGCCCGGCTACGTCGGCTATGAGGAGGGCGGCCAGCTCACCGAGGCGGTTCGCCGCCGGCCCTACACCGTCGTTCTGCTCGACGAGGTCGAGAAGGCGCACCCCGACGTCTTCGACATCCTGCTGGCGGTGCTCGATGACGGCCGCTTGACCGACGGCCAGGGCCGGACGGTCGACTTCCGCAACACGATCCTCGTCCTCACGTCCAACCTCGGCTCGCACGCGTTGATCAGTGACCTGCCCGACGACCTCAAGCGGGACGAAGTGCTGTCCATCGTGCGCGGGCACTTCAAGCCGGAGTTCTTGAACCGTCTCGACGACATCGTGATCTTCGAAGCGTTGACCACCGAGGACCTCACCCGGATCGTCGACAT
>NZ_JBHEMO010000083.1:0-18321 GCF_046262535.1 Jatrophihabitans sp. | reverse complement strand
GCGGCGGTCGAGCTCGCGCAGCATGCTCATGATCGGGGTGATGCCGCTGCCGGCCGAGATCCAGAGCGAACGCTCGGGCAACGGGTCGGGCAGGGTGAACTCGCCCTCGATCTCGCCGAGGAAGACCTCCTGCCCGGGGCGCACCTGGTTGACGAAGACCGGCGACATCTTGCCGCCCTCGGCGTGCTTGACCGTGATGCTGACGATGCCTTCGGGATGGTTCGGGTCGGACGTGATCGAGTAGGCCCGCCAGTGCCTGATGCCGTTGATCTCCATCCCGATCCGCAGGTACTGACCGGGCTTGTGAGCCGGCCACGGGAAGTTCGGCTTGACCACGATGGTGGCGGCGTTGCCGCGCTCCTTGCGGACGCGGATGACCTCGCCGGTCAGCTCGCGGGTCGACCAGCGCGGCTTGATCAGGGCGAAGTAGTCGTCGGGCAGCAGCGGCGACGTCAGCGCGCGCCCGATACGGGACACCTGACGCCGCGCGAAGCCCACCGTCGGCTTGGCACCGGTCTCGACCATGACCCTCCTTTTTGCGATCTGTCCTCTGACCAAAACATTTCAGTGCACAAGTGTCAACTGAACGCCTCTAGATGATGCCCGTTTTCGGGGCGAATCTCCCCGCGGCGCCCGGCGCACGTCGCGCGGCTTACGCTTCACCAAGCTGAGCGAGTGACGGACCGGAGAGACAACATGGCGGGCAGCAACAAATACGTCTACGACTTCGCCGAGGGCAAGAAGGAAATGAAGGACCTGCTCGGGGGGAAGGGCGCGAACCTGGCCGAGATGACGAACCTGGGGTTGCCCGTCCCCCCCGGATTCACCATCACGACCGAGGCCTGCCGGGCCTTCCTGAAGAGCGGACGGGAGCCGGACGGGCTGGCCGACGAGGTCAGCGAGCACCTTCTCGCGCTCGAGAAGGCGATGGGCAAGAACCTCGGCCAGTCCGACGACCCGCTGCTGGTCTCCGTCCGCTCCGGAGCCAAGTTCTCCATGCCCGGGATGATGGAGACCGTCCTCAACATCGGGCTCAACGACCAGTCGGTCCGCGGGCTGGCCAAGCAAGCCGGCAACGAGCGGTTCGCCTTCGATTCCTACCGCCGGCTCATCCAGATGTTCGGCAAGACCGTGCTCGGCATCGACGGCGAGCATTTCGAGGGCGCCCTCGATGCGGTCAAGAAGGGCAAGGGCACCGAGAGCGACCTCGACCTCGACGCCGAGGATCTGCGCCGGCTCGTGGAGACGTTCAAGGACGTTGTCGTCGAGCACGCGGGCCGGCCGTTCCCGCAGGAGCCGCGCGAACAGATGGACATGGCCGTCCGCGCCGTCTTCGAGTCGTGGAACACCGACCGGGCCGTCATCTACCGCCGCCAGGAGCGCATTCCGGCCGACCTCGGCACCGCCGTCAACATCGTCGCGATGGTGTTCGGCAACCTCGACATGGACTCCGGCACCGGGGTCGCGTTCACCCGTGACCCGGCGAGCGGCGCGCAGGGCATTTACGGCGACTACCTCCAGAACGCGCAGGGCGAGGACGTCGTGGCCGGCATCCGCAACACCGTCCCGCTGGCCGATCTCGAGCAGCTGGACAAGAAGTCCTATGACGAACTGCTCGGCATCATGCAGCAGCTCGAGGAGCACTACCGCGACCTGTGCGACATCGAGTTCACGATCGAGCGCGGCAAGTTGTGGATGCTGCAGACGCGCGTCGGCAAGCGCACGGCGGCCGCCGCGTTCCGGATCGCGACCCAGCTGGTCGACCAGGGCCTGATCGACATGGACGAGGCGGTGTCGCGGGTGTCCGGGGCCCAGCTCGCCCAACTGATGTTCCCGCGCTTCGACGAGAAGGCCGCGGGGCGCAAGAAGATCGCGAAGGGCATGAACGCCTCGCCCGGGGCCGCGGTCGGCAAGGTCGTGTTCGATTCCTACACGGCGGTGAAGTGGTCACGCTCGGGTGAGGACGTGATCCTCGTCCGCCGTGAGACGAACCCCGACGACCTCAACGGCATGATCGCCGCCGCCGGGATCCTCACCTCACGCGGCGGCAAGACGTCGCACGCCGCAGTCGTGGCGCGCGGCATGGGCAAGACCTGCGTCTGCGGCGCCGAGACGCTCGACGTGGACACGAAGAAGCGGGTGTTGCGAGCGAGCCTCAGCGGCGGGAAGACGATCGAGATCCACGAGGGCGACGTCATCTCGATCGACGGCACATCGGGTGAGGTGTTCGCCGGCGAGGTGCCGGTGGTGGATTCGCCGGTCGTCCAGTACTTCGAGGACGGCAAGATCGATGAAACGAACGACCTTGTCGTCGCGGTCGAGCGGATCATGAGTCACGCCGACGGCGCGCGACGCATGTCCGTCCGGGCCAACGCGGACACCGCGGAGGACGCGGCGCGGGCCCGCCGCTTCGGAGCGCAGGGTATCGGCCTGTGCCGCACGGAGCACATGTTCCTGGGCGAGCGCCGGCATCTCGTCGAGCAGCTGATCCTGGCCGACACCGACGAGCAGCGCGACCGCCAGCTGACCGAGCTGTTGCCGCTGCAGCGGGAGGACTTCGTCGGCATCCTCGAAGCGATGGACGGGCTGCCGGTGACGATCCGCCTCCTGGACCCACCGCTGCACGAGTTCCTGCCCGACATCACCGAGCTGTCGGTGCGGGTGGCGGTCGCGGAGGCGCGCGGTGAGAAGCGCGAGGGCGATCTGCGGATGCTGCAGGCGGTGCACCGGCTGCACGAGCAGAACCCGATGCTCGGCCTGCGCGGCGTGCGCCTCGGCGTCGTGATCCCCGGCCTCTTCGAGATGCAGTCGCGGGCGATCCTGGAAGCGGCCGCCGAGCGGATCAAGGCCGGCGGCGTGCCTCGCGTCGAGATCATGGTCCCGCTCGTCGCCAACGTCCAGGAGTTCGAGACCGTCAAGCACGCGATCATCGACGTCGCGCGCGAGGTGCGGGCGGAGTCTGGCGTCCATCTCGAGTTCCTGGTCGGGACGATGATCGAGCTGCCCCGCGCCGCGCTCACCGCTGACCAGATCGCCGAGTCGGCCGAGTTCTTCTCCTTCGGCACCAACGACCTCACCCAGACCACCTGGGGGTTCTCGCGCGACGACGTCGAGGCGGCGTTCTTCTCTGCCTATCTGGAGAAGGGCATCTTCGGCGTCAGCCCGTTCGAGTCGATCGACGTCGAAGGGGTCGGCGAGCTTATCCGCATCGCGGTCGAGCGGGGCCGGTCGATGCGACCCGGCATCAAGCTCGGCGTCTGCGGCGAGCACGGCGGTGACCCCGACTCGGTGCACTTCTTCGAGCGAGCTGGGCTCGACTACGTGTCGTGCTCGCCGTTCCGGGTGCCGGTGGCCCGCTTGGAGGCCGGGCGGTCGGTGACCGAGGACTAGTCGCGCAACGCCGCATAGACCGCGGCGATGTCGTCCTGGCCGTGGCCGGCCTCGGCGGCCGCGTCGAACAGTGCGCGCACTCCGTCCACCAGCGCGGTCGGGACGGAAACCTTGCCGGCCGCGTCGGCGATGAGCTGCAGGTCCTTGCGGCCACCGTCCAGCCCGAACGCCGGCGCGAAATCGCGCTCCAGCATCGCGGTCCCCTTCACTTGGGCGTAGGTCGCATTGGACGGACCGCCGTCGATGGCCTCCAGGAAGAGCCCGGGCTTGATGCCCAGCCGGTCGGCCAGCGCCAACGACTGCGCTGTCGCGGCAGTGATCGACAACACCCAGGCGTTGGCGGCGAGCTTCAACGCGGTGGCGTCGCCGATGCGCGACCCCGCGACAACGGTCTTGCTGCCGATGGCGTCGAGTACCGGGCGCACGCGGTCGATGTGGGCGGCGTCGCCCGACACGAGCGGGACGAGCTTGCCTTCGGCGGCCGGCTGCTTCGTCCCCAGGACGGGGGCGTCTAGCAGCGCCATGTCGCCGGCCCGTTCGGCGATCCGCTGAATGCCCTCGATGCCGACGGTCGCCGACTGCAGCCAAACCGCCTCCGGTCGCAGCGACGTGCTGACCTCGTCGGTGACGCCGAGGACGGCGTCCGCGTCGAACAGAATCGTGAGCACCACGTCGGCGTCGTGGACGGCCTCGACCACGGAGTCCGCGACCGCGATGCCGTCGTCGGCTAGCGGCTCGGCCTTGCTCCTGGTGCGGTTCCAGGCGGTCACGTCGAGGCCCGCGCGGCGCATCGACCGCGCCATTCCCGTGCCCATCGTGCCGGTCCCCAGCAGTGCCACTCGCATTCGTCCACCCGTCCTCGATCGGTGAGAACACGTCTTCGGTTCAACAGGTAACGTCGAAGAGTGTTCCGCCGCCGGCCGCGTTCTGAATTCGAACAGTCCCTGAGTTCTCGCCGGGCCGAGCCCGGTGGCGGCACCCTCGTGGTACCCACAGTCGCGCTGATTCAGCAGCTGCTCGACGAGTTCGGGCTCAAGCACAACATCGACGACGACGGCGACCTGGTCGTGCGGTGGGAGAAGTGCAGCATCTACTTCTTCTTCTACGGCGACCGCCGCGAGGTGCTGCAGGCGCGCATGTACGTCAACCGGCGCTTCGACGTCGAGAACCGGGCCACGCTCACCCTGCTGTTGGACGAGTGGAATCGCACCAAGTTGTTTCCCAAGGCGTTCACGATTCTTCCCGACGACGGCAGGGTGGGAATCTGCGCCGAGCAGTGCTACGACTTCGAGGCCGGCGCGTCGCGCGCCCAGTTGAAATACGCGGTCGGCGTGTGGGTGGACACCCTGCTGCGGTTCGCCGACTGGCTCGACGACCAGCTCTGACGATGGCGCACTAGGGTGCCGCCGTGGGGTACGACGCGCACGACCGCGAACGATGGGTGGCCGAGCCGCCCAAGCGCGCGGGCGCCCAGGTCGGCGCCGCGCAGCGTGGCGACTTCGCCCGCGACCGGGCCCGCGTGTTGCACTCGTACGCGTTCCGGCGGCTGGCCGACAAGACCCAGGTGGTCGTTCCAGGTGAGGACGATTTCCCGCGCACCCGCCTGACCCACTCACTGGAGGTGGCCCAGATTGGCCGCGAGATCGCCGCCGCGCTGGGCAGCGATCCCGATCTGGTCGACACCGCCGGCCTGGCCCACGACATCGGCCATCCGCCGTTCGGCCACAACGGCGAGACGGCCCTGGACGAGGTCGCCGCCGCGGCGGGGGGATTCGAGGGCAACGCGCAGACCCTGCGGGTCCTGACCCGGCTGGAGGCGAAGACGCTGCGCCCGACCGGCGAGCCGGCCGGCCTGAACCTCACCCGCGCCGTCCTCGACGCGACCTGCAAGTACCCGTGGGCCAGGCGCTCGGACACGCCGAAGTTCGGCTGCTACGCCGCCGACCGCGAGGCGTTCGAGTGGCTGCGCGCTGGCGCCGACGGCGAGCGGCCCAGTCTCGAGGCGCAGATCATGGATTGGGCCGACGACGTGGCCTACTCCGTCCACGATGTCGAGGACGGCGTGCATGGCGGGCTGATCCGGCTTTCAGAGGTGGGCGACGCCGAGCGCGAGGTGCTCTGCCACGTGGCGTCCGAGCTCTATTCACCGCTGCCGGCCGGCGAGCTGGCCCCGGTGCTCGAGGAGCTCTTGGCGCTGCCGACGCTGCGCGACCTCGCCGACTACGACGGAACGTATCGCGCCCAAGCGGCGGCGAAGCGGGCGACCAGCGAGCTCACCGGGCGCCTCGCCGGGGCGGCGGTAGCCGCGACCCGGTCCGCCTATGGCGACGGGCCGTTGTCGCGGTACGCCGCCGATCTCGTCGTCCCGGAACAGCTGGTGGCAGAGTGCGCGCTGCTCAAGGCGGTGGCCATGCACTACGTGATGCGCCGGCCGGGGACGCCGGAACGCCAACTGGCGCAGCGCCGGTTGCTCGCGCAGCTCGTGGAGGCGGTCCTGGACGGCGCGCCGGAGACCCTCGACCGCGGCCTGCGCCCGGCCTGGGCCGCCGCGGACACCGACGCCGGCCGGTTGCGGGTGGTCGTCGACCAGGTCGCCCAGCTAACCGACAGCTCCGCGGTCGTGCGCCACGCCCGGCTCGTCCGTCCCGACTGAGCCGACCCGGCTCAGCCGGCAGCCGGCAGACCGAGCGCTCGTCCGACGAGATCCTCGAGGTCCGCCGCGCCGAGATCCATCTGGCCGCGGTTCAGCAGCCGGCGTTCGAGTGGCCGCAGGTCATCCTCCTGCAACCGGACGAGATGGTGCGGGGAGCCGGCAGCGCGCAGGACGGCGTCGACCACCTGTAGCGCGGCCGACCCCCACGTGCGCGACGCCCGGCTCAGTCGGCCCGCCGAGCGCAGGTCGTCGAGCCGCCGCCAGTCCGCGTGGGCCAGCACGCCGAGCTGCACGATGGGCGGCACCGGTCGCCGGAAGGCGGCAAAGGCCAGGTCGCCCCAGCCCGCCAGCCAGGCATCGTGCGCCGCAAGCAGGTCATCAGGCGCCCATAGTCGGTTCGCCGCTGCCGTCGGCACGTCATCACCTCATAGCTACATCAGTGAGGTATCTTTCTCCGATGACCCGCCGTGTCAACAACATTGTTGCGACATTCGCGCTCGACCTGGCGGAGTCGGTGACGGCGGCGGTGGCCGGCGCCGCGGGCCAGAGTGGCGGGCTCGCCGCGGCGATCGTGTACCTGTCGCAGGAGCCCGGCATCGGCGTCGAGCGCCTCCGTTCGGTGCTGGGCCTGAGCCAACCGGCCACGGTGCGGCTGATCAACCAGCTTGAGACCGACGGACTCGTGACGCGCGCTCGGCACGGCGGCGACCGCCGGCGGGTCGAGCTGCGGCTGAGCTGCGCGGGTGAGGCCCGCGCGACTGAGATCGCGACCGCCCGGCTGGCGGCCCCCGGCCGGTTCCTGACCGGACTCGAACCGGAGGACCGGCAGTCCCTCGTCGACGTCATCGGCCGGATCTACGCGCGCCGGGCGCCGGACCATGCAGAGGCGGAGCGAATCTGCCGGCTCTGTGACCTGCGCGCCTGCCCGGAACGCACCTGCCCGATCACCCAGGCGATCGCCGGCTGACCGTCGCTCCTCAGATTGTCGGGTGCGGGCGGCGGGTACAGCACTCCCACAGGGATCGAACGTCGATCGATGGCTGGTCACCGGCAGGAGGAGAGATGGCGTACCCGAACGCTCCAGAGGCAGCGCCCCGCGCGGGAACCCGATCGAACGGGCTGGCGATCGCCTCGCTCGTGTGCGGCATCGTCGGGCTGCTCGTCTTCGCGATCATCCTGGGCCCGTTGGCGATCATCTTCGGCGGCGTCGGACTGTCGCGGGCGAAGGCCGGCGCGGGTCACCGCGGGATGGCCATCGCCGGAATGGTCCTCGGCATCATCGACGTGGTGGTGTTCGCCATCCTTCTCGCGGCGGCGAGCAAGCACGGCGGCTCGATGTACGTCCACTTCGGCTGATAGCAGCGTCGGTCCACAGCGGGTCCGGGCCCGCCCGCGCCTGTCCGGCGCGCGACCTAGACTCGGGGCGTGGCCGGGCGGATCCGTGACGAGGACATCGCCCTCGTCCGCGAGAAATCGCCGATCGACGAAGTCATCGGCGAGCACGTCCAGCTCCGCAACGCCGGCGGCGGCAACCTCAAGGGCCTGTGCCCGTTCCACGACGAGAAGTCCGCATCGTTCAATGTGACCCCCGCCCGCGGGCTTTTCCACTGTTTCGGGTGCCAGGCCGGCGGCGACGTGATCAAGTTCGTCCAGGACATCGAGCGGCTCGACTTCAGTGACGCGGTCGAGCGGCTGGCCTCCCGCGCCGGCATCCAGCTGCGCTACGTCGAGGGCGGCCCGGTCAGTACGCAGAACCGCGGTCAGCGGCAGCGCCTGCTCGACGCGCACCGTGAGGCCGCCGCGTTCTACGCCGAGCAGCTGAGCACGCCCGAGGCGGAACCCGCGCGCGAGTTCCTGCGCGGCCGTGGTTTCGACATGGTCGTCGCCGCCCGCTACGGCTGCGGATACGCGCCGTCGACCTGGGACGCGCTCACCCGGCACCTGCTCAGCAAGGGCTTCAGCGGCGCCGAACTGACCTCGGGCGGGCTGTCCCGCGAGGGTGGCCGCGGGGGACTGATCGACCGGTTCCACCGCCGCCTGCTGTGGCCGATCCGAGACGTCGGCGGCGACGTCGTCGGCTTCGGCGCCCGGCGCCTGTTCGACGACGACCGGCTCGAGGCGAAGTACCTGAACACACCCGACTCGCCGATCTACAAGAAGAGCCAGCTGCTCTACGGCGTCGACATGGCCAAGCGCGACATCGCCCGACAGCACCGCGCGGTGATCGTCGAGGGCTACACCGACGTCATGGCCTGCCATCTGGCCGGGGTCACGACGGCCGTCGCCACCTGCGGTACGGCGTTCGGATCGGAGCACGTGTCGGTCGTCCGCCGGCTGCTCATGGACTCCGACGCGTTCAGCGGCGAGGTGATCTTCACCTTCGACGGTGACTCGGCCGGCATGAAGGCGGCCGAGCGGGCCTTCAACGACGACCAGAAGTTCATGTCCCAGACTTTCGTCGCGATCGAGCCCACCGGCATGGACCCGTGCGACCTGCGGATGAAGTCCGGCGACAAGGCGGTGCTCGACCTCGTCGCGCGGCGAATCCCGCTCGTGGAGTTCGTGCTGCGGGCCTCCGTCGGGCGCTTCGATCTGGACACGGCGGAGGGGCGCAGCGCAGCGCTCGACCGCGGCGTGCCGCTCGTGGCGCGGATCAAGGATCGCGGCATCCGCGACGAGTACGCCCGCCGCCTCGCCGGCCTGGTCGGGTTTCTCGGCAGCCCGGACGAGGAGCAGCGCGTGCTCGACCGGGTGCGCGGGCTGGCCCGGTCCGACGACAAGCGCAACACCCCGGCGGCCGCCGAGAAGCCCGCGCCGGACGCCCACAAGGTCGACGACGCGGTGGTGGCGGTCGAGCGCGAAGTGCTGAAGATCGCGTTGCAGATCCCGGCCGTCGCCGGCCCGGAGTTCGACGCCCTGCAACCGGCGGCCTTCCTCATCGACGCGCATCGCCAGGTCTGCGCGGCCATTGCCGCCGCCGGCGGAACGGCCGCCGGCGTCACCGGGCCGGCGTGGACCGAGGCCATCACGGCAAAGATCGACGACGAGCGGGTGCGCCGCGGCGTCCACGCCCTGGCTGTCGAACCGCTCCGGTCGGGGGCCGACGCCGAGGCCCGTTACGCCAACGCGGTCCTCGCCCGGATGCACGAGATGGTCACGGCGCGTCAGGTCACGGCGGTGAAGAGCAAGTTGCAACGGATCAATCCGCAGGACCAGCCCGACGACCACGCACGCTTGTTCGGCGAGCTCATCGCACTCGAGAGCTACCGCCGTAATCTGCGCGAGCGCGCGATCGGGGCGCCGTGACGCCGCTGTTCACCCGCCGCGAGCGACCGCCGGCCGACGTCGTGGCCCGCTTGGACAAGGACGAGCGGGTTGTGTCGTGGGCCGATACCGCCGATGACGATCTCGTGGTGGCGACTCCGCTGGGCCTGTGGTGGCCCGACGGGGGCGAGCTGCGCCGCATGCAGTGGCAGCACATCGACCGAGTGATCTGGCGCGACGACGTGCTGACCGTCATCGAGGCCGACGTCGTCGACGATTTGCTGCTGGTCGACCGGGCGCCGGTCGCCGCCCGACTGACCCGGCCCCGCGACCTCCCGCCGACTGTGCGTAAGCGAGTGGAGGGCAACATCGTGCAGACCGAGGTCGCCGCGGTGTCCGGGGGCTCGGTGCGTTTCGTCGGACGTCGGGTGCCCGGTCAGGACGGCATCGGCTGGTGGGCCCACCTCGACGGGACCACCCCGGACACCGAGGAGCTGCGGTCGGCCATCCGGGCTCGAATCGAGATCCTGAGCGCGTCCTAGTCGTGGCCGTAGCCGTTGACGCCGCTGCCCTCGTGCTGTGCTGGGGCGCCGGTGAGCCGGGCACCCAACGCGTGCCTGGCCTGTGCGGCGAGCTGGTCGAACTGGCCCTGGAAGACGCCCGCGGTGGCCTGGACCGTCTGGCTGCCGGCGACCCGGCGCCCGAGCCGCACGATCTGCTCGTAGCGCTCGTACCCGGCCCGGGCGCCGAGGACGTAGCCGGCACCGGCGTAGACGAGGTTGGACAGGTTCACCGACGGTCTCCTTCGAAGGCTGGTGAAGCCACCCTAACCCTGCGGCGGAGGCCGGCGAGGGTGGGATATCCTGGCTCGACCGCCTGGTTGAAGCGGCGCACGGCGATCCCCCGTAGCTCAATTGGCAGAGCATTCGACTGTTAATCGAAGGGTTACTGGTTCGAGTCCAGTCGGGGGAGCAAATCCGGGGCCTCCAGCTCCGAAATCCCCGACGCCCCATCGTTTAGTCATCCAAACGATGACGCCGGGAGTCCCGTTGGGACGTCCACCGCGGCCGTTCGGCAAGATCCTTTTGGTTGCCACTGGGAGCGGCCACGTCGAGGCGCGAGCACCCTTCCGTGACTTCGACGGCCGAGTTCGGCTGGTGTGCAAGACGGGTTCCAGCCGGGCGGCTGCGGAGCGCCGCCTGAAGGCTGAGCTGGCCGCCCGGCAAGCGCCTGGCGGAGCCGGCTCCATCACCGCCGCGACTCGCGTCGATGGGCTTGCCGACGCTTGGCTCGATGGCGCGCACGAATGGTCGACCGGCACGCATCGCACGTATGCGTCGGTCGTCCGCAAGCAGCTCAAGCCGACGCTCGGACAACTGCGAATCAGCGAGGTGACGGCGGGCGTGGTGACGAGGGCGCTACGCGTCATCGCCGAAACTAGCGGCGCCGGCGCTGCCAAGTCAGCGCGTGCATGCCTCTCCGGAAATGTTCTCGCTCGCCATTGAGGACAGTGCGGCGAGTGTCAATCCCGTTCGCGATTCGTCGGCGCGCATCTCGTGGGCCAAGCGGTCGCCGAGGGCGCTGACAACCAACGAGACCCATGAGCTAGTAACGCTCCTCCGGGGCAGTGAACGTGCGTGCTCACTGGATCTGCCGGACCTGGTCGACTGGATGCTCGCCACCGGAAGTCGGATCGGTGAAGCAATGGCACTTCGTTGGGGCGTCAACTCGGAGGGGAAGCCGCTCCTCGACCTAGATGCCGGTACGTGGGAGGTCACCGCGACAATCGTGCGGGCGCCGAGGCGCGGACTGCTGGCCCAACTACGACCGAAGACGGAGGCGGGCTGGCGCGTCGTTGCCGTGCCGGGGTTCGCGATCGAGATGCTGCGCCATCGGCCGACGAGTGGATTCCTCTTCCTCGCGCCATTCGGCGGCGGTCTGCGTGACCCAAACAACGTCTCCGGCGACCTACGCCAACTGCTCGACTCTTTAGAGTGCTCCGAGTGCCGCGGTACCGGTTTTCAGCGCAGCCTGACGGCACGTTCGTAACCGGCGCCGGCGGGCGGAAGCTGCGTTGCGACCGAGGCAAATGGTCATGGGTCACGTCGCACACCTTCCGCAAGACGGTCGCGACCCGCCTCGACGAATGCGGTTTCACCCCGCGGCAGGTGGCCGACCAGCTTGGCCACACAAACCCATCCATGACGCTCGACGTGTACTTCGGCCGGCAGGTCGTGAGTGCGGCCGCCGCGGCCGTTCTCGACCGACGCAACCCATGACGTTGCAGGGGCTCCGTCGCCTTCGCAGGAAGTAGCCGCTGCCGCCGGCCCCAGTTCCCGCGTATAACGCCTACTATGCGCCCGCCGATCATGGCCCTGATACGGGTCCCTGCGCGAAGTTATGCTCGACGCCGGCGTCGACCTGCGTGACACCCAGATCGCCGTCCGCCATGCCGACCCGAGGACCACGATGCGCTATGACCGGGCCCGCACGAACCTCGACCGGCACCCCAACTACATCTCGCCGCCAACATGTCCTCCGGCACCTAGCAGCCATCGACCAGGCTGCTGGGGTCGTCCGTTTCAGTGACACGACCCGCGACTACCGTGACCCAATGGCAACGGGAAAGGCGCAACGCCGAGCCGCGCGCGACCGGGTCGCGGCCTACCACGAGGCCTGCGTGACCGCACTCCTCGACCACCTCCTCGCCACATTGGACAGCTACCGGGCCGGATCGATGAACATTCACGATGCCGACCGAGCGATCCATCAGTATCACCGAGCCACGGGCGAACTGTGGAAGTTCTGCTTCGCTCCAGGCGTCGACGTCGGAATCATCACCACACTCATTGACGAACCAGCCCCGCCCATCGACTGGTGGCAACGCGGCGCGACCCCGGACCGCCACTGACTACTGACGCCCGGACGCGAGGCCCCGCCACTACCGCTCATGCCGAAAGTCGGATGGTCCAGTGGGCACCGCACCGGCGCGAAACACCCCAAGGGGCAGTTCCTTGATACCGGGCAACCAGGTCTGGGTAACGGTGGTTTAATCGATTCAGCAGCCGCTTTTTGGGAGCTCTGCTTGCCATGGTCGTGCGTATGCGGGACGTCGCCGAGCGGGCTGGCGTGTCCGTAGCGACTGTGTCGCTTGCGCTAGCGGGCAGCCCCCGCATCTCACCCGTCACCCGTGAGCGGGTCGCGGAGGCTGCTCGCGCCCTGGCCTACCAGCCCCATTCAGTGGCACGCGCTCTGCGGACCGACTTGGCGCGCACCATCGGGCTGGTCGTCAGCGACGTTGCCAATCCCTTTTTCGCCGAACTCGCCGGCGAATTCCAGCGCCGCGCTGCCGGGGCGGGCTACGCGACCATCCTGTGTAATAGCGACGAAGACGCCGGTCGGCAGGACGACTACCTCGCCACGTTGCTCGCGGGGCGTCAGGTCGATGGGGTCGTTTTGGTGCCGACGGCGGCGATGACGCCCGGCATCCTTGCCGCCGGCGAGGCAGGGGCGCGGCTGGTACTGTTCGACCGGCCGATCGATTGCAGAGGTACCAACCGGGCAGCGACCCATCTGGCGACCAGCCCGGTGGTGCGCAGCGACGCGACGGCCGCACTGGACGAGGTTGCTGAGCTGCTCGTGCGTCTCGGCCACCGACGAATTGGAATCATCGCCCCGCCTCTCCAGACGCAGGTTGGCCGCGAACGCCGGGACCTACTGCGGGATGCGCTGATCGCACGCGGTATCGACCGGCGCGCAATTGCCGTCGTCGAGGGCGATTTCCGCCAGGATAGCGGTGCCCGCGCCGTCGAGTCGCTGCTAAGCCGGCGTCAGCCACCCACCGCCTTGTTCGCCGCGGATGGGCTGATGGCGGTCGGCGCGCTGCAGGGACTTCGCTCGGCGGCGCTGCGCGTGCCGCACGACATCTCGCTGGTCGGCTTCGACGACGCGCCATGGTTCGACGTGTTCGATCCGCCGCTGACCGTGGTGGCCCAGCCGGTCGCGACTCTCGCACGTGCCGCGGTCACCGCGGTTCTCGACCTCATCGCTGGCCGCAAGGCGTCCGGTGCCCGGCCCGCGTGCCGATTCGTTCGCCGCATGTCCTGTGGTGTTCCGCCCTCCGGCGAGGCACGAACCACCAGTCGAGCGGGCACTGTCGTCCGCTCGTGAGAGAGAGGAACGCGTCATGATCAGTTCATCAACCACAACGGTGCGTCGAGCCGGTTTGGGCGTCGTCGCGCTATCGGTGATGCTCACGGGCGCTGCGTGTAACCGCGGCGGCTCGTCGGCCGGTGGCGGGTCGAAGGCGGTCCGGATTGCGATCGTCACCCGCGATTTCACCAACCCTTACTGGGCCGCGCTGCGCGACGGCGCACTTGCCGAGGGTAAGAAGCAGGGCGTCAAGGTCACCGTGCAAGCCGGCAGCAGCGAAACGGACTCGACCGGCGAGACCACGAAGATCTCCACCCTCGCTGGCCAGAACTACACGTGCTTCGGAGTCGTGCCGGTCAACGCCACCAATGTCATCACGCCGCTCGTGCCCGTAGCCCGAAAGAAGATTCCGATTCTGGACCTAGACACCCAAATCAGCCCGTCCGCGTCGAAGAGCGCAGGCGTGTCGTACAAGTCCTTCATCGGTTCGGATAATTCGTCGGCCGGCAAGCAGGCCGGCGCGGCGATGCTGAAGTTGCTCGGCGGTACTGGGCAGGTCGTGATCCTGCAGGGCATCGCCGGTGAGCAGAACGGCATCAACCGCGAGAAGGGTTTCGCCGCCGCTACCAGCGGCAAGCTGTCGATTGTGGCTAAGCAGCCGGCGAACTACGACGAGAACACGGCACTGACGGTCAGCACGGCATTGCTGCGCGCGCACCCGAGCATTACCGGTATCTTTGCCGCCAACGACACCATGGGCCTCGGCGCCGCGCAGGCCGTGAAAAACGCCGGCAAGTCCGGCAAGATCAAGATCATCTCCGTGGACGGCATCACGGCCGCCCTGAAGGCGGTGCAGGCGGGCACGCTCAGCGGGACGATCACGCAGTATCCGTATGCCGAGGGTCAGCTCGCGGTGCAGGCTTGCATGAACCTGGTGTCGAAGAAGGCGGTGCCATCGCGGGTCGTAGCGCCGATCAAGCTGATCGACCAGTCCAACGTGGCCAAGGCGCTCGCGTCGTTCCCTGAGCCGTTCGAGGCGTACCACAACCCGATCACCGGCAAGTCCGGGAAGTGAACGACGTGACCAGCACGACGACCGGACGGGTGCCCGGGAAGGCAGTCGAACCCGATCTGGACCGCCAGGGACGCCGCCCTTCAGTGTCGTCCGCGGCCCGCTACGCGTCAGTCATCGGCCTCGTCATCGTTTTCATCGCCTTCTTCATCGCAACGCCGAACTTCCTGACCATCGCCAACCTGACCGACCTGTTGGTGTCGGCGTCGATCCTCATGGTGTTGGCGATGGGACAGCAACTGGTGGTCAGCGTTGCCGGCATCGACCTGTCCGTCGGGTCGAATCTGCCGTGGTCGGCAGCAGTACTGGGCTACGCGGTAAGCCACGGCGTGGGTGTCGGGATTGCGATCGTGCTCGCGATCGTCGGCGGCGCAGCTGTCGGCCTGGTCAACGGCCTCCTCGTGGCCAAGCTCAACATGACCGACTTCATCGTCACCCTCGGCTCTCTCTCGGTAGTCAGCGGGATCACGCTGCTGCTCACCGGAGGCAACACCGTGCCAGTCAACTCACGATTCCTGCAGGATCTCGCTCTCAATGGGATCGGGCCAGTGCGTTGGTTCTGGTTGGTGGCGATCGTCGTTGCGCTGATAACCGGCTTCTTGCTGTTCCGCACGCGGACGGGCACCCATCTGCTCGCTACCGGCGGCAATCTCGATGCCGCGCGCGGCGCCGGAGTGAACGTGTCCCGGATGCGGTTGCTCGCTTACCTGTGCTCGGGACTGGCCGCTGGAGTCGCGGGCGTGCTGCTAGTCGCCCGCACCGGAGGGGCCGATCCCAGCCTGCAGACTGACCTGCTGCTCAGTTCAATCGCCGCTGTCGTGCTCGGTGGCTCGAGCCTGTTCGGCGGCCGGGCTTCAGTGCTCGGGTCGGCGGTGGGCGCCTTGCTGTTAGAGAGCTTGATCAACGGGTTCACGCTGGTCGGCATCTCGCAGAACTACCAGCCGATCGCGGTCGGGATCGTCGTGCTCGGCGCGGCGTTCATCTCCCGGTTCCAGAAGTAGGAGGGCGACGATGACGAACGAAGCTGACCTGTCGAAGGAGGCGGCGGCGCCGCGCTCCACGCCCGCCCCCCAAGATGGCGCGGCGCTGATCGCCCTTGAAGGGCTGACAAAGTTCTTCGACGCGGTGCACGCTCTGGAGGGCGTTGATCTGTATTTGGAGGAGGGCCGGGTCACTGCGTTGCTCGGTGACAACGGTGCCGGCAAGTCGACCCTGGTCCGTTGCCTGACCGGCGTGCATCCGCCGACCAGCGGCACGATCCGCTTTCGCGGCGAACCGCTCAAGGTGCCGTCACCCGATGCCGCTCGACAGCTGGGCATCGAGACCGTCTATCAGGATCTCGGCCTCATCGAGGACCTCCAGGTGTGGCAGAACCTCTTCCTCAACCGCGAGCTCACTCGAGGCGTGCCGCCGTTGCGTGTCCTGGACAAGCGCGCCATGGTCAAGCAAAGCGCCGAGGTCCTCAAGACCTTGGATGTCAACGTGCCGAACGTGCGCGCCACGGTGCGGCGCATGTCGGGCGGCCAGCGGCAGAGCGTGGCCATCGCGCGTGCGGCGAACTGGGGGCGCACCCTGGTGATCATGGACGAGCCGACGGCCGCCCTCGGCGTCCGGGAGACCGCCGCGGTGGAGAGGCTCATCGGTGGGTTGCGCGACTCGGGGGTGACCGTGCTGCTCGTCAGCCATGACATGGCGCAGGTTATGCGCGTGGCCGACGTTGCTTGGGTGCTGCGTCGGGGGCGTGCGGTCGCGCGCCGGGAGGTCGCGGAGACCGACGGGGACGAGCTCGTCGGGCTGATTACCGGCGCGATCCCTGGCGACGACGATGAGTGACCCCGTCGTCGCGGTAGTGGGCTCGATCAACCGCGACGTGGTCGTGGAGGCGCCTGCATTCCCAGTGCGGGGGCAGACAGTGGCCGGCTCAGCCGTCCGGTCGTCGATTGGCGGGAAGGGCGCCAACCAGGCGGTGGCCGCCGCGCTCGTGGACGCCCGGGTGCTGATGGCCGCTCGCGTCGGCGACGATGATGCCGGCCGGTCGGCCGTGGCGGCGCTGAACGCGGACGGCGTGGACACCGCCCTTGTGGCCGTCAGTACTCGCGAGCCGACCGGGACGGCGCTGATCACGGTCGCCGAGAACGACAACACCATCGTCGTGGTGGCGGGTGCCAACTACGACTGGCCGCCCGGCTGGCCGAGCGGCGACGAGGACGCGCTGGCGGTGCTGCACAGGGCCGACGTCGTGCTAGCCCAACTCGAGGTGCCGCTGGCCGTCGTCGCCGCGTCGGCCGCGGCGACGGGCGGCCGTTTCGTCCTCAACGCCGCTCCGGCAGCGGCGCTGCCTGATTCGCTGCTCGCGGCATGTGACGTCCTCGTCGTCAACGAGCTCGAGCTCGCAGTCGTTGCCGGTAGCGATGAGCCGACTGGCTCCGGCCGGAATATCAACCAAGCGCACGAGCGCGTGCGCGCCCGCGGTGTCGAGGTGGTGGTAACGACCTTGGGCGCGCGCGGCGCGCTGGTGACCGACGCGTCCAGCACCTACGAGATCAAAGCGCCGCCGGCCACCGTCGTCGACACCACCGGCGCTGGCGACGCATTCACCGGCGTGCTGTGCGCAAAGCTGGCCGGCGGGTATGCCCCGGCTGAGGCCGCGCGCTGGGCCGCCGCGGCCGGCTCGTACGCGGTGCGTGCGGCGGGCACTCGCGCCTCCTATCCAGACGCGGTTAGCCTTGGCGCGCTGCTCCACGAGGCGGCGGGGCCGTGAAGCGGACCGGCATCGTGCACGCCGAGCTGGCCCGCCTAATTGCCGGCATCCGGCACACCCAGACGTTCGTGATCACCGACGCCGGGCTGCCGCTACCGGCGGAAATGCCGCTGGTGGATGTGGGCTACCGCTACGGGCAGGCACCGTTCACCGACGTTGTCGCGACGGTGCTCGGCGAAGTAGTGGTCGAGCACAGCTGGGTGTCGCGCGACATCGTCGCAGTCAACCCGGCCACCTGGCAGTTCCTCCAGGAGCAGGGTCTCTCGCCAGAGCAGCTCGAACACGCACGCTTCAAAGCCCTGGCCGCGCAGGCGTCCTTCGCCGTGCGTACCGGGGAGGCCACGTTCTACGCCAACGTCCTGTGCCGCGCGGGCGTCGCATTCGACTCGGCCTAGATGGACGGACGCGGCCGATGTCCTTGACTTCACGCCGATCTCAATCATCGCCGCGACGGCCACTAGGCTGCCGCACGAGGGTCCTGCCGCGGCCGATCGCGACCTACGCTGGCTTTCGTGGCGGCACCACCTCTTCGGCGCCTATAGGACGGCCTGCGCGGTCTTCGCTTCCGGGGGACCACAAAAGATCATGCAATCGCGTCCGCGGGCAGGCTCGAGGCCCGCATCCAAAGATCGAAGCACGTGACCTTGTGGCGGTACGTGGCGCGCCCGAACCTGCCCTCCGTCAGCCGCGCACCCGCTCTAGCGAACGTGCCGCGCACTGGCCACTCACATGCGGATGACCGTGCATGCGGGCTGACCCCTGTGGGATTCTGACGCGATGGTGGTGACCCCGGACCCCGACTGCTGGTTGAGCGACCAAGTAGAAGCGCGTCTGTCAGGTATCTCCGGTCTGGGCCTCTTTGCGTCGAGCCACATCAGCGCTGACGTGGTCGTTTCCCGTCTTGGTGGCCGCATCGTCTCTAACTCGGCCCTGCGCCAGATGCTGCATTCTGCGGGTGACTCGTACATCGACACCGTTTCCATTTTCGATGACGGAAATCTCGTCCTTCCTATGGGCAGCGCCAATCGC
>NZ_JBHEMO010000082.1:0-39743 GCF_046262535.1 Jatrophihabitans sp. | reverse complement strand
GGTCGAACAGCTCACGCAGGGCCGCGGCGTACTGGTCGCCGCCCGGCGTCGAGGCGAGTTCCTTGACCCGGACGGTCGGCGCGTGCAGCACCTTCTCCACGGCACGGCGGACGGCGTCGGCCACCTCGCGGCGGGCGGCGGCCTCGAGCGTCGGCAGCCGGCCGTCGAGCCGGGCGAGCTCGCCGTCGATCACCTGGTTGGCCCGCGCCCGGAGCGCGGTCACCGTCGGTGCGACCGCGAGGCGTTGCTGGGCGGCGAGATAGTCCTGCAGCTCGGCCGCGACGATCGCAGAGGCCGCGGCGACGTCGTCGTCACTGACCATCGCTCCGCCGGCCCGCAGCGCGTCGAGGTCGACGTAGGTCACGCCGGGCTGGACCGCGACTGCCGGGTCGACGTCACGCGGCAGCGCGAGGTCCAGGACGACGAGCGGACGCTCGGCCCGCGACCCGATCAACTCGGCCTCGACGATCAGGCCGGTGGAGCCGGTCGAGGAGATCACGAGGTCGGTCGAGCCGATCTCGGACGCGAGGTCGGCCAGCGACGCGGCGCGGCCCTCGACGGCGACGGCCAGCCGGGCGGCGCGCTCGGGCGAGCGGTTGGCGACCACGATGTCGGTGACGCCGCGGCGGCGCAGCGTTGCGCCGCTGAGTGCACCCATGGAGCCGGCCCCGACGATCAAGGCCCGCTGCGCGGACAGCGACCCGAGCACGTCCGTGGCCCGGTCGAGCGCCACGGACACGATGGAGGCGCCGGCCTTGTCGATGCCGGTGTCGGAGTGGACGCGCTTGCCCACCCGCAGAGCGGTCTGGGCCAGGTCGTGCAGCACGCGGCCGACCGCACCGGTCTCGGTGCCGAGCGCGTAGGCCGACCGCAGCTGGCCGAGGATCTGCGACTCGCCGATCACCATCGAGTCGAGCCCGGCGGCCACGGTGAACATGTGCTCGGCCGCAGCCTCGGCGAAGTGCACGTACAGATGGTCGGCGAGGCCGGACACGGCGAGGCCGGCGTGCCGGGCGAGCACCGACGTGATCTCGGCGACGGCCGGGTGGAACCGGGCGACGTCGGCGTAGACCTCGATCCGGTTGCACGTCGACAGCAGCAGGACCTCGCTGATCATCTCGGCGCGGTTCAGCTCGTCGAGGGTCTTGCGCACGTCGTCGTTCGGGACGGCGGCGCGCTCGAGCACCGACACCGGCGCCGTCCGGTGCGAGAGACCTACGACCAGGACGCTCATGCCCTCGCTCCGTTCGGGCATGCGGAGACGCCAGGCCTACGGCTCGCTCGCAAGCTTCGCTCGCTCATCTCACGGCCTCCGAGAGCGCGGCCGCGGCCTTGCGGGTCTCGTGGAACGACAGGATCTGCAGCTCGGCGGCGAGGTCGACCTTGCGCAGGTGGACGTGCGGCGGCACCGACAGCACCACCGCAGCGAAGTTGAGGATGCTGGTGACGCCGGCGGCGACGACGCGGTCACACACGTCCTGCGCCACGGCGGCCGGAACGGCCAGGACACCGATCGTGATCGCGTGCTCGGCCACGATCGCGTCCAGGTCGGCGATGTCACCGACCTTCAGTCCGCGGATCGTCGAACCGATCCGGGCCGGGTCGGCGTCGATGAGCGCGGCGATCTGGAAGCCGCGGGTGGCGAAGCCCGCGTAGCCGGCGAGGGCCTGGCCCAGGTTGCCGACGCCGATCAGGGCGACCGAGCGGTGGACGGTCAGCCCGAGCGTCCGCGAGATCTGCTCGGTCAGGGTGGTCACGTCATAACCGACTCCGCGGATCCCGTACGAGCCGAGGTAGGACAGGTCCTTGCGCAGTTTGGCCGAGTTGACGCCGGCGACGGCGGCCAGCTCGTCGGACGAAACGGTGTTCACCGAGCGGTCGGCCAGGGTGCCGAGCACCCGCAGGTAGGTGGCCAACCGGGCCACCGTGGCCTCGGGCACGCGGGAGTCGCCGTTGCGGCCGTCGGCGCCAGGGGTCGCGTTGCCGACGACAGGCTTGCGGCGAGTGTCGCGCGGAGCGGTCATCGGCACCTCGGGGCGGGGCGTCGCAGAGGCCGGGGAACCCCTTGATTCGGCGCCCGGCCGCTGTGGTAGAAGCGGGCTCGGAACGCCCCGAACGGTACGCCGCTCGTGAAAGTTTTCCCAAATCGAGAAGGCCCGTGGTAAGGGCTCCCTCAGCGGGCGACGGCCTTGCGGAAGCGGGCCTCCTCGACCCTCCAGTACCCGTGTTCCTTGCCGTCTATGAGCACGACGGGCACCCGGTCGGAGTACTCGTCGCGCAGCACCTGTGCGGAATCCACGTCGACTTCGCGCAGAGCGAAACCGAGCTCGGCCGACAAGCGCCGCAACAGCTCTTCGGCCGTCTCGCACAGGTGGCAGCCGACCCGGCTCAGCAACGTCACCTGGTGATCAGCGGGCGGCACCGTCGGCCTCCCGGTCGAGCTGCCATTTCATGATCTTGCCAGTGACCGTGTGGGGTAGCTGCGCAACGATCTCGATGACCTTCGGCAACTTGAACCGGGCCAGCGAGCGGGCGGCCGTGGCCAGCAGCTCGTCGGGTTGCAAGGTGGCCCCGACCGCCGCCACCACGAACGCGTGCACCGCCTCGCCGGTCTCGCCGTCGGGTACGCCGACCACGGCCACCTCGGCGACGTCCTCGTGGGCGGCCAGGACCGCCTCGACCTCGGCCGGGTACACGTTGAAGCCGTTGACGATGACCAGTTCGGAGCTGCGGCCGACCAGGTGCAGTTGGCCGGACTCGTCGGTCACGGCGATGTCGCCAGTGCCGAACCAGCCGTGCGCGTCGGGCCCTTCCCGACCGTCCGGCCAGTAGCCGGAGAAGAGATTGGCGCCGCGGACGAAGAGCCGGCCCGGGTCGCCGTCGTCGACCGGCTCGTCATCGCCGTCGCGCAGCTCGACCTCGATGCCGGGCAGCGGCAGGCCGATCGCGCCCGGACGGGGATGCTCGCGGCCGGGACCGAGGGCGTTGATCGTCACGACCGGCGCAGCCTCGGTGAGCCCGTAGCCGTCGTAGAGGGTGACGCCGGCCTCGGCGTAACCGTCCACGACCCCGCGCGCGAGGGTCGCCGACCCGCTCATGGCGAAGCGAACGGACGCGAAGCCGGCGGCGAACTGCGGATCGGCGAGCCAGGCGGCGTATTGCCCGGGGACGCCGAGCAGTGCGGTGACCCCCTCGGCGGCCATCGTCGCCAGGGTGGCGCCGGGATCGAAGCGATCGGCCAGCACCAGCGTCGCGCCGACCCTCAGTGCCGTGCCGAGCCCGGCATTGAGCCCGAAGATGTGGGTCAGCGGCAGCGGGACGAACAACACGTCGTCGGCGGTCAGCACGGGCGGCTCGACGGCGGCGATCTGGTCGACGTTGGCGAGCAGGGCCCGGGCCGACAGCATCGCGCCCTTCGAACGTCCACTGGTCCCGCTCGTGTAGAGCAGGACGGCGAGCTCCTCACCGCCCCGGTCGCAGTGCGGGTCGGCCCCGTCGGGCGCCGACTTGAGCAGGTCGCGGGTGGAGTCGGCGGCCAGATGCAGGGCGGCCGCGCAGTCGGACAGGACGTAGTCGATCTCAGCAGCGGTGTAGGAGGGGTTGACCGGGACGGCGACGAGGCCGGCCCGCAAGGCGCCCAAATAGAGCAGGACGAGGTCGGCGCCGGTGCCGAGCTGCAGGGCGACCCGGTCGCCGGTGCGGAGCCCGCGGCCCAATGCCAGCGCGGCCGAGGTGACCCGGCGGTCGAGCTCGGCGAAGGACAGCCTGGTGTCACCGTCGACGAGCGCGATCTTGTCCGGGGTCGCGGCGGCCTGTCGGCGCAGGAGGTCCGAGGGGCCTTTGGCGGGTGGCTCGCTCACCGTTCCAGCCTCGCATCGCCGGGTCCGCAGACGGTCAACTGGGTCGAGATTACCGGCGACGAATCGTCCCCAATTACCGCACACCGGACGAAATTGATCTTGAGCGGGGTGTTCACGAAGCTACTCCCCGGTTACGCTCACCCAAGCTTCACGCGTGAAAACAATCGCGCCGCGTACCCCTGTCCGGAGGGTTCGAACGCCGATGGCCTGGAATGCCGCACGCCCGGGGCACCCCCGCCCCGGTGGCCTGCGCGCCCTGGCTGATCTGGTCAACGAGGCATTGGCGGCGATGGGTACGCAGCCCGCCGTGGTCGGGCCCATGTTCTCCTCGGCTCTCGAATCGACTCCGTCGACGATCGTGCACAAACCCAGCCCGGTGCGCGGCCGGACGTCCAGGAACATGCGCCCGCCGGTGCCGGGGCCGGGACCGGAGCCCGAGTCGGCGCCGCCCCAGCCGGCCGAACAGGCCGACGAGGGCGTCGACGAGACCCATGTTGAGACGTGGCGACTGGTGCGGCTGTCCCAGGAAGGGGACGGCGAGGCCTTTGGTTTGCTGTACGACCGCTACGTCGACGTCGTCTACCGCTTCGTGTACTTCCGCATCAACGACCGCGCCCTCGCCGAGGACTTCACCAGCGAGACGTTCCTGCGCGCCCTGCGCCGCATCGGCACCATCAGCTACCAGGGCCGCGACATCGGCGCCTGGTTCATCACCATCGCGCGCAACATCGTGCTCGACCACCTGAAATCGGCCCGCCACCGCCTCGAGCTGACCACCGCCGACACGCTCGAGGGCAAGGAGCAGGCCGAGAGCACGGAATCCGCCGTCCTCGGCCTGTTGCAGTCCGAGCGCCTGATGCAGGCGGTCAGTCAACTCGGGGACGAACAGCGCGAATGCGTCATGTTGCGCTTCGTGCAGGGCCTTTCGGTCAGCGAGACCGCGGGTGTGATGGGCAAGAACGACGGCGCCATCAAGGCACTGCAGCACCGCGCAGTGCGCAAACTGGCCGAACTCGTCGGCGCTGAGCTCCGATGACCACTTTTCGGCGGATATCAAGTAACGGTTGCCCTTCGGCGTCGTTAATTCAGCTGAACCAATCAGAGGAACTCGACCAGCCGCGGGCGCGGCGGATGGACGCAGGGGATGAACGAGATGGCTGAGCATCGCGTGACGATGCTGGGCGCCTCGTGGCGGCGTTTCGAGGACCCCACCCGGTCCCGCGACCCGCGGGTCCTCGCCGTCGTCGGTGCGCTGGCCACCCTGCCCGCCGTCCCGCCGCGGGCCGAGTTCCGCGCCGAGCTGCGGGCGCAGCTCGTGGCGATCACCCCGCGCATCGTGGCCGAGAGCGCCGAGGCGGCCACCGGGCTGCTCGAACCCGTCGCCGACGCGCCTGCGCGGGCCCGCAAGACGGCCGGAGCCCGGCACGCCGACGGCTTCCTGGCCCGCCTGCGGGGCGTCCGGCTCGGCCGCCCGCTCACCATCGCCGCGTCACTCGTCACCGCCTTCGTCGTCCTGTTGGGCGGTGCCGTCTACATGAGCCGCAAGGCGCTGCCCGGCGACGCCCTCTACGGCCTCAAGCGGGCCAGCGAGCGGGTCGAGCTGGCGACCGCGGGCAGCGCCACCGAGAAGGCCAAGGACCACCTGGACTTCGCCGCGACCCGCGCCCGCGAGGTGCAGGCCCTGCTGTCGCGCGCCTCGGCGCGCTCCGACGCCGCGGCTCCCAAGCTCGATCCCGACACCGCCCGGCTGGTCGCGTCCGCGCTCGGCTCGGCCGACGCCGATGTCACCGCCGCGTCCGTGCTCCTCGGCAAGCAGGCCGTCAGCAAGAAGTCGACCGCTCCGCTGAGCACCATGACCAAGTGGGCGCCGGGACAGCTCGACCGGCTGCGGGACATCGCGGCACTGATGCCGAGCGGTGCCCTGCAGAGCCGCACCGAATCGTCGGCCAACCTCGTCGCCGCTGCGCTGACCCGGGCCGAGACGCTTGCACCGAAGGTCGACTGCTCGTGCCTGCGCTCGACCGGCGTCGACTCGCTCGGCCCCGTTCCCTGCACCACGTGCCCACCCGCCGGAGCATCCGGCACCGATCCGTCCAACCCGCAGCCGGGCAACGGCGGCGGACAGGGCGGCACCGGCGCCGGCAGCGCGGGCGGCAAGGCGGGCAGCGGGGCGACGGGCGGCACGTCGCCCAACTCGACCGTGGTCAAGCCGCACAGCTCCGCGACGCCCAATCAGCCGGCACCGCAGACCACCAATCCGCCGGCCATCCCCGGACTGCCGCTGCCGACCATCAAACTGCCGACCTCGTCACTACCGGTCAACGTGTCGTCCTGCTCGCTGGGTGTATCGGTGGGCCCGCTGAATCTCGGCGTCGGGCTCTGCACCCTCGGCATCTCGGTGCACCCCTGAGGTTCGCTCGCCGGCCGTGAGGCCGAAGCCACACCGCGAGTCCGACCGACCGGAGCTGAACCGCGCCGAGCCGGCGTCGATACCCTGGGCCGCGTGAGCCCGACCCGGCAGGCGACCGAGGAGCGGATCCGTCCGCTCGAGACCGAGCCCGACCCGTCGGCGGCCGCGTTCTTCGACGTCGACAACACCATGATGGTCGGAGCGTCGATCTTTCATTTCGCCAAGGGTCTGGCGGCGCGCAAGTTCTTCTCCTGGCGTGACCTGGCCCGGTTCACCGCCCGCCAGCTTCGGCTCCGGCTCGGCGGCGAGCACCCGGACGATCTGCACACCTCGCGGGAGTTGGCGCTGGCCTTCGTCGCCGGCAAGAAGGTCGCCGAGATCGTCGACCTCGGCGAGGAGATCTTCGACGAGGAGATGTCAGACAAGATCTGGGCCGGGACGCATGCCCTCGCCCGCTTGCATCTCGACGCCGGCCAGCGGGTGTGGTTGGTGACGGCGACCCCGGTCGAACTGGCCACGATCATCGCGCGGCGCCTGGAGCTGACGGGTGCGCTCGGGACGGTCGCCGAGTCGGAGAACGGCTTTTACACGGGTCGGCTGGTCGGCGAGGTGCTGCACGGCGAGGCCAAGGCTGCGGCCGTCCGGTCACTCGCGGCCCGTGAGGGCCTGGACCTCGCCCACTGCTCCGCCTACTCGGACTCGATCAACGACCTGCCGATGCTCTCCCTCGTCGGGCGGCCCGTCGCCGTCAATCCTGACTCGGCCCTGCGCGGTGAGGCCAAACGGCGCGGCTGGGAGATCCGCGACTTCCGCACCGGGCACAAGGCGGCGCGCATCGGCGTCCCGGCCGCCCTCGGGCTCGGGGCGGCCGCCGGGGGCGTGGCGGCCGGGATCGCCGCCAACCGGGCCCATCGCCGCGGCACGTTCAACCCGGCATACAGCGCGGCCCGGACAACCGCCACGCGCGCACTGCGCTGGCGCCTCGGCTTCCGCTGACCGGCCTGCCCCTAGGTGACCACCAAGGCGATGAGCGCTCGCGAGGCTCGGCGGATTAGATGCAGATCAGCGCCAGACGCTGCGGCGCTGCACCAGCAGCCGGTAAAGCGTGCTCTGGATCGTCTCGCGCACCCGGTCGGCCAGGTCGAACACCGCGGCCGCGTCCTCCGCCGCCTCGGCGTCGACGTCCTCGGTGTGGATCGGCGCGCCGAACTCGATGTACCACTTGCTCGGTAGCGGGACGAGGCCGAGCGGGCCGAGCCAGGGGAACGTGGGCGTGATCGGGAAGTAGGGCAGCGCCAGCATGCGCGCCAGCAGCCTGGAGTTGCCGATCAGGGGGTGGATCTCCTCGGAGCCGACGATCGACACCGGGATGATCGGGACGCCGGCCTTGATCGCGGCGTGTACGAACCCGCCACGGCCGAAGCGCTGCAACTTGTACCGCTCGCGGAACGGCTTGCCGATCCCCTTGAAGCCCTCGGGCCAGACGCCGACGAGCTCACCGGAGCGCAGCAGCCGCTCGGCGTCGTCGGCGCAGGCCAGCGTGCTGCCGGTCTTGCGGGCCAGCGCGCCCAGCCCGGGCGTGCCGAAGACGAGGTCGGCGCCGAGCATGCGCAGGAAGCGGCCTGCTGGGTGCTCGACGTGCACGGCGACCGCGGTCATCGCCGCGTCCAGCGCCCAGAGCCCGCCGGCGTGGTTGGCGACGAGCAGCGCGCCGCCCTCGGCCGGGATGTTCTCCACGCCGTTGACCTCGACGCGGAACCAGTTCTCGTACAGCGGCTTGAACAGCGGCAGCACGGCGTGCTCGGTGAGGTCGCGGTCGAAGCCGAACTCGTCGACCCGGTAGTCGCCCTCGAGGCGGCGGCGCAGGAAGGTCAGCATGTTGGCCAGGCGCAGCTCCCAGCCGGTCGGCGCGGTCGCCACGACGGTTCCGGGGCGCGGCTCGGCCGCGTCAGGCGCCGGCGGCGGGGTGGGAGCGGGCGGCAGGGTGTGGATGGACGCGACGGGCTGCCCCGGGCCCGGCGTGGGGCGCCGCGACAGCCGCCGGGGCCGGCGAGGCGGGCGAACGGCCTCGTCGGAGTGCAGCTGGATCACCCGTGCTTCGTCCACGTCCGTACCTCTCCCGCGGCTGCTACCCATCATGTCCCCGACATGGCCAGTCGGCGGCTCTCACGGCGGGCGTGCAGCAGTCGCGACCCTACGCCGACGGCGGCGAGCGCCAGGCGGGGTCTGGGGGGCGCGCCGCGCAGATACGACTCGACCGCGTCGCCGGTCGCGTGCTGGGGCGTGAAGCCGAATTCGGTGCGCAGCTTGGTGGTGTCGACCACCCGTCCGAAGTTGAGGTAGCGGGCGTCCTCGGCGGTGACGTCCACGGCGCCGGTGTTGCGCACGATCGTTGCGGCCAGCCCGAGCGCCGCCCCCGGCACCGGGACGCGCACCCGTCCGGCCCGGCGGAGGACCTGGGAAAGCAGCACCACACCGTCGCCGGCGACGTTGACCACGCCCGGACGGTGTGAGGTCGCGGCCAGGCGCAGCGCCTCGACGGCGTCGTCCTCTTGCAACAGTTGCATGCGCGGGTCGAACCCGATGGCGGCCGGAACGACGGGCATGGCCAGGTAGCGGGTCATGGCATTGTCGATGGTGGGACCGAGGATCGCGGCCAGCCGCAGCACGCTGACATCCACGTCCGGGCGGCGGCGAGCGAACCCGCGCACGTAGCCTTCGACCTCGACGGCGTCCTTCGCGTAGCCGGCCTGCGAACCGTCGTGCGGATGCATGTCCTCGGTGAAGACGGCGGGGTCGCTCGGCCCGCAGCCGTAGACGGCAGTGGTCGAGCGGACCACGACCCGTTCGACGGTGTCGGATTTCTGGCAGGCGGCGAGCAGCTGCATGGTGCCGATGACGTTCATCTCCTGCATCGCCACCCGGCCGCCCACCGCGCGCGGCGAGGCCATCAGGGCGGCGTGCACCACGGTCGCGACCCGGGCCTGCGTCATGACCTTAGCGATGAGCGGATTGCGGATGTCGGCGCGCACGAACTCGGTGCGGCCGAGCAGCTGGAGATCAGCGGTCCGCGGCGGCATCATGTCGATGCCGATGACCCGGTCGATCGACGGGTCGGCCGCGAGCTGCGCGGCGAGTCGCCCGCCGAGGAACCGGCTGACTCCGGTGATCAGGACGACGTTCGTCATCGGTCGGAGAGGCGCGTCAGCAGAGCGCGGGTTACTTCTTGTTACGCCGCTGGACGCGCGTCTTCTTCAGCAGCTTGCGGTGCTTCTTCTTGGCCATCCGCTTGCGCCGCTTCTTGATGACAGAACCCATGCTGAAACCCTCGCCAGTAGTGTGGAGCCCGCGCTACCAAAGCGCCGAAGCCCCCAGCGTACCTGGCTGGCGAGTTGCCGTTCCCTACCCGGCTTCGATGAAGGCGGCGCGGAGGTAGTCGTGCACCGCCTGCTCCGGAACCCGGAACGACCGACCGACCCGGACCGCGGGGAGTTCGCCCGCGTGGACCATTCGGTAGACCGTCATCTTGGAGACCCGCATGACCGTGGCCACCTCGGCCACGGTCAAGAAGCGGACCTCGGACAGCACCGGATCGACCGGGCGGACCCCCGGTTCCTTCGGTTCATCGTCATCCCGTGCTGCAGGCATGTCTCACCGACACCTTCGGCACGTGTCGGGCCGACGGCTTCCCCACCGACGGACTGGACACGCACGTGCTGGGCGTGACACTAGCGGTACTGGTGGGGCCAATGCGATAGCTGTACCCCACCTGAGTCGCAGAAGGACGCCGGATTGACCCGATTTGCCCGGATTACTCGGCTCCCAGTTCGCGGCTGCGGATCGCCGCGGCCTCGATGGCAGCCAGCAGCGCGGCCCGGACGCCATGTACCTCGAGCTCCCGGATCGCGGCGATCGTCGTCCCGCCGGGGCTGGTGACGGCCTCGCGGAGCTGCACCGGATGCTCCCCGGTGTCGCGCAGCATCGTCGCCGACCCCACCGCCGTCTGCACGATCAGCTCGGCGGCCAGCGCCCGCGGCAGGCCGAGCAGGATCCCGGCGTCGATCATCGCCTCGACGAGGTAGAAGAAGTAGGCCGGCCCGGACCCGGAGAGGGCGGTGACCGCGTCCAGCTGATGCTCCGGCACCCGGACGACCCGCCCGACCGACCCCAGCAGCGACTCGGCGACGGCCAGGTGATCGTCCGTGGCGTGCAGCCCGCCGGCCACCGCCGTCATCGCCTGGTCGACCAGCGCCGGGGTGTTGGGCATGCAGCGGACGACGGCGATCCCGTCGGGCAGCCCGCGTTCGATGTGCGCCGTCGTGACGCCGGCGGCGACGGACACCACCACGTGCCGCGTCTCGATCGCCGGCGCGATCTCGGCCAGCAGCGCGTCGATGTCTTGCGGCTTGACCGCGAGCAGCAGGGTGGCGGACTGCTTCACCGCGCTGGCGACGTCGGTGACCTCGATCCCGAACCTCTCGGCGAGATAGGCGGCCCGCTCGGGGTGCTTCTCGCTGACGACAATTTGGCCGGCCGTGCGCTCGCCACGGAGCAGGCCGGAGATGAGCGCCTCGCCGATCTTGCCGCCGCCCAGGACGGCGATCGCATCCACTGCCATGGCGCCCACTATCTCAGCCCTTGGTGATGAGCGCCCGGGCGAAGAACGTCAGGTTGGCCGGACGCTCGGCCAAACGGCGCATCAGGTAGCCGTACCACTGCGCGCCGTACGGGACGTAGACCCGCACGACGTGACCGGCCGCCGCTAGCCGCCGCTGCTCGTCGGGCCGAATGCCGTAGAGCATCTGGAACTCGAACGCGTCCACCTCGTGGGCCGCCGCACGGTCGGTCGCGATGGCGATCAGCGTCGGGTCGTGAGTGGCGAACATGGGGTAGCCGTCGCCTTCGAGCAGGACGTTCATGCTGCGGACGTAGGAGCGGTCGACGTCGGCCCGCTTCTGGAACGCGACCGAGGCGGGCTCCTGGTAGGCGCCCTTGCACAGGCGCACCCGGCTGCCGGCGTAGGCGAGCTCGCGGCAGTCGCTTTCGGTGCGGCGCAGGTAGGCCTGCAGGACGGCACCGGTCTCGGGGAAGTCGCCGCGCAGTTCGCGCAGGATGCCGAGGGTGGAGTCGGTGGTGGTGTGGTCCTCCATGTCGAGGGTGACCGTGGCGCCGACGCGGCGGGCCTCGGTGCAGATCGTCCGGGCGTGGTCGAGGGCGATCCGTTCGCCGTCGCCGGGCAGCGCCTGGCCGATCGCGCTGAGCTTGATGCTGACCTCGGCCCGCGCGGTCAGCGGCTTCAGCAGCCGGGTGAGGTGGGCGGCCTCGAGCGAGCCGAGCAGGTCGAGGTAGGCCCCGGCGACCGCGTCGGCGTGCGCGCGGTCGGTGGTGTCCTCGCCGAGGTGGTCCAGCGTGACGTGGAGGCCGGCGTCGACGAGCGCCTTGGTCGCGGCGACGGCCGAGCGGGTGTCCGGACCGCCGACGAAGCGGCGGACGACACTGCGCGAGACCGGCGCGTGGGTGACGAGTGACTCGATCCGGGAGTTCCGCGCGGCGGCCAGGATGGTGGAGCGGAGCATGCCGTGAGGCTAACCCGCCCCGGCTTTGCACCTTTCAGGGCGGCAAAACGGCCCGTTTAGCAGCCCTGAAAGGTGCAAAGCCGGTCACGGGGCGGACGGGTGTGGGGCCACCAGGTGCAACCGGCAGTAGGCCAGGGCCTCGGCCAGGTCGGCCTCGCGCTCGGCCCGGTCCAGCGCGCGGCGCGTGTTGATCTCGACCACCACATGCCCGTCGAAACCGCCAATGGCCAGCCGCTCGAGGACGTCGGCGCACGGCTCGGTGCCGCGTCCGGGCACGAGGTGCTCGTCCTTCGGCAGCCCGGTGCCATCGGCGATGTGCAGGTGGGTCAGCCGGTCGCCCATCGCGTCGAGCATCGCCACCGCGTCGGACTTCGACACCGCCGTGTGCGAGAGGTCGAGCGTGTAGTCGCGGTAGGGCTCGTCGGCCGAGACGTCCCAGCTGGGCTGGTAGGCCGAGACCTCACGGCCGCGCACCCGCAGCGGGAACATGTTCTCCACGGCAAAGCGGATGTCGGTCTCGTCGGCCAACCGCTGCACACCCTCACGGAAGCCGCGCGCATAGTCGCGTTGCCAGCGGAACGGCGGATGCACCACGACGGTCTGCGCGCCGAGCAGCTCGGCCGCGAACTGCGCCTTCTGCAGCTTCGTCCACGGATCGGTGGTCCACACGCGCTGGGTGATGATGAGGCACGGCGCATGGATGGCCAGGATCGGCACCTGGTAATGCTGCGACAGGCGCAGCAGGGCGTAGGGATCCTGGCTCACCGGATCGGTCCACACCATGACCTCGACGCCGTCGTAACCGAGCTTGGCGGCCAGTTCGAAGGCGACCGGAGTTCCCTCCGGATAGACGGAGGCCGTGGACAGCCCGACCTTCGCGCGCGAGGACCGCAGCGCGCGGGCCGGGCGGACGGTCATGCGCCGGACAGTACTTCGTCGGCTGCCGTCAGGTGCCGTCGAGCCAGTCGAGACGTCGAAGGATCACACCCTCGCGCAACGCCCACGGGCACAGTTCGAGCGCGTCCACTCCGAGCGCGTCCATGGCCGCGGCGGCGACGACGGCGCCGGCCAACGTCTGGTGCGCCCGCCCGACGCTCACGCCGTCGAGCTCGGCCAGGTCCGCCGACGCCATTCGCGAGATGAAGGCGTGCACTTGGTTCAGACCGGTGCGGGTGAGCACCCGTTGCGTTCGCGGGCCGGCCGAGCTCGGCGCCGCGCCGGCCAGTCGGGCCAGCGTCCGGAACGTCTTGCTCGTCGCCACGACGCGGTCCGGACGCCCAATGGCCAACAGCTGCTGGGCCGGTTCGGCGAGCACGTCCGCGACGTGTGCGCGCAACCGGACGACGTCGTCCTTCGGCGGCGGATCGTCGGTGAACCATTCACGGGTCAGGCGGGCCGCGCCCAGCGGCAACGAGAACGCCAGCTCGGGGTCCTCGTCGGCGCCGGCGGCGAGTTCGAGCGAGCCGCCGCCGATGTCGAGGCTGATGATGTTGCCGGCGCTCCACCCGAACCACCGGCGCACGGCGAGGAACGTCAGCCGGGCCTCGTCCTCGCCCGACAGCACGCTCAGCCCGACGCCGGCCTCCTTGCCCACCCGCTTGAGCACTTGCGCGCTGTTGCCGGCGTCGCGGACCGCGGACGTGGCGAACGCCAGCAGCTCGTCGCACTCGAGCTCGTCGGCCTCGCGGCGCGCCGCCTTGGCGGCCTCGACCAGCGCATCGGCGCCGGCCCGAGTGAGGTCGCCGTCGCGATTCAGGTTCTCGGCCAGGCGCAGTTCGGACTTGCGTGAGTGCTGCGGTGACGGTTGGGCGCCGCGGTGCGCGTCGACCACGAGCAGGTGCACCGTGTTCGACCCCACGTCCAGCACGCCGAGTCGCATGCTCCAAACCTTATGCGTCTCGTACGCTCGGTGGATGCACGTTCGTGAGACCACTCTCGACTTCCCCCGCGAGTGGATCGAGTTCGCCGATCCGGCCGACGACTCGCACTGGATCCGTGCGGATCTGACGTGGCTGTGCTCGCGGTGGACGTGCATATTCGGTCGCGGCTGTCACGGGACCATCGCCGGCCAGGCCAGCACTGGGTGCTGCAACCACGGCGCGTACTTCTCCGACAAGGACGACCGCAAGCGCGTGACCCGCTTCGCCGCGCAGCTGACGCGCGACGACTGGCAGCTCTACGACGAGGGGCACCGCGACGGGAAGCTGAAGTTCACGGAGAGGGGCGAGGGTGAGGACGAGGCCCGGCGCAAGACCCGCGTGGTCGACGGCGCCTGCATCTTCGCCAACCGCGAGGGCCATCCGGGCGGCATCGGCTGCGCGCTGCACGGACTGGCGCTGCGCCTCGGGATGAACCCGCTCGAGACGAAGCCCGAGGTGTGCTGGCAGCTGCCCGTCCGGCGCGAGCAGGAATGGATCGACCGAACCGACGGCACCCGCATCCTGCGCTCGACGATCGCCGAGTTCGACCGGCGCGGCTGGGGCGAGGGCGGCCATGACCTCGACTGGTACTGCACGTCCTCACCCGAGGCGCACGTCGGCGGCGAGCCGATGTACGTGTCCTACGGACCGGAGCTGATCGCGCTGATCGGCGACAAGGCCTACGACGAGCTGTCGGCCATCTGCGCGAAGCGCCTCGAGCTCGGCCTGGTGGCCGTCCACCCCGCAACCAAGGCAGCGGGAGCGTAGCCCTAGCTCTCGAACTTGTAGCCGAGGCCTCTCACGGTCACCAGGTACTTGGGGCTGGCCGGGTCGGGCTCGATCTTCGCCCGTAGCCGTTTCACGTGGACGTCGAGGGTCTTGGTGTCGCCCACGTAGTCGGCACCCCACACGCGATCGATCAGCTGGCCGCGGGTGAGCACCCGGCCGGCGTTACGCAGCAGCAGCTCGAGCAGGTCGAACTCCTTCAGCGGCAGCGCCACCTGGTGGCCGTCGACGGTCACCACGTGCCGCTCGACGTCCATGCGCACCGGTCCGGCCTCGACCACGTTGAGCATCAGCTCCTCGGGCTCGGCGCCACGGCGCAGCACAGCTCGGATGCGGGCCACCAGCTCGCGCGACGAGAACGGCTTGGTCACGTAGTCGTCGGCGCCGAGCTCGAGCCCGACCACCTTGTCGACCTCGCTGTCGCGCGCGGTCACCATGATGATCGGCACGTGCGAGCGGCTGCGCAGCTCGCGGCACACCTCGGTGCCCGAGAGCCCCGGCAGCATCAGATCGAGCAGGACGAGGTCGGCGCCGCCGCGGTCAAAGGTCTGCAGCGCCTCGTGGCCGTTGGCCGCCACCTCGACCTCATAGCCCTCGCGCCGCAGCATGTACGACAGCGCATCGGAGAACGATTCCTCGTCCTCCACCACCAGGACTCGCGTCATTCGGTCTTCCCATCAGTACTGGTCACCAGGACCGGGTCTTCGAACATGGCCGACGATGGCCGATCCGAGTGAACACGCGGTAGCCGGATCGTGAACGTCGATCCGGACCCGGGCGAGCTCCACACCGACACGGTGCCGAGGTGGTTGGTCACGATGTTCTTGACGATGGCCAGGCCGAGCCCGGTGCCGCCGGTCGCGCGCGAGCGAGCCGGGTCGACGCGGTAGAACCGCTCGAAGATCCGGTCGCGCTCGGAGTCGGCGATCCCGATCCCCTGGTCGGTGACGGAGATGTCGACCGTGGGCCGCGCATCGTCGTCGGTGGACGGCCGCGCGGTCACCGCCACCTTCGTCCCGGCCCCGCTGTAGGCGATCGCGTTGTCGACGAGGTTCGCGACCGCGGTCGCCAGCTGGGCGCTGTTCCCGCGTACCCGCAGAGATCCCACGCTCGACGGCGTCACGGTGATGGACGCCTGCTCGGCCGCGAGCCGGGTGCGCTCGATCGCCTCGTCGACGACCCAGCTCACCGCGACCTCCTCCGAGCCCGGCAGGGGGTCGGCGCCCTGCACGCGTGAGAGTTCCATCAGCTCGCCGACCAGCTTGGCCAGCCGGTTGCCCTCGTGCTGGATCCGGCCGGCGAAGCGGGCCACCATCGCCGGTTCGTCGGCCGCGTCCTGGATCGCCTCGGCCAGCAGGGTGAGCGCTCCGACCGGTGTCTTCAGTTCGTGGGAGACGTTCGCCACGAAGTCGCGACGGACGGCCTCTAACCGGCGCAATTCGCTCACGTCGGCCAGCAGCAGGCACACGGCGGCCGGACGCTCGTCCGCACCGGGAAGGGGGACGGCGGTGACGGCCAGCGCGATCGGTTCCCGACCCAGCCGGCCCATCGGCAGGTCCACTGACACGGTCAGGTGCTCGCCGGTCTCGAGCGCCTTGCGGGCGATGGTGAGCAGTCCCGGGAAGGCGAGGGTGTCGACGTCCAAGATCCCCATCGTGCGGGCGGCCGGGTTCACCAACACCGCCCGTTCCTCGCGGTCGAGGACGACGACGCCGGAGTCGAGCGCTTCGACGACGAGCGAGGCCAGCGGTTGCGACGGATCCGATGTGACCGCCGGGGCGGGCCCGGCGGTGGCACTCTCGTCGGACACCGAAGGTGCGGCGTACGGGTGGCGGCGGGCAGCGATGAGCAGGCCCAGCGCGACGCCCACGGCGAGCGCCACGACCACGAGCACGCCTGCCCATACCGGCACGACTCGATTCTACGGGCGGGTGAGCGGCCGGGAGGCCGTTGCACAACCCGGGTCACGGGTTGTTCACCTTGCCGACGGTCACCGTTCACGGCGTCACCATGATGCGGTCGCCCAGCGTAAGCACCCTCGAGCTCATGCGTGACGTGTTCCATGACGAGCTGGACGACATCGGCGACGGCGTCGCGGAGATGATCCAGCTGGTCGCCGCGGCCATGCAGGGCGGAACGAGCGCACTGCTGGATGCCGACCTCCTGCTTGCCCAGAAGGTGATCGACGCCGACACGCGCGTCGACGCGCTGCGCGTCGATCTCGAGGACCGCGCGTTCCAGATGATCGCGCGCCAGCAGCCGGTGGCCACCGACCTGCGGGTGCTTGTGACGACGCTGCACCTGGTCGCCGACCTCGAGCGGATGGGCGACCTGGCGTTGCACGTCGCCAAGATCGCGCGGTTGCGCTTCCCCGACATGGCCGTGCCGGAGGAAGCCCGCGATGTCATCCTGCAGATGGGCGAGGTCGCGCGCTCGCTCGTGCAGAAGGTCGGCGAGGTCGTCGAGGGCCGCGACATCTCGCTCGCGCAGGCGATCGAGGCGGAGGACGACTCGATGGACGCGCTACGGCGCAAGTTGTTCACGCTCGTGCTGTCGCCGCGATGGTCGCACGGCACCGAGGCGGCGATCGACATGACGCTGCTCGGTCGCTACTACGAGCGCTACGCCGACCATGCGGTCGCGGTCGCCCGCCGGATGATCTTCATCGTCACCGGGCAGCGGCCGGTCGCGCCGACGAACGGGCTGACCGCGCCGCTCGGCTAGCCGCGGCGCCTACTTCTTGCCCTGGTTGGCCACGGCCTCGATGGCCGACGCGGCCGCGCGCGGATCGAGGTATTCGCCCGGCCCGGTCGGCAGCAAGGTCGCATCGTCCAACTCGTAGCGCAGCGGGATGCCCGTCGGCACGTTGAGCGACACGACGGCCTCGTCGGACAGCTTGTCCAGGTGCTTGATCAACGCGCGCAGCGAGTTGCCGTGGGCCACCACCAGCACCACACCGCTGCGCCGCAGGTCGGGCACGATCGCGTCGTACCAGTAGGGCAGCATCCGGCCGACGACGTCCTTCAGGCACTCCGTCCGCGGGACCGTCTCGAGCAGGTCGGCGTAGCGCGGGTCGTGCACCTGGCTGAACTCGTCGTCGTCGGCGAGTGGGGGCGGCGGCGTGTCGTAGGACCGGCGCCACAGCATGAACTGTTCCTCGCCGAACTCGTCGCGCACCTGTGCCTTGTTCTTGCCCTGCAGCGCGCCGTAGTGCCGCTCGTTGAGCCGCCACGAGCGGCGCACCGGGATCCAGTGGCGGTCGGCGGCGTTGAGCGTCATCTCGCAGGTCCGGATCGCGCGCCGACGCAGCGACGTGTGCACGACCTCGGGCAGCAAGCCGGCATCGACCAGCAACTGACCACCGCGGCGGGCCTCCGCCTCGCCGGCCGCGGTCAGGTCGACATCCACCCAGCCGGTGAAGAGGTTCTTCTGGTTCCATTCGCTCTCACCATGGCGGAGCAGCACGAGCGTGGGCATGCGGCGATTCTGCCAGCGCGGGTCGGTCAGTCGACCGGGCGCTGCGCGAAGTCCTTGAACGCGGCCAGATTGGCCAGCGGCTGATCGTTCTTGACCCGCCAGGCCCACTCGCGCCGGATCGACGAACCGAAGCCCATCTCGAGCAGGACGTTGAAAGAGCCGTCGGCATATTCGAGGACGCTGCCGAAGATGCGGTCGAGCTCGTCGGCAGTGACGGAGTGCAGCGGCACCCGACCGGTCAGGTAGACGTCGCCGGTCGCATCGATCGACCATGACACGGCATACATGCGGGCACTGCGCTGCAACAGCCACGCGTAAACGTGCTCGCGGTTCTCCTCCGGTGCGCGCAGCACGAACGCCTCGATCTCCAACGCGTGCGTGCCGACGGTGAGGATGCACGCCGTCTTGAGCCGCTTCTCACCCGGCAGCGCCACCGCGAAGGTGGCGTCGTCGAGCCGCTGCCACTCGAGGTCCTGCTCGGCGAGCGCCGACTCGATCGTCTCGACGACCGTCACCGCGGTGCTCCCGCCGTCGAGTGCAGTTCGTGAACGGCCTCGCCGTAGGCGACCAACAAGCCTTCGGCGGTCCGGTCCCACGAGAAGCGATCGGCGTGCCCGCGCGCGCCGTCGGCGAGCCGCGCGAGCGCCGACGGGGTGCGGAGCAAATCGGTCAGCACCTTCGCCCACTGCTGCGGATCGTGCCCGTCGACCAGCACACCGGACACGTCGTCGGCCACCGCGGTGGGCAGTCCACCCACGGCGGCGGCCACGACCGGCGTGCCGCAGGCCTGCGACTCGAGCGCGACCAACCCGAAGGACTCGTTGTAGCTGGGGACGACGGTGACGTCGGCGGCGCGGTAGTAGTAGGCAACCTCGGCCCGGGAGGCGGGTGGACGGAACAGCACCACGTCGCGGAGGTCGAGCTCGTCGCGCAGCGCGTGCAGGGAGTGCGGGTGGGCGAGTCCCGAACCGCTGGGCGCGCCGAGGATCACGACCTGCAGCCGATCGCGCAGGGCCGGCTCGTCACGGAGGATCGCGGCGGCCCGCATCAGGACGTCGGGGGCCTTGAGCGCCTGGATCCGGCCCACGAACAGCAGCGTGAGCGCGTCGGCCCGCAGCCCGAGCCGGCGCCGCGCCTCGGCGGCCGATCCGGGCACGAAGAGCTCGAGGTCGACGCCGGGGGCAATGGTGCGGACCTTGCCCGGCTCGGCGCCATAACGTCGGACGAGCTCGTCGGCTTCGTCCGCGGTCGAGGCGATCAACCGGTCGGCCTCGGCGACGACCTGCTCCTCGCCGATCACGCGGGCCAGGGGTTCGGGATCGTCGCCCTCGGCGAGCAGCGCGTTCTTCACCTTCGCCAGCGTGTGGGCCGAGTGCACGAGCGGCACCCCCCAGCGTTCGCGGGCTAACCAGCCCACCTGTCCGGACAACCAGTAGTGCGAGTGGATCACGTCGTACCAGCCCGGTTCGTGGTGCACCTCGGCTCGCATCACGCCGGCGGTGAAGGCACACAACTGGGCGGGCAGGTCGCCCTTGGCGAGGCCCTCGAAGGGGCCCGCGGTGACGTGCCGCACATGCACCTTCGGACACAGCTCCATGACCGGCGGCTGGTCGCTCGCGGTGGCCCGCGTGAAGATCTCTACCTCGATGTCCCGCTCGGCCAGCCGCTTCGCGGTCTCGACGATGTAGACGTTCATGCCGCCGGCGTCACCGCCGCCGGGCGGATCGAGAGGAGAGGTGTGGACGCTGAGCATCGCGACGCGCCGAAGGGGGCGATCGTGCGGCAGCACAGCACTCCCTCCGTCCGGCGATCCCGAGACTCAACACCGGCCCGGCCATTTTCATGCCCGCCCGAGTATCGGGGCAATCAGCGGCCGCGCGCATCTCGAGTTGACGGAGGCAGAAAGGCACTCCGCCGGGGCCGCCCCGTCGGCGCCGGCGAGTACCCGCCGCCGGCTCCCGGGGTTCGCGTGCCGGACAATCGGCCGCATGTCCCGCGGTACAGCAGTTGTCACTGGCGCCAGCAGCGGAATCGGGGCGGCGACAGCCCGCCGGCTGGCCGCCGAGGGATATGCCGTCGTGGCCGCGGCTCGGCGCCGGGACCGCCTGGATGCGCTGGCCGCCGAGGTGCCGGGCCTGCGGGCGGTGACGCTGGACGTCACCTCGGCCGACTCCATCGCCGAGCTGGCCGCGTCGCTGGACGACATCGCCGTGCTGGTGAACAACGCCGGAGGCGCCCTGGGCGTCGAACCGGTCGAGCGGGCCGACCCGGCGGACTGGCAGCAGATGTACGAGACGAACGTGTTGGGCGTGCTGCGGGTGACGCAGGCGCTGTTGCCGGCCCTCGAGCGGGGGTCGGGCGGCCACGTCGTCGTCACCGGGTCGATCGCCGGGCACTTGGTCTACGAGGGCGGCGGCGGGTACACCGCGGCCAAGCACGCAGCGACCGCGCTGGTCGAGACGCTGCGGCTGGAACTCAACGGCCGGCCGGTCCGCGTCACCGAGATCGCGCCGGGCATGGTGCAGACGGAAGAGTTCTCCCTCGTGCGCCTGCGGGGGGATGCCGATGCGGCCGCGAAGGTCTACGCCGGCGTGCCCGACCCGCTGTCGGCCGACGACGTGGCCGACTGCATCGCCTTCGCCGTCACCCGTCCGGCCCACGTCAACATCGACCTGCTGGTCGTGAAGCCGCTCGCGCAGGCCGCGCCGCACAAGGTCCACCGCCGCTGACCTTCCAAGTTGTCCGCGCTACACCACGTCATCGCGTGGGGACGCACGGACAAGTTCGGGTAAGCGGGTCAGAGCTCGACGCCGACGAGGTGCGCCTCCGGCCGCAGCCGGATGCCGAACCGCGACTCGACGCCGTCGCGGATCACGCGGGCCAGGTCGAGCAGTTCAGCCGTGGTCGCCGTCCCGCGGTTGGTCAGGGCCAGCGTGTGCTTGGTCGACAGCGCCACGCTGCCCCGTCCACGGTCGAGCCCGAAGCCCTTGCCGAAGCCGGCATTCTCGATCAGCCAGGCGGCGGAGAGCTTGATCCGTCCGTCGACCAGGAAGTTCGGACAACCGTCGGGCACTTGCTCCGGCGCGACGAACGGGTTGACGAAGAACGAGCCCACGCTCCAGGTGTCGTGGTCGGCGGCGTCGAGCACCATGCCCTTGCTTCGGCGCAGCTCGAGCACGACCTTCCGCACGTCGGCCGACGGCGCGCTCTCCCCCGGCTCGACCCCGAGCCGGCGAGCGACTTCCAGGTAGCGCAGCGGGGGCGCGTCCGGCGAGCGGCGCAGTCCGAACGTCACCGTCAGCACTACATACCTGTCGGTATGTTTGAAGGCGCTCGTGCGGAACCCGAAGCCGCAGCGATCTGGCGACCAGTCCTCGACCGCGCCGCTGCCCCGATCGAGCACCCGCAGCCCGACCACCACGTCGGACACCTCGCTGCCGTACGCGCCGACGTTCTGGATCGGCGTCGCGCCGGTCAGTCCCGGGATGCCGGACATCGCCGCCAGGCCCGACCACTCCCGTTCGACCGTGGTGGCCACGAACGCGTCCCACGGGTGCCCGGCAGCGACGGTGACGTGCACGGAATCGTCCACCTCGACCGCCTCGTAACCGTCCGAGCGGACGAGGACGACGAGGCCGTCCCACCCGTCGTCACTGACCACGAGGTTGCTGCCGCCGCCGACGACGAGGACCGGCTCGCCCGATGCATCGGCGGACCGGACGACGTCGACCAGCACGTCCGTGCTCGTCGCCTCGATGACCCGCGCGGCCGGACCGCCCAGGCGCAGCGTCGTCAGCTCGGCGAGTGTCTGAGGCACGTTTCGACGCTACCGGGCAGCCCGTTCCTAGACTGACGCACCGTGGCCGATTCCCCGCGCCGGGCGCAACCGCGCCTCGCCGCCGGCCGGGCCCGCGCCCTGGGCCTGCCGACGCGGGGGACGACGAACCCGAACCGGTTGCGGCGGATGGACAACTGGATCACCGCGCGGCTGGCCGCCGTGTTGCGGGACGCCGCTGATCCGCTGGTGGTCGACCTCGGCTACGGCGCCACGCCGGTCACCGCCGTCGAGCTGGCCGCGCGATTGCGCACAGTGCGGCCGGACGTCCGCGTGCTCGGCCTGGAACTCGACGCCGACCGGGTGGCCGCGGCCGGGCCGAGCGCCCATCCACCGCGCCTCACCTTCGCGCGCGGCGGGTTCGAGCTCGCCGGACACCGGCCGGTGATCGTGCGTGCCGCCAATGTGCTGCGCCAGTACGACGAGGCGGCGGCCGCGTCTGCCTGGGTCACCATGCGCGCCGGGCTCGCCGACAACGGAGTTCTCGTCGAAGGCACGTCCGACGAACTGGGCCGGCTCGGCTGCTGGGTGCTGCTCGACGGCACCGGCCCGCGGTCGCTCACCTTCGCGTGCCGGGTCGAGACGCTCACCCGGCCGGGTGAGCTGGCGCAACGCCTGCCCAAGGCGCTGATCCACCACAACGTCCCCGGCGAAGCGATCCACGCCTTGCTGCGGGAGTTCGACGCGGCCTGGGACGCGGCCGCCCCGCTGACTCCGTTCGGGCCGCGCCAGCGGTGGATCGCCGCGGGCCGCAGTCTGGCCGCCGGCGGCTGGCCGGTCGACGCCTCCCGCGCCCGTCATGGCGAGTTGACGGTGCCCTGGGCGGCGGTGGCCCCGCGACCCACCTGATCGACAGATCAGTTCCGTCGATTATCGACGGAACTGATCTGTTGATCACCGGGACGGGTTCTGCTGACCGGCTGACTCAGCCGGCGAGCCGCTGCCGGACCGAACCCAGCCCCAGCATCGCCGACTCCGGCAGGTACGTGTGCAAGTGCGCGTTGATGTCGGGCACCATGCGCGTGCGGCCGATGTCGACCATCAGCCGCTGGGCGGCGGCGACCGCGGTGGCCGGGTACGCGATCAGCTCGTGATAGCCGGCCACCTGCGCGACACCGGCGAGGTGGCTCATCAACTCGGTGCCGATTCCCAGACGCTGCCACTGGTCGTCGACCAGCAGGGCCACCTCGGCGCACAGGTGGTTGTGCAGGGCGTCGCGGTCGAGCAGGCCGGTGGCGACCACGTCGCCCTGGGTGGTGAGGACCACGACGCTGTTGGTACGGCGCAGGTCCCGGTCCATGGCCGCGACCGCAGGGGGACGCCCGCCGCACCGGTACCGGTCGAGCAGCGAGCGGGCACTGCACCGGGCGTGCAGCCGGGCGACCGCGGCGAGGTCGCGCGCCGAGCTCGGTCGCACGAGCAAGGTCTGGGCGCCGACCTGCAGCGTCCAGGGCTGCCGGACGAGCTCGGCGAGATCGGGATCTTCAGTACGTCGGATGGGGCCGGAGTCGACCGCGGGAACTGCCCTGAGGCACGGAGTGGAGGTTCGCATGATCGAACAGTGACAGCGCTGCATTTCGCGCAGGTGACGAGCACTCGACTTCAGTGCAACGCCTGGGGACGATGCCCGCTCAGCCGGACATTTCCGCCCGCAACGCCCGCGGCGTCAGGCTGCTGAAGGCGCCCACCTCGTGCGTCAGGTGCGCTTGGTCGACGTAGCCCAGTGCGGCGGCCGCGTCGCTCAACGGCATGGTCGGACGGCCGCCGAGGAGTTCGACGGTGGACTGGAAACGGACGATGCGGCCCAGCGTGCGCAATCCGTAGCCGAAGCTCGCGACGCACCGCCGGCGCAGCTGGCGATCCCCGAGGCCGAGCGCGTCCGGGTCCACCCGACGGCCGGTGCGCAACTGAGCGACGATCGCCCCGGCCAAGCGGTCCGGAGCAAATCCGGCCGTCCGGCGGACGAGGAACCCTTCGAGCCGGTCGGCGGCGGCGCCGACGGTGGCCGCCTCGGCCATCGCGTCGACGAGATCGCGGCCGTCGGCACCCCACAGGTCCCGTACGTCGACGCGCTGATCGCGCACGGCTGATGCCGGCAGCCCGAGGGCGCCGGCAACGGCACCGGGACGCAGCTGGAAGCCGAGGACCGGCCGGCCCGCCGGCAGGGTCTCGAGGCAGGCGACCGTGTCGGGGCCGGCCACGACGAGCCGGCCGTCGGCGAAAACGAGGTCGATCGCGGCGTCGGGCAACACGCGCAGGGTGCCGGCATCCGCAGGCACGACCGTCGTCCACACCGACGAGACGAGGCTCCGCAGCTCCGCCCGCCGCGGGGCACGGCGCTGTACGGCTCCGCCGGGCGCCAGCACCTCGCCGGGCGGCAGCGACGTCAACACCGTCCCAGTATCGCGGCTGGATGTCCGTTGCGTACAAGACGCGTGCCGAGCCGACGGCCAGACTGGGGGCCAACGGGCAACCCGACGATGCGGAGCGACGATGAAGGTGCAGTTCATTTCCAGTGTGAGTGTGATTGCGGCCGACCCGGCCGAGAGCCGCCGCCTCTACGTGGACGCGCTGGGGTTGCCGTTGGAGGAGCTGGCCGACGACTACTACGCCAGCGAGAAGATCGGCGGCAGCAATCACTTCGGTGTCTGGCCGCTCACCCAAGCCGCGCAGGCCTGCTTCGGGACGCCCGACTGGCCGACGGACGTGACGGTTCCCCAGGTCAGCATCGAGTTCGAGTTCGGCAGCCTCGACGAGATCGCCGACGCCACGGAAGAACTCGAGGCCAGGGGCCACGTCATGCTGCACCGGGTGCGCACCGAGCCCTGGGGGCAGGCTGTCGCACGGCTGCTCTCCCCCGAAGGCTGCATCGTCGGGCTCTCACACGCGCCCTGGCAGCACGAAAGCGACACCCACTGACGGGACCGATCGCCGCCCGCCCTGCGCACACCCGCCGGCTCCGCTGTCCGGTCCCCTAATCTGGGTCGGACAACGCGGCCGGAGGGTGACCGACTGCCCGTCCCGTCGCCTGAGCGGGGCCGGGGGTGTCGTGAGCCTGCAGGAGCTGTACCTCGCGCTGCTGGCGGGCGGGGCCGTGCTCCTGGTCAGTGTGGTCGCGACCCTTGCGGCCTCCCGCGTCGGCTTGCCGAGCCTCCTGCTCTTCCTCGGCCTCGGTGTCCTGCTCGGAGAGGACGTCCTCGGCGTCGACTTCAACGACGCACAACTCGCGCAGGATCTCGGCACGGCGGCGCTGGCCGTGATCCTGATCGAGGGCGGTCTCACTACGCGCTGGGAGGACGTCCGCTCCGCGCTCACGCCGGCGGCCCTGCTCGGCACGGTCGGCGTCGGCGTGAGCACCCTCGTGACCGCGGCGGGCGCGCACTTGCTGTTCGGATTCACCTGGCAAGTAGCGCTGTTGCTCGGCGCGACCGTGTCCTCGACCGACGCCGCGGCGGTGTTCTCGATCCTGCGGGTCCTGCCCCTGCCGAAGCGCGTGGCCGGCCTGCTCGAAGCCGAGTCCGGCGTCAACGACGCGCCCACCGTCGTCCTCGTCCTGATCTTCAGCGTCACGCCGTTCCACGTGTCCGGCTGGTCCCTGGCCGGCCACTTGAGTTACGAGCTCGTGGCGGGCGCGGCGATCGGTCTCGTACTCGGCCGGCTCGGGGCGCTGGCCTTGCCGCGACTGGCCCTCCCCGCGTCCGGCCTGTATCCGCTCGTCACGTTCGGCCTGGGCATCGTCGCGTTCGCAGCCGCGGGTTCGGCGCAGGCCAGCGGGTTCCTCGCCGCCTACCTCGCCGCGCTCGTGCTGGCCAATTCGGGCCTGCCCCACCGGGCGGCGACCCGTTCCTTCGCCGAGGGGTTGGGCTGGCTGGCGCAGATCGGGCTGTTCGTGCTGCTCGGCCTGCTCGTGACGCCGCACAAGTTGGGCAGCGCCGTCCTGCCGGCCCTCGGTGTCGGCCTGGTGCTCCTGCTCGCCGCCCGCCCGCTGGCCGTTGCGTTGTGCCTGCTGCCGTTCCGCTTCCCGGTGCGCGAGCAGGTGTTCCTGTCCTGGGCGGGCCTGCGCGGTGCCGTGCCGATCGTGCTGGCGACCTTCGCCGTCGTGCGCGGTGTGCCGGACAGTGACCACCTGCTCAACGTGGTGTTCGTCCTCGTCGTGATCTTCACGCTGGTGCAGGGCCCGAGCCTGTATCCGCTCGCGCGCTGGTTGCAGATCAGCCCACGGGAAAGCACCCGTGAACTGATGGTCGAGGCCGCCCCGCTCGACGTGCTCGACGCCGAGCTCATCACGATGACGATCCCGCCCGCCTCGAGACTGCACTCGACGTCGATCCTCGAACTGCAGCTGCCGGCGCCGAGTGTCGTCACCCTGGTCATCCGCGACGGCAAGACGTTCGTCCCCAGCCGCGACACCCAACTGCGTACCGGCGACGAGCTGCTCATCGTCACCACCCGGACCGGCCGCAACCGCACCGAGCGGCGACTGCGTGCGGTCAGCCGGGCCGGCCCGCTCGCGCACTGGTTCAACGAGTACGGCGACCAGGCGTGAAGCGACGCGTCATGCGGCCGGGACAACAAGCGCCATGGGAGGGCATGAGCGGACGTCCGTCTGTCAGACTTGTGGGCGCGGGTCGGCGCATCAGCCGCCGGACCGCCGTCAGGGCCTCTAGCTCAGTCGGTAGAGCAGCGGACTTTTAATCCGTAGGTCGTCGGTTCGAGCCCGACGGGGCCCACGACATAACGTCAGATTTCTCGGGCGTTCGAGTCGAAGGGCGAGTTCAGGTCGTCTCGCATCAGCCACGGGACCAGCCACCCGAGCAGATGTCCTTGGATCCTCATGGACGCTGTCCTCTGACAAACTGGCTGCGCACGGGCCTCTAGGTCAACGGCGATCCTGCGGCTTCAACTCAATAGGAGCGCTTCGTCGAAACGACGGGGATGTCAGCACTTAGATTCGGAAACTCTTCCCAGGCCGGCATGGTCTGGAATGGCAATTCCGAGCCAAGCCGAGGTCACCTCGGAAGGTATAGAGACTGGACGGGTGGCACCTAACACGGGCGAGCGTCAGGGTGAAGGGACAGTCCAGCCCACAAACGTCCTCAGGCGGCTGCGAGAGCCGAAGTGGAGGTTAATCCGTCGGTTGCGGGTTCGAGCCGCGCGAGGCCCACTGACTGCCAAGATGACGGAACCGCCTCGGGCTAGCAGCGACCGCGCCAAGGGTTCTTGCTTCCTATCAGCAGGTCGTGCCGGCCTCGGTGAGTTCCCACCAACCGGAACGCGTTCCGCGCTCGATCAGGCCCTCCTTCGCCATTTGCATGCGCTCCCATCTCGCAGCGTTGCGCCAGCGGACCTCTTTAGTGCTTACTGTCGCGTAGTCCCCCTCGCGGAACTTTGATCCCATACGAAGGTCAATCTCGCCGAGGACCTCGACCATTTCTCGGCCACCCCCAGCTTCGAGCAGGATGTCGCGGATCGCCGGTCGAAAGCTGCGGCGTCATCGGCAGTTGGGTTCGTCGCGTTCCTTGAATTGATCGTCCAGCGACCCCGAAGGTGCCAGACGGCGAGGCTGCTGCAGTGTGCGTCATGAGAATTCCTTCCGTCAGCGCAAGCTCGCGCCTGAGCACTGTGTTCGGGGTGTCCACGAAGGGCTGTGCCCTGCTCTGCAGATACTCGAAAACGTCGTCGTCAACCTCGATCTGATGCACTGCGTCGGATCCTCCTCTGCACTCCGCCGTCTGCCTCCATGAGGCTCCAGAGTGAAAGTGAGAGGAGACGGAGTCAAGGCGTCTCCGCGGTCAGGGCTGTCGAGTTCCTCTGGAGTCACAGAGATGACTCGAAGTACGACCGTACGTAACGACGGAAACAGCGCCGCCGAAGGTATGAGGCGCCGGCGCTTTCGGCGCCACTGTCCGGCTACTCGTCCGCCGCCCGGGTGCCGAGCGCGGCGAGTGCCCGCCGCGCGAGGTCTATAGCTTCGGCCATGGTCACGTTGCCGATCCCCGCCATCAGCGTTGCGACTCTGTCGGCCCCGAGCTCGTCAGCGAGTTTACTGCGTAGCTGCTCACGGTCGGCGGCCTCGCCCGGGTCGAGGAAGCCGTACCCGCGGCCAAGACTCGCCGAAGCACCGAGCACCCGTGCAGCCGCCGCCGGATCTGACCTTGCGAGAATGCCGGCGACGCCGTTGATTGCCCAGGCCGTGGCCATCGGTGACCCCCCTTTCACGGCGAGGTCGAGGGCGTACTCCAAATATCCGGTGACGCGCGTTTGTGGTCCGCTGGTCTCCGCTAGGGCCTGGGCCAGGCTGACCGTGGTGTGCAGCCGGCCGGTGGGAGAGGCCTGGCCCTGTTCCAATGTGACCATCGCGCGTTCCGCATAGTGCAGTGCCAACCGTGAGTCGCCGGTCACCCGAGCCATCTCGCCGAGATTGGTCAATGCCGTCGCGGCCATCTCGACGTCACCGATGCGCTGCGCGAGCTCGCCCAGCTCGATGTGCTGAGTGCGCGAGAGGTCGACGTCGCCGGCGAGGAAATTGCTAGCCGCTCGGGTGAGCATGGCCCGGGCCAACGCCGAGCTTTCCCCAGCCGTCCGCAGCAGGCCGACTGCCGATTCCATCTCGGCGCGGCAGCTGTCGAAGTCGCTGAGGCGGTAGGCGGCAATCCCGGCGGCGTGGTGCGCTTTGCCCAAGGCGGCAGGCTCCGCATCGGGGATCGCGGCCAGCAACCGCTCGGCCCAGGCCCGACCCTCTGTCGCGTTTCCGCGATGCAACCAGTAGTAGGTCAGGGCGCCGACGAGCCTCAGCCCCTCCGGCGAGCGGTTGGCCACGGCCCAGCCGAGTGCGGCGCGAAGATTGTCGACCTCCCGATGGACGGCCTCAAAGGCGGCGGGTTGGTCAGCGGCACGCAGCTGCTCCTCAATGGCTTCGGCGAAGGCCGTGCACCACAGCAGCAGGTTCCGTGCACTGTCGTCCGCCTCCCCGACCTGGTGGAGCGCCCGCCGACCGTAGGAACGAATAGTCTCCAGCAGCCGGTAACGCTGGGCGTCGGGATCGCGGATCACCAACGACTTGCTGACCAGATCGGCGAGCATCTCGAGCGTGCTGCCGTCGGCGGGGCCGACCGCCTCCGCGGCATCCAGCAAAAAGCTGCCCGGAAAGATCGACAAACGGCGCAGAAGCTCCTGCTCGGCGGGGCTGAGCAACTCATAGCTGCGCCCGATCGTGGCTTCCAGAGTCCGGTGCCGGTCGGGCCGGCCGCGCTCCCCCCCGGGTGCTCGAAGCAACTGGTCGGTAAGTCGCCCGGCGATGGCCGACAGCGGTAGCGCGCCGACCCGCGCGGCGACCAGTTCGATGCCGAGCGGCAGGCCGTCCAGTCGCTGACAAATCACGGCGACGTCGGCAGCGTTCTCCTCCGTCACCTCAAATTCGGGGTCCGCCAGTCGGGCGCGATCTCGGAATAGACGTGCCGCCGCGCTGCTGCGGATGACGGCGAGGTCAGCGGCGGGGTCGGCAACTGTCAACGGATGGACTCGCCACACCTGCTCACCACTTAGGCCGAGCTGCTCACGGCTCGTCGCCATGATGCGCAACCCAGGAGCCCGATTCAACAGCGTCTGGGCCGCCGTGCCAGCGGCGTCCAGCAGGTGCTCGCAGTTATCGAGCAGCAGCAGACGCGAACGCCCGGCCAAGTCGTCCGCCACCGCCTCCAGCGGATCGGCTCCCGGATCGGCGCGAACGCCACACGCATCCCCGATCGCGGCTGGGACAAGCCCGGCATCCTTGAGCGGAGACAGGTCACACAAGCGCACCCCCGCATCGAACGTGGGGGCTAGCCGGGCACCGAGTTCCACTGCGAGCCGCGTCTTGCCGGCTCCGCCCGGCCCGACTATGCAGACCAAGCGCTGACGCTGAACCAGGGACGCGACGTGTTCCAACTCGTCGCGACGGCCCACGAACGACGTTCTCGTATCCGGCAGGTTGTGCGACTGAGCCGGCGAAGCCCGCAAGGCCGGGAACGCCGACGCCAATCGCGGGTGCGTGAGCTGGAACAGGTGCTGCGGAACATCGAAGTCCTTCAAGATGAACGGCCCACGATCCAATAGCCCGATATCTCCCGGGAGATCCGGCCCGGCCTGCTGCGCGGTTACGGCGGAGACCAGGACCTGCCCGCCGTGTGCCGCGTCGGCGATGCGGGCTGCCTGATGGACAGCGACCTCAAGATAGTCACCGTCGTCGCCGGGCACGGCCTCACCTGAGTGCAGCCCCATTCGGACGCGCACTGGACTGCCGTCGGGCCAGCAAACGGCCTCCAGTGCGAACTGCGCCGATGCGCAGGCCCGCAGCGCTGCGGCAGCCTCGGCGAAGACGATGAAGAAGCCATCGCCGTCAGCCTTGATTTCGAAACCACCGTGTTCTGCTATCGCACCCCGGATGGCCGCCCGATGTGAGTTGAGCACAGCAACGAACTGGTCGCGAAAGAGGTGAAAACTCCGGGTCGACCCCTCAACGTCAGTAAAGAGAAACGTGACCAGGCCGGCAGGCAACGCTCGCCCGTCCCGAGGGCGTTCAGCGCGCATCTGCCCCCCAGCAGTCGAACCGAATAACCCGACCGTACGCCGCCTGCGGGAAGAGTCCAGCCGAGTGGCTGCCGCACCGTCGGTCCAAGCCGTGGCGGCTGGCGGCCCGACCGTTACGCCTCAATCTTCGCGGCCTTCAGCAGCTGTGCGAGCCTGCCGATCTCGCTGGACGCGGGAGTCGTGGTGAGCTCGTCCTGCAGCTGGGCCCACATGTCGCGCATGGTCAAGAACGAGAATTCGCACCCGGCTAGATTGCCGGCAATTGTCGGGTCGGATTGCCAGGCAGCGTTGGCTTCGTCCTGGCTGATCTTGCCCCGCAGACGGGTCACTGCGATCGAGTAACGGAACCTGCTCACCCCGGTGACGCGTTCCACCTCTGCACGGAAGGCAGCCGCCCACTTCGGGTCCCAGACCTCACGGAAACCTCGCCACGTCTCGCGCTTCGGGTTCTTCTTTTCACCGCGGAGTTCACGTAGCTTCGCACCCGTGTCGAAGCCCGGCTGCCACGATTTGCAGGACACCACCCACACTCGGGACCGCCTCTCGTCGCCGGCTTATATCCGATGACGCCGACGTCGCTCGGCACTGAATCCTGGTTTGCAATGAAACCCGCGGCGTCCTTCGGGGGCTTGAACCGCACGTTATGCCGGGTGAAGTAACCGCGGAGTTGCAGGTAATCCTCCACCACCTGTTCGAGAACGTCCTCCTTCATTCGGGTCCCCTTTCGCCTTCGCGCTGTACCCCGACCTCTGTTGCTGGCCCTGACACGGCCTAGAGCCACGAACGTGGGCGAGGCTCGCCGACAGCATCCGCGAGACCTCGGCTACAGCTTCTTCCGCACTCGCTTGACCTTCGCGTCTATCAACGTCATAGCGATGCTTCCGACCTCTTCGTAAGCTCTTCAGCAACGTCGCGGATGTCATGGGTCGGCTGATACTTGTATTGATCAAGGAATGCCCTCATGCGAGCGTGCCGCTCAGCAGCATCGGCACCGGCGCGCTGGATGATAAAGTCGCGCCAGTCACCGCCCTGTTTCTTCGCGTTGCACGCGCAACAACGGCCACCGAAGAAGTCCTTGATCGTTGCAACATCCTTGGCACCGCCGTACGGGGCGTACCCGCGTTCGACGTCGTATGCAGCACCGATCTCCTGCAGAAAGATCCGCAGGGCCGTGTTTGCGATGTCAGGACGTCCTCTAGCCACGAACGGACGCTAGCTCTGATCGGCCGCTGCCGCCACGTGCTCGTCCGCTGCATTGACTTCAGCTGCAACCGGCAGAGCCGGTCGAGCCGGTCGCGGCAGATGAGCGCACTCGCCACCGGGCGACCGAAGGCATGTCGTATCCCAGCACGGGCGTGGCTCTGACGGATCGCTCAGGGCCTCTGCGGGAATTGCGCGAAGTGAAGGAGCACCCCGCAGGGGTCCCAGACGTAGGTGACTCGCGCCCACCCTTCGTCCTTCGGTTGTTCGACTCGCGCGTCATCGTACGAACCGGAGGCAAGGACGGAAGACACCTTGTCGTACCAGTCGTCCGCCGAGTTGACCACAACCGTGATCATGGTGTTCTCTGCCCACTGCTTTACATAGTGGTCCTGCAGCATCATGTGTTTTCCGGCCAGGGACAGCAGGACAAGCCCGCCGTCGTCCCATAGCTCGGTCCAACCCACGGCGCAATAGAAAGCCTGCGAGGTCGCGAGGTCAAGGGCGGGCACATAGGACCGGACGTCGGTGACACCTCAGATCGACCATCAACACACCGTCAACCGACAGCCCCGAGTCGTCAAGCTGTCGAACTGACCTCTCTCAGCGCCAGGCCGAGATGTTTCATGCCCGCCATCAGCAGGATCAGCGCACGGCCAGCGGCATGAGCGGTTAGCGTCTCGGCAGTGCGGGCGTGTAGCACCTTCGTCGCTGGCCGCCTCTTCCCCCGACGACTTTGGCGGCCCTTGGCGTTACTACTTAGCCGCCGACACTGGCCTGGCAGGCGACCACCGTGCCGAGGTGCTCCCCGGCGAAGAATCTGTAGGCCGTGCCAGGCGGCTGCGGACTGGTCAGCTCTCGAATCTGGTGTGACTCCTGCCCGCGTGCACCCGGTTGACCGGCCAGGCCGGAGGACAAGATACCGATACAGGCCGCATGGCTACTAGCCGCCGAAGCCGGAGCGACAGGTATGCCGATGGAAGCAATTGCCGCAGTCGCGCAGATCAGAACCCTCATCCGACGACACCCTCCGTAGTTGAGTGGGGGTGACCGTAGCGCCGTCCACGCACATGCGCTTGTCGATCACCAAAGTCGGGAGGGAGAACCAGCGTGTCATCGGCAGATCCGCGCACTGTCTGCGGCAGATGCGGGCGTTCACTTATCTCTGCCGCTCGCTGCGACCCACGACCCGCGATGGAGGGTGCAACGCCCTTGAGCCACGGGTGGTGCGGCTAGTGCAGGTTCAGTGCGCTTGCCGGAGCCTGCAGGAGGGTCAGCGCTTCGGTGGGTTCCAACAAGGCGCCCGAGGGGGCGGGCTCGACCTCGTTGAGGACGCCGAACTCGTCGCCCTGCTGCCACTCCGCCCAGGGAAGGTCGGTATGGCTGGCGGCATATCCCTGGGCGCAGCCGAGCACGAGCGCAGCCACGTCGCGCCGCCCGAGGAGGTGCGCCGCTGCTGCGAGGTTGAACAACCCGGTGATGATGAGATCAGGAAAGTGCCGACGCGCCCCGATCTCGACCGCACTGGCCGCGGCTGCCGCAGCGGCGGCTGCATCGCGGTTCTGCAGATGCAGCTGCGAGATGAGGTAGTCGCTTCGGCCCACCTCGAACTCGTCGCCGAGCTTGGCGAACTTCGCGCGGACGTCGGCGGCGCTTGAGAGCGACTCCTCGACATTGTCGGCTGAGACGCGCGCGACCGCGACCATCCGCTGCAAGACCGCGCGATGTCGAGGATCCGTGGTCGTCTGTCGCGCTTTTTCATAGATTGTGGCGGCCTCGGCCGGCGCGTGTTCGCGGAGTTTGTCGGCCTCATGGTGCAGCAGGGATGCGTAGAGATCGGGGTTCTCTGGAGTTGCGATCGCACGCAGCCGGTCGAGCAACGCGTCGCGCACCTCGGGCACGTTCAGGAAGAGGAGCGCCGCGTTGTACACCAGCCAGCCATAGGCATCATCTTCAGGTGAGTCGACGTCGGCGATGACGCGCTGCGCCCACGCTCGCGTCTCGGCGCCGGTGCCGCGAACGAAGGCATACCGGGCGGCTCGGCCGGCAAGGGTGAGTCGTTCGTGCGACCACGGCAGATCGTCGGTGGCGGCGAATGCCTCAGCGGCGCGCATCTCCGGCAGCATCCGCGCGGCCAGGTTTATCCAGCCGGCATCGGCCGGCTTGTCCGGGCGGGTAGGGACAACTGCCGTGGCGTCCAGAACCCATCGGACGTGTCGCCGTTTCACCGCGACCGCCTCGCCGGCCGCCAGCAGCTCACGCTCTGCGAATTCGGCCACCGTGACCAGCGTCCGGAACCGCATCGGCCGGTCCGACGTCCGCATGAGCAGGCTCTTGTCGGCCAGCGACGCCACGGCGTCATCGACCTCGGCATCATCAGAGTCGTCGACGAGTACGGCCGCCGCGTCGTCCACGCTGAACGGGCTGTGGAACACCGCGAGCCGCCGGAAGGCGATCTGCTCGATGCCGCTGAGCAACTCGTAACTCCAGGCGAGCGTCGAAGCGAGCGTGCGGTGATGGGGAGTCAGCTGACTGCCGCGCGGCAGAGCCATCGACAATCTGCGCTCCAGCCGCCCCTCCACCGCATCGACACCGAGCGAAGCGACCCGCGCGGCCACCAACTCCAGCGCCAGTGGCAGCCCATCGACCTCGCGGCAGATCCGGCCGACCGCAGCCGCCGTGTGCTCGTCCACGGCGAAGGACGGATTCCTCAGCCGGACGCGCTCGGCGAACAGCCGAACCGCGTCGTACTGCTCGACGTCTCCGTCCGACTCCTCGGGCGGCAAGGGCAAGGGATCGAGACGGAATACCCGCTCGCCGGCGATGCCCAGCGGCTCGCGGCTCGTCGCTATCACGTGTACGTCCCGGCATTCGGTGACGATCCGCTCGACCACGGCGGCGACCTCGCCGAGAACGTGCTCGCAGTTGTCGAGGACAAGGGCAAGCTGGCGCTCGCGCAACGCCACGGTCAACCCAGCGATCAGATCCGGTGGATCGGCGACGCGAACCTCGAGCGCGCCCGCGATGGTCTCGACCACCAGAGAGGGCTCGCTCACCTGCGCCAGCATCGCCAGCCAAGCGCCGTCACGAAACTGCGGGGCCAACCGATGCGCCAATTCGAAGGCGGTGCGCGTCTTGCCCACGCCCCCTGGCCCCGCGATCGTCACCAGACGCGAGGTTCGGGCGTACTGCTCCAAGTCAGCCAGCTCCCGAGAACGGCCGACATAGGACGTCAGCATCGCCGGGACATTGTTTGCTCGAGCTTGCGGCACTCGAGGCGGGCGGTCGTTCAGCCCCGCGCGCAGCAGCATCACCGGCTCGTCGAAGTCCTTGAGAACGAACCGGCCGAGCGGGGTCACCGTGGCCGAGAGTGCTGATGTCAGCCGCTCCGCAACCGACGGCGTGAGCAGGATCTGGTCCCCGTTCGCCGCCGTCATGACCCGCGCCGCGCGGTTCACCGCGAGGGACGTGTAGTCATCGTCCTGCGGGACCGCGAGGCCCGTGTCGATGCCGATTCGGGTGCGGACCAGCACGTCGCCCGGCCAACGTTCGTCGCGTAGCGCGCGTTGAATGGCCGCTCCCGCCGCCAACGCGTCATCCGCGCTACCGAACGCCGCGAAGACACCGTCGCCCATTGACTTCACCACGTGGCCGCCGTGCCGGCTGACCAGCAGCTGCAGCAGTCGGTCGTGCCGGCGAACCAAAGCGCGGTAGTCCTCGCCCAACCGATGCTGAAGCCGGGTCGAACCTTCGATATCGGTGAACAGGAAGCTCACCTCACCGGAAGGGAGGTCGGCCATGGAGACAGATGCTAGCTGCCAGGCGGAACTGATCTTGGTAAACCGACGCAAGCCTGTTCCGAAATAATCCGCACATCGGCGGATCCGGTTGGGGCACATTGACGCACGCTCGCGCAACCCGGCGTGTGGCTGGATGCACCATGTCAGCGGCGTGACCGTGCGATTCCGAACACTCAGGACGCAGTGTTGAGCAGCCGGCGCGGCCTATTGGTCGACAGCGATGCGATCATTCGTCGGTGGCCGATGACGCGGGTGTGAGCGGTGCCGGCCGGGCGCTGCCCGGCGGCGAGGTCACCTTTGTTTTCACCGACATCGAGGGCTCGACCCGCTTGCTCCGAGAACTCGGTGACCGCTATGTCGGCGTGCTGGCACGGCACCGCGAGCTCCTGGAAGGCGAGGCCGTCGCCGGGGGTGGCGTCGTCGTCGACGCCGAGGGCGATGCGCTGTTTATCGCATTCACGGATGCAGCTTCGGCGCTTCGCGCCTGCGTGCGTGGTCATCAGGCCCTGGCCGTCGAGCAGTGGTCGAACGGAGTGCAGGTACGGGTCCGGACCGGCCTGCACACCGGCGACGCTGCGCCGGTGCAGGGTCGATATGCGGCACTCGCGGTCCATCAGGCCGCTCGCATCGCGGCGGCCGGCCACGGCGGTCAGATCGTGCTCTCTGACGCGACTCTGGATGCAGCGTCGGACGTCACGTTCGGGGTACTGCGCGATCTGGGTCAGCACTACCTCAAGGACTTCGACGAGCCGGTACGGCTCTGGCAGCTCACCGCCCCCGGAGCACCTGCCGACTTCGCCGACCTGCGGACGGGCCATGTCTCATTGCCGCTGACGCACTCGGCCCCGCCGCGCCTGGTCGGCGCTCCGGCACAGTGGACGAGCTTCGTCGGACGAGAGGTTGAGAAGCACGCCGCCGTCAAGGCTCTGTCCGAAGCGCGGCTGGTCACGCTGCTGGGGCCCGGGGGTGTGGGCAAGTCGCGCCTGTCCATCGAGGTGGCGGGCAGCATCAGCGGGGAGTTCGAGCACGGCGCAATGTTTGTCGAGCTCGTGCCCGTGCGGCCGGGCTTCCTCGGACAAGCCGTCGCCGCCGCACTCGAGGTCCGCGGCCGTGTCGGCCAGGCAACCGAGGAGAGCGTCGTCGAGCACCTCGCGACGCGCCACGCGCTCGTGGTGCTCGACAACTGCGAACACGTCCTGCCGGAAGTCGTGGCATTGACCACGCGCATCCTCCGGGGCTGCCCCCGAGTCACTCTCCTCACGACCAGCCGGGAGCGGCTCGGGGTTCCTGGCGAACGCGTGCTCGGGGTGCCGCCGCTTGGGAGAGCATCCGCAGAAGCCCCCTCCTCCCCCTCCGAAGCGGTGCGGCTGTTCCTCGACCGCGCGCAGGATGCTGATGCGGGGTTCGACGAGGACACTGCTCTCGTCGCTGAACTGTGTGATCGCCTCGACGGGATGCCGCTTGCGATCGAACTCGCGGCTGCCCGGGCGGCCTCGCTCGGCGTCTCCGGACTCCTGGCTGGTCTCGGCGACCGGCTGCGGTTGCTCGCGGGCGGGCAAAGCGCGGACGAGCGGCACCGATCCCTCCGATCGGTGCTCGACTGGAGCCACAGCCTGTTGACCGACGAGGAAGCCCGCTTCCTGGAGCGGCTCGGAATCTTCGTCAACGGCTTCGACCTCGAAGCCGCGGCGCAGGTGGCCGCCGATGGCGAGGCCGCGGCCGCGGCGGACTTGCTCGGCCGGCTGGCAGACAAGAGCCTGTTGGTGCGGCAACGGGGCTCGGTCCCGCGCTGGCGTTTGTTGGAAACGGTGCGCACTTACGCGATCGACAGGCTCAATGCGAGCGATGCCGCCGCGGGCGTACGGAGCCGGCACCTCGCGTGGGCGGCCGCCGCGGCGCGCGACATCGAGTCGCGACTGGACAGCGACCCGCTGTGGCGAACGGCCTTCGACGGTCTCGCCGACGATCTTCGCGCTGTGATCAGCTACGACATCGAGCCGCAGACCGTGCATGGTGTCGCGCTGAGCACCGGCAGGATCGCGTTCGCGTACCGGTTCTTCGACGAGGCGAAGGCACATCTGGACCGGGCAGCCGAGTTGGCGCCGGATCCGGTTTCGGCGATTACAGCCGTGCGCGAGGCCGCCGATGTCTGTCAGGCGAACGTTTGGACGGACGCGTCCGTCGCCCGCCTACTCCGGGCCGCTGAGATCGCCGCGGCGGCAGGCCTCGATGGGTACCGCGCCAGCTGCCTCGCCCAAGCGGTGATCGCGGCGATCCGCTTCCCGGCCGGCATGAGGGAGACTATTCCACCGGAGCGACTTGCCGAGTTGCTCGACGAGGCGAGGCAACTGGCACCGAAGGAGGACCTCCTCGCTCATGCCTACCTGGAAGTGGCCAGTGCCTGGATGTCCAGCCTGAACAGTTCGTTCCTGACCGTTGAGGCGGGAACGGCGCAGGCGGCGCTCACCGCTGCGAGGGCCGCCGATGACCCGGTGCTGATCTCCAGCGCTCTCGACGCGGTCATGTCGGATCTGCTCGGCCGTGGCCGGACCAAGGCGGCGTTCGACGTCGCGCGGGATCGCGTCGCCAGCGTCGGCCAACTGTCGCCGCATGATCCCCGAGCGACCATCGAACGCGGCGACACCTTCCACATGTACAACGAGATGGCTGTCGCGGCCGGCGAGCTGCCGAGCGCAGTCACTGAGATGCGCCGGCTCCAGCACGACGAGGCGAGCGTCTTCGTCGGGTACGGCGCGGCGAGCCGGTCAATTCCCGGACTGGTGCTCACCGGCCGGATGGACGAGGCGGCGCGCCACGCGGACGCGATGTGGGCGGGATGGCAGGCATCCGGTAGCCCGACGGCGCGCTGGATGACCCCGTACGTCCTCACCGCAACCCTAACGAGCGGACTGCGCGGTGACCAGGATGCCGCCGCCGAATGGCTGCGGCGCACGCAAGAGGTCGTCGGCGACGTCGACATGTTCGAGCATCAGAGCTCGGCCAGCTGCGCGGCCTTCGTCGTCGGGCGTATCGAGATGCATGCCGGCCGTCACACCGTGGGCGCCGAGCGCACGCGAGCGTTCCGCTCACGAGTCGGAGCCTGGTACACCTTCGACAGCCACTGGAACTTCGACGCTTACGTGTGGGCGCTCGACGCCGAACTGGCAGTGCTCGCACACGCCACCGACGCGGACGACCGGCTCGTCGGCGCGGCCCCGGCGGGCGTCGAGTGTCGGTGGGCACACGCCTGTCTCCTCCGTGCTCACGGCCGCCGCCAGAACAATCGTCAACTGCTCGACCAATCCATCGCGGCGTGGGAAGACATCGACGCGCGCTTCGAGCGCGCCTGCACCCTGCTTCTCCTTGCCGATCGGGCGGAGGAGGGCGTTACAGAGCTTCACGCCATCGGTGCGACGCTGCCCAAGTGACGCCAGCGCCTCCCGAAAAGCAACCGACCGGCACTCACGGAGGGCAGCGCCTCGGACGTCTGGCAGGACACGCCCTCTAGGTCAAGTGTCTACTACCAATTCGTGGACGCGAACGGGCGCGTAGCCGTCGGCAACCGCTCATCGGTGCGAGTTCAGGCGGTAATCCGAGGTCGGTCCCCTGGCGCAGACCTGCCGACTGACCGCGCTCTGCTTTCGCCAGCTTGCCCGCGGTGCGGTGGGGAACTCGACCGGGTCGAGTCTGGCGGTGATGGAGCTCGCCACTGGCACTTGAAGTGCTACACCCCGCGGGATCAGAGGGTTCCGTACCAATGGACCGAGGACGACGAGCCCTGCCGCGAGTGCTTTCCTCGCCACCGCGACTAGGCCCACCATTGCGTCCAGCGCTTCGCGAGCCCCCGAAGGTGGCCCGGTTCGGCCGGGCTCGGTCGACAACGGCCCTCAGAAGGCATCGAGGCGCAGAATTTACCGCCAACCTCAGAAGCGCGGCGGCGATCCGTCCTCGACGCCTCGACTGAGCGAGTGTGCTAGCCGCGTTTGGACTTAGGCAGTCGTACGCCTCCGCGGACGAGCTTGTCCAACTGTCGCTTGTACTCAGCGGGGGCGATGGGTGTGTCGGCCGCTGCGCGGCAGATCCGGTGGCCGCTGCGCGGCAGATGCCGACGTTTTAGGACATCAAAGAGGCGGCCGACCTAATTCGGTTACGAAGGACAGGGACCCAATGGTCACCATATCTGGCCTGTAGGTGCGGACGGGTCCAGTCCGCCCCGGTGATGAGGCCACGGCAGCCGACCGAACAACACTCACATCTCATCCTGAATTCAGGGTCGTCGGTCAGCGTCCCGTAGTCGACAGTCAGTTCGGTA
>NZ_JBHEMO010000081.1:0-47971 GCF_046262535.1 Jatrophihabitans sp. | reverse complement strand
AGGACTCGGCCGGGGCGGCGTTCGAGAACATCACGCGTTTGGTAGCAGAGGTGGACCAAGCGGAAGCCAGGGCAGGCTCGTAGCAACCCGGGCAACCCGCCGACTGCTCGCACTAGGCGGGCCGGCCACAGCGCCGAACGATGCGTTGATACGGTCCGCAGAACCGCGCTCTCCTGCCGCGAAGCGGCTCTACCGGATCTGCCGCGCAGCGGCTCTACCGGATCTGCCGCAGACAGTGCGCGGATCTGCCGATGAGCGGCCGTGTGGAGCGCCGCCATGATCCGCTTATGTGCCGGGCGTCCGCGCGGCACGGGCGGCCATGGAGCGTGCGGCGAATAGGCGAACCGGGAGGCATCCGCTCATGCTGCGTTGAGCGCTCGCGCGCATGACCATTATGCGATCTCGGCGATCACTCGGGCGATGTCTGCGCCGGAGCGAATCACCCGAATGCCGACCTCGTCAATCGCCTCTTGGGGTAGCCGGTCCTGACGGGCTGGGTCGGTGAGACAAAGCGGGCCATCTTGTGGCATGACCGCGACGCCCGCTAACGCCGCAACCTCGTAGATGATTTGCCAAACGCCCTCCCCCCGATCCGACTGAATCTGAAGCCAGTGATTGGGTCGTCGTCCATCCCGTAGATTTCAGTAGGCACCCCATCGACCACGATGTTGTGCCGCGCGTCGTCCATTAGCGGTTCGAGGAGCGCGCGCACGGCGGCCGGATTGTCGATCGGCTGGCCTTGAAAGTTTTCGACGAAGACGCTGTAGGACACGGATCAAGCTTGGCGTGGTCACAACGCCGACGTCCACAGGCTGCAGACGCGAACCGTCGCCTGCCCGGCTGCACCACGAAGGATCGGAGCCCAATGAACCTCACTCCGCGTCGTGCCACCTAGGCTTTAACCCGCATCAAACGCACGTTCATGCCGCGCCTAGCTCGGATTGGCTGCGGCCCGGATGAAGCTCAATACGCGAGGGAAGACGTAGCTGAACTCGCCGCCGCCTCATCCGTCAACGAGTCCACCTACTCGCTCCATAGCGTCCCAGAGTGGCTCAGCGGCTCGCACGAGATCCTCTGCGGCTGCGCCATCTACATTTAGGACAGCTTGCACCTCTGCAGGATCTCTCGACGAGACTCGGCTGGCAGGTCATCGAGCGGGTCGGCGTTCATGGCGAGACGCTATCCGTCTTCTAGCTGACTCGACCGGATCTGCCGCGCAGCGGCCCTACCGGATCTGCCGCGTAGCGGGTCGACAGATGCACACCTTCTCGCCGGCCAAGATGTGGATCAGCGGCCTGGACGCACTCAGCAAGCCGCTGCTGCACCTGCACACCCAGGTCAACGAGTCACTGCCGTGGGCGACCATCGACATGGACTTCATGAATCTCAACCAGGCCACGCACGGAGATCGGGAGTTCGGCTACGTCGCGACCCCCGGATCGGCCTCGACCGGCGCATCGTCGTCGGTCACGTCAACGACGAGGCGACGGTGGCCGCTGTGGCCGCATGGGTCCGGGCCGCGGTCGGGCGGGCGACGATGAGCGACCTGCGCGTGGCCCGCTTCGGCGACAACATGCGCAACGTGGCGGTGACCGAGGGGGACCAAGGTCGAGGCCGAATTGCGACTGGGTGTATCGGGCAACACCTACAGCGTCAACGAACTCGTCGCAGTCGTGGACGCCGTGCCCGCGGGCGACGTCGCCGCGCTGATCGAGCTCTACGACGACCTGTACGACGGCGCGCCCGAGTTGGGCGAGGGGGGCGAACGACGCGACGCGTTGCTCTACGGTGCTCGGATCGAAGCCGGCCTGCGCGCGTTCCTGGCGCAGGGACAATTCGGCGCCTTCACGACCAACTTCGAGGATCTCGGCGGTATGCGCCAGCTTCCCGGGCTGGCGGTACAACGGCTCATGGCCGACGGCTACGGCTTCGGTGGCGAAGGGGACTGGAAGACGTCCGCGTTGCTCGCCGGCGTGAAGGCGATGGCCTCCGGCCGGCCGGGCGGCACGTCGTTCATGGAGGACTACACGTATCACTTCGGCCCGGGACCGCAGCGCGTGCTCGGCGCGCACATGCTCGAGGTCTGTCCCAGCATCAGTGCGCAGCGGCCCTCCCTCGAGTTGCATCCACTCGGGATCGGCGGCCGGGAGGATCCGGTCCGTTTGACGTTCACGGCCGCGCCGGGGCCGGGTGTCGTCGTCGGGATGTGCGACCTGGGCGACCGGCTGCGCCTCGTCGCCAACGACGTGACCATCGTGGAGCCCGATGAGGAACTGCGCGCACTGCCGGTCGGCGCCGCGGTGTGGGAACCGCATCCGTCGCTCGCGGTGTCCGCGGAGTGCTGGATGCTCGCCGCGGGCCCCCACCACACGGTCCTCACGACGGCGGTCGACGCCGACGTCATCGACCAGTTCGCCGAGATGGTCGAGATCGAACTGGTCGGCATCGACTCGGACAGTCGACCACGCCGTTTCCGCGACGAACTGCGTTGGAACAACGCCTATCGACGGCTGCGACTCGCGCTGTAATTCCTCGTCGACGCGGACGTAAGTAGAGTCGTTGTGATGAGTGATCCGAACGACGAGAAGGCGCCCATGCAGGTCGGACCGGACACGCCGGACGACGGCAAGTCCACCGACGAGCGAGCGTCCACCGACGAGTTGCCGCAGGCCGAGGCCGTGGAGGCCGAGAAGTCCGACGACGTGGACGGGCCCGAGGACTTCGGACCGATCACCGAGTACGGCGACGACTGACAGCCGGGCGCGGTTTGACGAAGACGTGGTCTGGGGGAAGCCCTCGGACATGCCGGAAACCACGTCAGCGCTGCACTCGCTGTGGCTCGACAGCGCACCGTCGACCACGTACCGGCAGCTCGACGAGGACATCGACGTTGACGTCGCGGTCATCGGCGGCGGAGTCGGCGGCCTGACGACCGCCCGGCTGTTGCAACGCGACGGCGCGCGGGTCGCCGTCCTCGAAGCCGACCGGGTGGGCAACGGCGTCACCGGCTGCACCACGGCCAAGGTCAGCGCGCTGCAGTCGACGATCTACTCGACCATTCGCAAGCGCAACGGAGCGGCCGCGGCCGCCGTGTACGCCGAGGCCAGTTGGTTCGGCGTCGAGCAGCTGGCCATCCTGGCCGGCGAGGAGTCCATCGACTGCGACCTCGAGCGGCGCGACGCGTACACATACGCAGCCAAGCCGGGGGAGCGCACGTCGGTCACCGACGAGGCGTCGGCGGCGGCCGAAGCCGGCTTGCCCGTCGAGCTGGTCGACACACCGGACCTGCCGTACGCGGTGTACGGGGCGGTTCGGCTGGCCGACCAGGTGCAGCTCCACCCGACGCGCTACGCGCAGGGGCTGGCCGCCGCCATACACCGCAACGGGTCGTCGATCTTCGAGGGGTCCCGAGCGCTGGGCGTCGACGAGGGGACGCCGTGCCGCGTGCGGACCGCCGAGGGCTCCGTACGTGCCGACCACGTCGTGGTGGCCACCCACTACCCCTTCCTCGACCGGGGGCTGTACTTCGCGCGGCTCAAGCCGCAGCGCTCGTACTGCATCGCCGTCCGGCTGGCCTCCGGGGCGCCGCCGCGAGGGATGTCGATCAGCGCCGGCAGCCCCACCCGCTCGGTCCGCTCGTCGGGCGATCTACTGATCGTCGGCGGGGAGAGTCACAGCGCCGGGGCTCGCGAGGCCACCCCGGAACGGTTCGAGCGGTTGGCCGAATTCGCCGGGCGGCACTGGGACGTCGAGGCGGTGACCCATCGCTGGTCGGCCCAGGACCCCGTTCACTACGACCACCTGCCGGTGATCGGTCCGTACCGGCCGGGCAGCTCGCGACTGTGGGTCGCGTCCGGCTTCATGAAGTGGGGCTTCAGCACCGCAACGTTCGCAGCCAAGATCCTCAGCGACCGCATCGCCGGGCGCGAGAATCCGTGGGCCGCGACGTTCTCGCCGACGCGGCTGTCACCGCGGTCGCTGCACGACGTCGGCCAGCTGGGTGCCAAGTTCACCGTGGACTTGCTCGGCGACCGGGTGCGGCGCCCCGAGGCCGGATCGGCCGACGACGTCCCCGTCGGAGAGGCGCGGGTTCTGGGCGACGGCTTCGGCCGCAAGGGCGTCTTCCGCGACGACGACGGTGGGCTGCACGCCGTCTCGGTCCGGTGCACGCATATGGGCTGCCTGCTGAGGTTCAACGGCGCCGAACGCTCGTGGGACTGCCCGTGTCACGGCTCGCGATTCGATGTGGACGGAGCTGTGCTCGAGGGACCGGCCGTCAAGCCGCTCGAGCCTCGCGATCCCTGACCGTCCCGAAGGGTTGCGCGTGGCAGGGTGAGGCCCATGCATCCGACCGGGCGGCAGATCGAACTCGCAGCCGACGGCTACACCGTCGCCGTCACCGAAGTGGGTGCGACGTTGCGGACGTTCGCCTACGACGGGCGGCCGCTGATCGCTGGCTTCGCGGCGCGCGAGTCGATGCCCGATTTCAACGGTGCGGTGCTGGCGCCGTGGCCCAACCGGATTCGCGACGGTCGGTACGACTTCGGGGGCCGCACGCATCAACTGCCGGTGTCCGAGCCGAGCCGGGGCACGGCCCTGCACGGCGTGGTCGCCTGGCAGCCGTGGGCGGTGCAGCACGCCGACCGGTCCGCTGCGGAGCTGAGCACGGTGATCTACCCCCAGCGGGGCTACCCGTTCCTGCTGACGTTGACCGCGCGCTACTCCCTCGACGCCACCGGTTTGCGTGTCGAGATGTCGGCCCGCAATGAGGGCGCCGCCGACGCGCCGTACGGCGTGTCGATCCACCCGTGGTTCGTGACCGGACCCGAGCCGCTGGCCGAATGGGTCCTCACCCTGCCGGCCGCCGAGGTGATGACCACCGACGACCGGCTGCTCCCGACCGGCGTCGTGCCGGTCGATGGCGAGCTCGATTTCCGGAGCGGGCGACCGCTGGGCGACATCGCGCTCGACCACGCCTTCACCGGCATCGAGTTCCCCGATGGGGTCGCGACGGCCACGCTCCGGGCACCCGGCGGCGCGGGGGTCGAACTCAGCTGGGGCCCGGACTCGCGCTGGGTGCAGGTCTGCACGGGCGACCAGGCCGGACCGGACGTGAACCGGCGGGCGATCGCCATCGAGCCGATGAGCTGCCCGCCCGATGCCTTCCGGTCCGGCGACGGGCTGGTCCGCCTGACCCCTGGGCAGACCCACTCGCTGAGTTGGCGGTTCGCGGCGATCAGCTGACGTCGGGCTGGGCAGCGAGGCCGCACCTCGCGCCTGAAGTCGGGCCACCGGCGGTCGACGCTGAGCTCGTCGAGCCGGTACACCGCGTCGTCGGCGTTGGGTATGACCTCGACGGCCCGTCGCGTGATCACCGACAGGACGTCGTCCAGGCGGGGTTGCGCGGACAGCTCGCGGCCGAGCCGGGTGAACAGTTCGGCGAGCGCATGCTGCTCGCCGAACTGGTCCGGTTCATCCGCATCGATCACGAAGTGTCCGGGTCAGCTGTTCGGGCTGGTGTTGTCGATGCCGCCGAGCGAGGCCAGGAACTCGTGGCACTTCCTCGCCCGCTCCGAGTCCTGCGCCATCACCTGCTCGAAGAAGTCGGCGATGTCGTCCTTGCCGGCGTTGCGCGCGTCGCAGACGTACTGCCCGTAGTCGTGACCGGCCTTCAGCGAGTGGTACTGCAACGACACAAGGTCGTAGGTGACGTCATCGAAGCCGGTTTCGCCGGTAGCCATGGCATCTCCTTCGTGGGTGTCCGATATCAGTCGCGTACCCCGACAATTCGGCCGATAACCGGGTCAGATCCGCCGCGGTTTCCCATCAGCGTCGGGCGGGTACTCGGCTTGCGTAGGCGCTCTCGTCCAACAAGCGGCGATGCGAGGCGGTAACCGCCGGGCGCAGCCGCTGACGTGACTCGAGTTACGAAGTTCTACGAAGACGTTCCGAATCCGGAGCACTCACACCAGCTGGAGGACCGATGAGTGACTATTACCCCCCGCCGTCGCCGGGAGAGGCGACCTTCGAACCGACGCAGGCGATGCCGGCCCAGGAGCCGGAATCGACGTCGATGACGGACAAGGCGAGCGAGATGAAGGACAAGGCGGCTGAAGCCGCCAACGAGGGCAAGCAGGCCGCCGGACAGGTCGCGCAGACCGCGGTCGAGCACGCCCACGATGTGAAGGACGAAGCCGTGCGTCAGGCCCGCGATCTGGCGGGTGAAGCGCGGCAGCAGGTGTCCTCGCAGGTGGGCCAACAGCACCAGGCCCTGGTCAGCAACCTCCGTTCGCTCGGCTCGGAGCTCGGCTCGATGACCCAGAGCACCGAGGGACAGTCCGGCGTGGCGACCGAACTCGTCAGCCAGGCCAAGGACCGCATCGACGGCCTGGCCAACTGGCTGGACGGCCGCGAGCCGGGACAGCTCCTCGACGAGGCGCGCAACTACGCCCGCCGCCGTCCGGGCATGTTCCTGGTCGGCGCCCTTGCCGCCGGCGTGGTCGCCGGTCGCCTGACCCGCGGCGTCGTGGCTGCGCACACGTCCGACGACTCGTCCGGTCACTCGGGAGGGGCAACGCAGGAGAGCCTGCCGTCCTACGGCGGCATGGAGTCCCCGGCCGCGACCGGCTACTCGACCGGTGGCCAGTACGGCCAGTACGGCCAGCCCGGCTATCCCGCCGTCCCGGAGAGCACGCAGGGCTACGGCTCGACATCGACCTACGGCGACAACGCGGGCAGCGAGTTCGCCGCTCCGGCCTACGGCGAGCCCCAGCCGGTCCAGCCGACGCAGGACCTGCCCAACGGGGGGGCCTGGCGATGACGACCCCGAACAATGCGTCAACGACCGGGCCGCGTGCCGATGTCTCGAACGCGTCGGTCGGCGAGCTGATCGGTGAGGTCAGTCGCGACCTGTCGACGCTGATGCGCCAGGAGCTCGAACTGGCCAAGGCGGAGATCAAGACCGAGGTCGCCAAGGCCGGCAAGGGCGTCGGCATGCTCGGTGGCGCCGGGTTCGCCGGCTACATGGTGGCGCTCTTCCTCTCCATCGCCCTGTGGTGGGGACTGGCGAACGTGATGGACGAGTCCTGGGCGGCGCTGATCGTCGCTGCCATCTGGGCCGTCATCGCCGCCGTGCTGTTCGCGAGCGGGCGCAAGACGATGCGCACCGTCAATCCCAAGCCGGAACGCACCGTGGAGACGGTCAGCGAGATCCCCGGCGCTCTCAAAGGACGATGAGGAGAACAACGCATGAGCAGTCCGGAACAGATTCAGCGTGACATCGAGGGCACCCGGCAGTCGCTGAGTGCCGACGTCGATCGCCTGACCGAAAAGGTCTCGCCCGGCCGTGTGGTCAGCCGTCGTGTCGACCGGGTCAAGGGCACCGCCACCAGCTTGAAGGAGCGCGTCATGGGCTCGATGCCTACCGACAGTCTGCGTTCGGCCGGCAGCACGGCCGGGTCCGGTGTCTCGTCGGCCACCGGCGCGGTGAGCGGCGCGGCATCGAGCGTCGGCGACGCCGTGTCCGGTCTCGGCAGCGCCGCGGCCTCCGCGCCGCAGGCGGTCCGGCAGCAGGCGCAGGGCAACCCGCTGGCGGCCGGCCTGGTCGCCTTCGGCGTCGGCATGGTCATCGCGTCGTTGGCGCCGGCCAGCGAGAAGGAGCAGGAGCTCGCGGCCCAGGCCGAGGAGAAGGCTCGCGGTCCGCTGCAGGACTCGGCGAAGGCAGTGGCGTCCGAGCTGCAGGGCTCTGCGCAGCAGGCAGCCCAGCAGGTCAAGGACGCCGCGACTCAGGCGGTCAGCGACACCGCCGACCAGGCGAAGTCGGCCGCGGACGACGTGAAAGCGCCCTTGCAGGGGTGAGCGACCAGGGCAAAGGGAGCGGCGGCGCCACTGGCGCCGCCGCTCGCGTCTTCGGCAAGGGTCTGGCCGGCGTCTTCGGTGCCGCCGGTCGGCTGCGCCCGGCGACGAAACCGCTGCATCCGCGGGGCAGCGTTCACGCCGCGACGCTGGAGCGGGTCGGCCTGAGCGAACCGACCGGCGTCGACTGGTTGGACACCGGCGGGGTCGACGAGGTGCTCGTACGCCTGTCCCGGTCGGTCGGCCTGCCCGGCCCGGTGCCAGACGTGCTCGGCCTGGCGATCCGGGTGCCGCTCGGGGGTTCCCGGCACGGTGATCTGTTGTTCGCGACGACGGGCTCCGGCCCGATCGGGCGCTTCGTGCTTCGGCCCGTCCGTGACCCGGCGGCGAGATACTCGACGTTGTTGCCCTACCGGACGCCGGCCGGGTCGCTGCTGCTGGCGGCGGCAGGAATCACCGGTCCGGCCGGCGACCTGCGCTTCGATCTGCAGGTCGCGTCGCCGCCGCGAGGGCCGTGGCGGCGGTTCGGAAGCCTCACGGTCTTCCCGGAGCCCTCGCCCGACGAGTACGTGGCCTTCGACCCGATGACCAACCCGATCGCGGGCCTCGAACCGTACGACTGGATTCGCCAGCTGCGCGCCCGGTCTTACCGCGCCGCGCGGCACAGCCGCGGCGACGAGCGCGTCCAGCCCTAGCTCTCTGCTCGCGGGCGCAAAGAAACCCGGCACCGCCGCGAGGCCGGTGCCGGGTTCTTCGGTCAGCTGGAGGCTTACCCGCGGGTGTTGACCGCGCGGCGACCGAGCGCGACACCGAGGGCGACCATTGCGGCGCCGAGCACGAAGTGCAGCCAGTTGTCCGCGGTGTTGACCGGGACGAAGTTGGCGTTGCTGTTCTTGTCGATGAGCAGGCCGTAGATCCACAGCACGAGGTAGATCACGCCGCCGCCGATGAGGAAGTTCTTGGCGCCGGCCGCGGTACGGGCCAGAGCCAGCCCGACGATCCCGAACAGCAGGTGCACGACGTTGTGCAGCACCGAGACGTTGAAGATGCCGAGCAGCTTGGCCATCGAGTTGTGGCCGGCACCGGTCATGTCGCCGTAGTGCGTGGTGATCCCCGGAACGAAGCCGAGGATGCCGACGAGGACGAACGTCGCAGCGACGACGGTCGCCGCCAGCTGCAGCCGGCTGCGGTCGGTCCGAGACGACTGCTGGTGGGCGGTGGTCATGATGAGCCTTCCTGTGGAACCAGCCCGTGAGTTCGAGCTCTCGACCGCGGTACCCGCCTGGATCACAGGGCAAACCGGTGCAGCGGGCCACTCCTCGATAGCGCGGGCGCCGCAGTGGGCACCTCATGGGTATGGCAGAGAACACGACGCGGATCAACGCGAGCCCCGCGCAGACCTTCGCCGTCCTCGCCGACGGGTGGATGTACACCAACTGGGTCGTCGGCACCTCGCACATGCGCGCCGTCGAGGCGGACTGGCCGGCCAAGGGCAGCCGGCTCTTCCACGCCTCTGGCGTGTGGCCGATGGCGATGCGCGACGAGACGGTGGTCGAGGAAATGGAGCCCGACCGCAGGCTGGTCCTGCTCGCCCGCGGCCGGCCCTTCGGCGAGGCGCGGATCGTGATCGACCTCGAAGCGGACGGCGACGGCACCCGGGTGACCATGCACGAGACGCCGGTCAGCGGGCCCGGCCAGTGGTTGCACAACCCGCTGTCGGAGGCAATGCTCGTCCGCCGCAATACCGAGGGACTGGCCCGGCTGGCCGCAGTGGTCGAACGGCGCACGACACCCGCCGACTGAGGAGGCAGATCATGACCCAGGGCATCCCGGCGTCGGAGCTGAGCGACGACGACCTCGAACGCGAGCTGAGCCATGTGCACGAGAAGCGCCATGACATCTTCGTCGACGGCACGGTGGACCAGCTACGCAACCACAGCGCCCGCGCGTCCGAGCTCGAGCAGGCGTACCTGCAGCGATTCGCCGGCCGGGTGAAGGACGCGGACGAAAAGGCCGCGCTGTGAACGTCCCCGCCGCGGCTGAGGAACCCGTCGAGGAGCCGGCCGCCACGCTCACCCCCTATCCGGACGGGCCGCTCGTTCTGCGCGGGGACTTCGAGATCCGCTCGGTGGACGGCGCCTGTATCGAAAGTGGTCGCACCGTTGCCCTCTGCCGTTGCGGCCGCTCGGCGGTCAAGCCGTTCTGCGACGGGAGCCACAAGATCGCGCGCGCGCTCGGCGGAGCGCGGACACGGACGTCGCCGCGCGACTGATCCGCCGTCCCGCATACGGCGTGCCGCCGAACGCGACCCGTCGTGCCACGGCGACCCATGCGCACACGGCGCGCTCGGCGATCCACGCCGGCGCCAGCCACGATGCCGACGGAGGGAAGTAGGACGCCCCGCCCGCGCGGCGCCGGCCGACCTCGGCGGTCAGGATCGACCCGGCGGTCAGGCCGACCAGGACCCGGCCGCGGCCTGCCCCGGCCAGCGCCAGAGGCAGCAACGCGAGCTCGACGGCCAACCGGCCTGGTTGGGCGAGCGAATCGTAGGCCTGCCGGACGCGCTGCCCGGCGAAATGCTTCGCGGTGGGTGGGAGCCGATGCACGTACAGGTCGCGCGCGACCATCGGCCGCCCGCCGTCGGCGATCACCGAGCGGATCAGCTCGAGGTTCTCGAACAGCACGTTGCCGTCGTAACCGAGGTGCCGCATCCGTTCGCTCAGACGCACACCCAGGGTGCCGGGATAGTCCCCCGAGGGAAGGGCGCGATTCACCAGCGTGCGCGCGGTGTCCCAGCGCGCCGGCCACGGCAGAGGCGCGTAGTAATTCTGCGGCATCACCACGTCGGCCTCCTCGAGCAGCTGCTCGAGTCGGGCCAGCTCGGCTGGCTGGTACCGCACGTCGTCGTCGGCGATCACCACCTTGTCGGACGCGGCGAGGGTGAAGCCGGTCAGCACGCCGGCGACCTTGCCGTTCGCGCACTGCAAGTCGGCGCGTGGCGCCACGTGGGTGACGCCGGCGAACAGTGCCTGGTTGCGACGGAAGGTGTCCGGGTCCGACCCGTCGACAACGATCACCGGCAGCCGAGTGCGCAGATCCGCGACGTAGCGGGCCAGCTCCTGCAGGTCGTCGTTCGGGCCGGCCTTGATCGGCAGCAGGTACTGCACGTGCTCAGGAGACGTCGGCGATCGGGCTCGTGGCCGCCGCGCCCACGTCGCGCAGCGACGACACGTGGGCCCGCCAGGATTCGAGCATCTGCTCTGCGCTGAGATTGCCGAGGTGCAGGGCAGCCGCCGCGCCGAAGACGATGTCCTCGGCCAACTCGGGCTCGTCGTCGGCCAGGCTGGCGCAGAGGTCGTAGAGCGCCAGCTGTTCGTGCAGCGCGTCGGCTGTCACGTGCTCGTCGTAGAACCGACGGGTTGCCGCGTCACCGCCGAGCCGGCGCAGGCCCTGACTGTAGCGCCGGTTCGGCGCCGAGGACGTCATCTCGAACGCCGCGAGGTGCCCGGCCAGCGCGCCGCGCAACTCTCGGCGCAGCCCGAACACCGACATCAGGTTGTTGTTGGCAAGGGTGATCGCCGGCACGGCGTCGACGTACCGGCCGTAGGTGTCGTCGAGGCCGAGGCCGCGCATCGTGGCGCGGAACAGCTCGGCGTGCATGCGCGCGGCATTTCCGCCGCCGTACTCGTCGGCCTGGATTTCCACCAGGGCGGCCTTCGCCCGGCCGGCCAGGCGAGGGATTCCCCAGGTGTGGGGATCGGCCTCCTTGAGGTGGTAGACCGAGCGGTGGATCACGAATTCGAGGAACTGGTCCCGGGTGCCGCGTCGTTGCAGGTAGCGGGCCAGCGGAGGTCCGTCATCGGCCGCGACGAGCCGGCGCAGCCGTTCCGGCAGCGGCGCCGTTTCGAGGGGGACGACCACGGCCGCGCGGACCGCGTCGAGCAGGCCGGACTCTAGATCGCGCCGCAGCGAGATCAGCGCCGGCTCCCATTCCCAGCCGTCGGCCACGTCGTCGAAACCGCGGTAGTGCAGTTCGAAGCAGATCCACAGAGCCAGCTGCGTGTCGTCGTCGGTCAGCGGTTCGGCGACGCCCAGTGGCGGCGCCGGTACTGCCGACGGGTCGTCCCCGCGCAGGGCGGCGACCAGGGCCGTCGTCAACGGGCCCCGGGCGGCGGGCAGCAGCATCGGTGCCTCCGGTCGGACGCGGTTTGTCGGTTGATGCTTCCCCTCTTCGCCGACCGGGCAAACCGAAGCCGGAGTCGGTAGGCCTGCGGCTCAGCGGTGCAGTTCGAGGACGCAGCACTTCGCGCCCCCGCCGGCCCTGCGCAGCTCACTGGTGGAAGCGCGCAGCACCGCGAATCCACGCTCGACGATGCGCTCGGCCAACTCATCGCACTCGGTCGTCATGATGACCGTCGAGCCGTCACTGAGCATGTTCAGCGCGAGCGCGGCCGCTTCCCGTTCGTCGGCCAGGATCGCGTCCGGGAACAGCTCTCTCAGCACGTCCTGGCTCTCCGGGGCGAACGCGCCCGGCCAGTAGGCGACGGTATCGGCGTCGAGCCGCGCCAGCGCGGTGTCGAGGTGGTAGAAGCGCGGGTCGACGAGTTGCAGGGCGACCACCGGACGGCTGAAGTAGTCCTGCACCTCCTTCACCGCGCGGGGGTCGGAGCGCAGCCCGGTGCCGGCGAGGATGCGCTCGCCGGTGAGCAGGAAGTCACCCTCGCCCTCGTTGACGAAGCGGGCCTGCCTGACCTCGGCCAGGCCGAGGTCCTTCATGGTCCGGGCGAAGTGCATCGATTCGGCGTCGCGTTCGGCGTGCCGGAAGCGCGGCACCAAGCCCCGGTCGCCGATGACGATGCCGCCGTTGGCGGTGAACACCATGTCGGGTAGGTCAGGGTCGGCCGGCATCACGTCGACGTGATGGCCGAGCGCGATCAACGTGTCGTGCAGCCTCTGCCATTGGGCGATCGCGGCCAGCACGTCGACGGGCTGGGCGGGATGCATCCAGGGATTGATGCTGTAGCGCACCGCGAAATAGGTCGGCGGGCACATCAGGTAGCGCCGCTGGACCGGCATCGACCCGGCGATCGCCGTGGCCGGCGCCGCTGAAGCGACGTTCACCGTCATACAGGCGGCATCCCCGCCCGGCGGCCCTTCCTAAACCCTGGGTGCTCAGGTGAGGTGGGGGAGGCGCTGGTCGGCGCCGAGCAGCGCGGCGAACAGGTCCCCCTTCTCCTCGAGCCGCGGCAGCACCGTCCGGATCGTGAACTTATCCGGCCGCAACGTCGGGTCGTCGAGCTCGTCCCACCCGATCGGCACCGAGACGGGGGCTCCCGGCGCCGGGCGCGGGCTGTACGGCGCCACCAGCGTCTTGTTGATCGCGTTCTGCGTGTAGTCGAGCCGGGCGAGGCCGCCCCGGTCGCGGACCTGCCATTTCCAGCTGACGAGTTCGGGCACGACTGCGCCGACCGTCTTGGACAACTGCTCCACCCAGGCGCGCGTCTCGTCGAAGTCCGGGCCGCGGACGATCGGAACCCAGATCTGGATGCCGCGGCGCCCGGTGATCTTGGGGCGCGCCAACACGTCCAGATGCTCGAACGCGGTCCGGTGCAGGCGGGCGAGGACGAGGAGGTCGTCCCACGAGGTCGTGTTGCCGGGATCGAGGTCGATGAGTGCGTAGGTCGGCTGGTGCGGTTTGTCGACCATCGAGGTCCAGGCGTGCCACTCGAGCGCGCCGAAGTTGGCCGCCCACACCAGCGCGGCCGGCTCGTCGACCACGAGGTAGGTTCGCGTCTCGCCGGGATCGGCTTCGGGGTTGTCCCAGCGCGGCAACCATTCCGGTGCGTGGTCGGGCAACTCCTTGTGCCAGAACCCCTTCGTACCGGCGCCGTTCGGATACCGGTGCATGTTCAGCGCGCGACGCGTCAGATAGGGCGCCAGGATCGGCGCGATCCGAGCGGCGTACCGCAACAGGTCGCGCTTGGTCACCGGTTGCTCGCCCTTGCGCGCATCGAAGAGCACCTTGTCGAGGTTGGTCACCCGCAGCTCGCGGCCGAAGATCGCCCAGTCGCCGGCCCGGTCGAGCCGGTCGAGCGCGGCGAGTTCGTCGGCCGAAGCGGCGCCGACCGAGGCCGGCTTCAATGACAGCGACGCCCGGGCCGCCGGCACGTCGGAGCGCCACATCCGGTCAGGGTCGGCTTTGACGTCGTCGTTGGTGCGGCCGCTGAGGACGGACTGCGGGTGGTCCTCGGCGTCCCATCCGTCGACGGCGAAGTCGTCGTGCTTGTGCAGGAGCAGCCATTCCTCCTTGCCGGACCCATCGGTGCGGGTACGCACGAGGACGAAGCGGCCCCGCAGTTTCTCGCCGTGCATCTCGACGTGCAGCTCGCCGTTCGCCACCGAGCGCGCGGGGTCGGGCGGGTCGCCCGCCTTGTGCGGCTCCCACGTGCCGGCGTCCCAGACGATGACATCCCCGCCGCCGTACTCGCCGGCCGGGATGACGCCTTCGAAGTCGAAGTACTCGAGCGGGTGATCCTCGACGTGGAAGGCGGCGCGCCGCACGTTGGGGTCGAGCGTCGGACCCTTGGGCACCGCCCAGCTCGCGAGCACGCCGTCGATCTCGAAGCGCAGGTCGTAGTGCAGCCGCCGCGCCCGATGCCGTTGCACGACGAAGCGGCGGGCGCCGTCGGCGGTCGGCGGGGTTCCGCCCGCGGGCTCGGCCGTGCGGGAGAAGTCGCGCTTCGCGCGGTAGGTCGCGAGCTTGCCCGCAGACCCGGAGCGACGACGAGGAGGCACCCTTCGAGTGAAGCGCGCGCCGCCGGGGGCGGCAAACGAGCTGTTCGCCGCGATCGCGCCGCCGGGCAGCCGAAAACGGGCGGCCGGGGATGGACCCGATCGCCCGCTCCGGCGTGCTGGTGTTTAGAGCGCCCGGACGCCCTGGGCCTGTGGGCCCTTTTGGCCTTGACCGACCTCGAACTCGACCTGCTGGCCTTCGTCGAGCGTCTTGAAGCCGCTTCCCTGGATCTCCGAGTAGTGGACGAACACGTCCGCGCTTCCGTCATCGGGGGCGATGAATCCGAAGCCCTTCTCGGCGTTGAACCACTTGACCGTTCCCTGCATGCTGCTCCAACCCATAGACGAGAGTCCGAACTGTATTCGTACGGCTCCGCCGCCGTTCCTAGTGGTGCGGACGCTCGACCGTCAAGTTTTTCCGCCGACTTGACCGCTAAGTCGCCAGATTTGTCCGGCCCGACCGGGAGAGCGAGTGGAGCGGCCGCGTGCTCGCGGCACCGGTCAGCCATCTGCGAGCCCGCGGCCAGTCGAAGGTCCCGAATAGTTTGGCAGTGCGGAGAACCCGTTTTACGGTGATCTGGCGCGCTACACGGGCAGGCAGCGACGCCAAAGCGAAATAGCCCGGCAACTCACGACTGGATCTTGCATATGTCCTTCCCGCCCGCCTCGCGCAATCTCCGCCCGTTGACCGCTGCGATCGCGCTAATCGGCATCGCCGGCCTCACAGTGGCCGGGTGCGCGACGCCGACCAACGGATCGCCGCATATTCAGGCCAAGCCGGCGGCCGTGCGAGTTGCGGCCGCCCGCGCGGCCGGCCCGGTCGCGATCACGGCGCAGCCGGGCGGGCCGAACGGCCTGAGTGCCGCCGATGTCGCCGCCAAGGGCGCACCTCGCGCGGCCGCCCTGGCCGCGACCGTGGCTCCGTCGGCCGCCGAGGCTGTGGCATCCGGACTGGCCGCCAGCGGAATCCCGAGCACCGCCCTGGCCGCCTACAAGCGTGCCGCCACCCGCGAAGCAGCCCGAGCGCCCTCGTGTGGGCTCGCCTGGCCGCTGCTCGCCGGCATCGGCCGGGTGGAGTCCGATCATGGCCGGTTCGCCGGTGCGACCCTGCACGTCGACGGCCTGTCCACGCCACCGGTCGTCGGCATTCCGCTCAACGGCAAGGGGACGGCCGTCATCCGGGACACCGACGGCGGCCGTCTCGACGGCGACAAGGTCTACGACCGCGCGGTCGGCCCGATGCAGTTCATCCCGTCCACTTGGGCGGGCTGGGGCGTCGACGCCAACGCCGACGGAGTGCGCGATCCGTTCAACATCTTCGACGCGGCGGCTGCCGCGGCCGACTACCTGTGTGCCGCGGGTGGCGACCTGACCACTGCACACGGCCAGGTGCAGGCGATCCTGACCTACAACCAGTCGATGGACTACGTGAAGACGGTCATGGGCGTCGAGAGGATCTACGCCGACGGCGTCGGCGTGACCGTCCCGGTCCTCCCCGCGACGGGACCGGCCGGCTCCCCGGCTCCGAACATCCCGCCGGCCGATCCCGGTACGCCCCGCGGCGCCACGACGGCCCGGACCGCGGTCACGATGAGCGCCGTCGCGCCGACTCGCCGCAGCCCAACGGGCGCTACGTCGACAGGAAGCGCGTCGACAGGCACTGCGGCTTCGGGCAGTGCTCCGGCGTCCGGTGCCTCGTCCAGCAGCCCGGCGCCCACGCCGACGCCCACACCGACGCCGACGCCCACGCCGACGCTCACCCCGACGCCCGATCCGACCTGCAGCCCGGATCCCACGGCTACGCCGGACCCGACGACCGCGCCGGGCGGCACGCCGGCAACCTGCTCGGCGCCGGCACCGGCGCCATCGACCTCGAACTCCCCGACTGCCGGTCCCTGACTCAGGACAGGATGTCGGCCACGGCGCCGACCTGCTCCGGCGGAGACTGCACGATGAGGCTGGTGATCACGGTCGAGTTCCACAGTTGGAGTTCGTCGCGGATCTTGGCCGCCGGCCCGACCAGCGCGATGTCCTCGACCAGCTTGGTGGGTACCGCACCCATGGCCTCGAGCTTGCGGCCGGACAGGAACAGCTCCTGGATCTCCGCGACCTCGGCCTCATAACCGAGGCGGGCGAAGTGGTTGGCATGGAAGTTCATGGACTTCGCCCCCATGCCGCCGATGTAGAGCGCGATGGACGGGCGGACCAGGTTCGCGGCCTCTTCCACGTCGTCGTGCACCACCATGGGGATGAAGGCCGGAACCTCGAAGTCGGCCGCCGTCCGCCGCGCACCCGGCCGGGCGAAGCCCTCGGCCAGTGCCTCGCGGTAGAAGCCGTCCATCTTCGGCGAGAAGAACATCGGCAGCCAGCCGTCGGCGATCTCGGCCGACAGCGCCACGTTCTTCGGCCCCTCGGCACCGAGCATGATCGGGATGTCGCTCCGCAGCGGGTGCACCGTCGACTTCAACGGCTTGCCCAGGTTCGCGCCGCCCGGGTAGGGCAGGGGATAGAACTCGCCGGCATGCGTGACCGGCACGTCCCGCGCGAGGATCCGGCGGATGACCTCGACATACTCGCGGGTACGGGCGAGCGGTTTCGGGTACGGCTGGCCGTACCAGCCCTCGACGACCTGCGGGCCCGACGCCCCGAGACCGAGGATGAACCGGCCGCCGGACAGGTGATCGAGAGTCATCGCCGCCATGGCCGCGGCCGCGGGCGTGCGGGCCGAGATCTGCATGATGTTCGTTCCGAGACGGATCCGCTCCGTCGAGGCACCCCACCAGGCCAGCGGCGTCAGGCAGTCCGATCCGTACGCCTCCGCGGCCCAGATGGAGTCGAAGCCCAGCCGCTCGCATCGGGCGATGGCTTCGGGCACGCCCGCGGGCGGGCCGGCCGACCAGTAACCGGTGTGGTAGCCGAGCTTCACCGAGGTCTCCTCTGCGGTCGAGCGCTAGAACGTGTTCCAGATCGTATCCAGGCGCCGGGCCGGCGAAGCGTCGGGCGAAGGTCCCGACTTTGGCCGCAGAGTTGCGGGCTGGCCGCGCGATCCCTAGCGTTTCTGTCACGCCATGTGCGGGTCGGGTGCGGAATCCGTCGTTGAAACGACGGCGGGCTGGGGGGCTCTCGGTGGTCGTGGAGGTTCGACGATGAACGAGGGTTCAAGTGACGTGCCCCCTCCGGGGGCCGTCGCCTGGCTGGATGTGTCGGCCGACAACCCCGACACGTGGACCGGACGCCTGCCCACGGGGCCGCTTGGAATGCAGATCTCGCCCCTGCGTACGGGTCGGGCCCCGTACTTCTTCAAGGGCGGCCGGCTGCGCGGGACTCGCTGTATCTGGTCGGCGTCGACACTGAGCGGGGCCGAGCTCTACCGGCCACCCCGTGCCGCCGCGGGAGGGGCGTTCGACTGCGGCGTGCATCTGCTTGCGCGGGTCGAGGGCACCGGCTCGGTGTTCGATCCAGTCGGCCTTGCGACCGGCATAATGCGCGTGTACGACGCGGCCGACGAGATCGCCGAGCAGTTCACCGCGAATTCCCACCTGTACACGCTCAACATCCCCTTGGCCGCGATCGGCGTGGAACCGTCGGTGATCCGCGAGATGGCCGACCAGCCCTACGAGCTGACTCCGTTCCAGTTGCAGTTGCTGCGCGCCGCGGTGGGGCTGCTGTTGGTGGGCGGGGACGAGCTACGCACCTCGTCCAGTCTCATCGGGGTGGATCGGTACCTCGCGGCGCTCGCCGCGCTGTTGCTGCGCACCGCGGTGCGCCGTCCGGGCCCGGATCTGGCCCAGGCCGAGCAGGTTCGGGTGCGCACGGACGCGATCATCTACGAGCAGGCGACGGATCCGCTGCTCACGCCGGCCACCATTGCCGCCCAGCTGAACATCTCCCTGCGTCAGCTCTACCGTGCGTTCAACGGCACGGAGAGCCCCGCCGCGCGAATCCGTCGGCGTCGCCTCGAGCGCGCCGCGGAGATCCTCGGCACGCGCAGCGGGCCGGGCCACGTCGAGCGGGTGGCGGTGGAGTGCGGCTTCGCGTCGGCCGAGTACTTCTCGCGCGCGTTCCGGCGCGAGTTCGGCTTGAGCCCGCGCGCCTACCGTTCGACGCACCGTGACGCGGCGTCGCGCTGAGGGTCGCTCAGTCGGCGGCGTCACGTTCGGCGCGGTCGAGCGCCGACCGCGCTTCGCGCCGCTTGCTGCGTGTTGAGGCGACCTCCTTGCGGGCGGTCTCGATGTCGCTGCGCGCGGTGTCCAGCTGATCCTGCACCTTGGCCAGCTTCTTGGTCAGTCGCTTGATCTCCTGGCTCAAGCCCTGCTCGGTGTCGCGCGCCTCGCCGGAGGCTGCGTCCGCCTCGTCGAAGGCTTTCTGCGCCGCCGCCAGGGCCCGCTCCTGACGGCGCCTGTCGGCCGCGCTGCGCTTAGGCTTCTCCGGACGGCGGGCCGGCTCCGGGGTGCGGGTCCGCCCACCCTGGACGAGCGTCAGCTCGGGCGACCAGGTTGGTGCGAAGCCAAAGCCGGACCACTGCTCGGCGCGCTGGAGCCGACCGAGTCGTCCGGCCAGATCGTCGTCGGCGATAGCGGCCTCGAACGTTCCGGTGACCTCGTCACGCAGCCCCGCCGGTGGTTGGTTGCGGCCGGCCAGGCGGAAGGCGTCCTTGGCCAACCTGCTGACAAGGGCGCGTCGCTCGCTGGTCAAATCGCGCATCCGTGCCGCGTCGAGCGCGTCCTGGGCCTCGCGCAACCGCCCACCGAGATCGGTCAGCTGGTCGACGATCGACGGGTCGGACAGGACGTAGGCGTTGACGATCCAGGCCGCGGCGGTGGGTTTGCGCAGCTTCTCGATGCGGGCGGCCCCGGCCGAGTCACCGCTGGCTCGCACGCGCTGAGCCACGTCCGCGCGCTTGGCCATGAACTCGTCGGGCGACACCGCGTACAGCTCGTTCGCGGCCTCGGTCACCGCGTCGTCCTCATCGGCCACACTGGTCATTCTGGCGCATCGGCCATGCCGTTCCGGACGGCGACGGTGGCCGCCTCGACGCGCGACGCGACGCCGAGCTTGCGCATGAGGTTGGTGACGTGGACGCTCGCCGTCTTCTCGCTGATGAACAGTGACTCGCCGATCTGCCGGTTCGTCCGGCCCTGTGCGACCAAGCGCAGCACGTCCAGCTCGCGGGGGGTGATGTCGAGCGAGGCGACGCCGTCGCGCTGGACCGCGCCGTCGGCGAGATCGAGGCGGGCGCGGCGGGCCAGCCCGCGGATCTCGGCCTCGAGCGGCTTGGCATTGAGGGTGACCGCCGTGGCCAGCGCGGCGCGGACCAGCGCCGCGGCGAGGTCGCGGTCGCCAGCGGTGCGGATCAGCGCGTCGGCGCGCGCGACGCTCGCCGCCGCCTCGTCGAACGGCTGGCCGGCGCGGCGCCATGCGTCCTCGGCCGCCGCCCACAGGTCCGGGTCCGGTGAACCGGACACCTGGGCGAAGAGGGCCTCACCGGTGGCGATCCAGCCGGCTGGCTCGGGCAACATCGACACCCCGCGCTTGGCGAACTCGGCCGTCGCCGCGTGCATGCGCCGATGCAGGTCGATCGCGACCGTGCGGGCAGCCTCGACCTCCGCCGCGTCCCGGCGACCGTCGGGTGAGTCGAGGCGGTCGGCCTCGAGCCGCAGCCCGAGCGCGAAGGCCATCGCCCGGAAGAAGTGATCGTCCGTCTGCTCGATGAGGGTCAACGCATCGGCGACGTAGCGGCGACCGCGATCCCACTTGCCGTCGATGACGCACAGCCGGGCAGCTATGAGGAAGCCGAGGCCCGCGAATTGCACGTCGTCCGCCTCGGCGGTGTTGACGAGCGTGGCCTGCACGAGGCGCCGAGCTTCGTCGATGCGACCGGTGTTGATCAGCACCGGCAGCCACCGCAGTTCTTGATACGGGTCTCCGTTGGGGATGCGAGAGTCGTCGTGAATGGCCTCGGCCTCGGCCCAGCGGCCCGCGCAGTGCATGGCCGCTATAACGTTGCCGGCGATCGCCTCGCCGTAGTGACGGGCATGCCCGACCTGAACGACGTAGTCGAGCGCCTCGCGCCCGGTCGCCAAGGCCTGGTCGTGGCGGCCGCCCTGGTAGTGGGAGTGCGACAGGTTCGTGTAGGTCCGGGCTGCGTGCTCGCCCGCGCCGACGGACAGGCTGAGTTCGAGCGCGCGGTCGAGCTCGGCGAAGCCCGCGTCGACCTGACCGGCGCCGAACAGCGCCGGTCCGTAGCTGCACCGTGCGTGCGCCTCGACGTCGACGGCGCCGGTCTCGACGGCGACGTGGATGGCGTGCTCCAGCACCGGAATCGCCTCGCGGTACAGGGCGCGCACCATCAGGCTCTGGCCACGGGCCGACAGCACGAAGGCCTTGTCAGGCGAGGCCGGGCGGTCGGCGACCAGAGCGTGGGCGTGCTCGTAGGCGGCGATGGAGGCGGCGCCGTGGTGCTGCGTCCAGTTGCTGCGCCCGATCCGCTCGTGGACGAGCGCGCGCTTCTCGGCCGGCGCGTCCTCCCCCATCTCCCGTAACGCCGCTTCGGCCAGGTCGACGGCGCGGTTGGTCCGGGTCGTCGCCTGCACGGCATCCGACGCCCGCAGCAGCAGATCCGCGGCCGTCATTCCGGCCAGGCTCAGCGGATCGTCGATCTGGTCCATCACCACCAGTGCCCGCTCGTACTGCTCGGCGGCGTCGGCCAGGGCGTAGACCTTCTCGGCCTCAAGCCCGGCCCGGACGGAGGCCTGGAACGCCTTCGGCGCGTCGCGCGCGGCGTCCCAGTGGTGGGCCAGCATCGCCCAACGGGTGTGCGAAGGCAGGTGTTCGGCGGCCTCGAGGATGCCGCCGGTGGCCACGTGCAGGCGGGTGCGTTCGCCGGGTAACAGGTCGTCGTAGAGCGCTTCGCGAACAAGCGCGTGGCGGAAGCGGCAGGTGTCGGCGTCGAGGACGAGCACCTGCTCGTCGACGGCCTCGCGGAGCGCGGCAGTGACGATCTCTAGCGCGGTGCCGGTGACGGCAGCGAGCAGCTCGTCGTCGACGTGGTCGTCGATCACCGCAGCGGCGCGCAGCAACCGTCTCGCGTCGTCGGAGAGCAACTCGACGCGCGCCAGGATGACCTCGGCCAGGGTGTCGGGGAGGCCGCCCGTCAGCCGTCCCGCGGCGACGAGTTCTTCGACGTAGAAGGGATTGCCGCCGCTGCGGGCGGCGAGTTCGTCGACCTGCGCGTCGTCCAGGTCGCCGGCGTCGATCTCGCCCAGCAACTGCTCGACGTCGGCCCGTCCCAGACCGTCGATGTCGATGCGCTCGACACGCTCGTTGCGTTCCAGCCCGGCGAGGACGGGACGCAGCGGGTGGCGGCGGTGGATCTCGTCGTTGCGCAGGGTGAGGACGAGCGTCACCGCGGCGTTGCGAAGGTTCCGGCCGAGGAACGCAACCAGGTCGCGGGTCGACGCGTCGGCCCAGTGCAGATCTTCGAAGACCAGCAGGACGGGAGCGCGGGCGCCGAGCCGGGTCAGCGCGCCGAGCAGGTGTTCGAACAGCCCACCACTGGCGGTGCGGGCCTCGTCGTCGCCGCTGAGCAGGGCGCTCAACTGAGTGCGGCCGCTGCCGAGCACCTCGTCGAACTCTTCTTCACCCAGTTGCTTCTGCAGGTCGCGCAGCGCCTCGACGAGCGGCGCGAACGCGATCGACACCTCTCCGAGTTGCACGCAGCCGCCGATGACGGCGCGCACGCCTTTCTCGTGAGCCCGCTCGATCGCCTCGGTGACAAGTCGGGTCTTGCCGATGCCGGCGTCGCCGGTGATGAGCACGATGCGAGAGTCGCCGGTGGTCGCCGCATCGAGGGCAGCCAGCAACGACTCGACCTGGGCCGAGCGCCCGATGAGTGTCCGGCTGGTGACCCTGCGCGCCACGCCGCGAGTATCCACCCCAGCGAGATCAGTGCTCGGTGGCGCGGCGCTGCGGGCGGCTGCGGCGGGAGTGCGCGCGCGCGGCTCGGCGCTGGCGGGCCCGCTGGGCCTGCGACAGCAGTTCGGCGTGACGGTAGTCCGACGCGTAGGTGCTGAGGTAGTAGCTCATGCCGTACACGTTCGCCCTAAGGCAAGGGGTGGCGCCTCGGGAGAATGCCTACTCCTCGACTCGACCCGGCCTTAGGTATTTGTCCGGCCTGGCCGGGCTCCTTGTCATTGACGCCCGCTGGCGTCAACATGAGGATGAGCACCGAGGGGGCGCGGCCATGGCGCGAATCAAACTTGTCGTGGTGATCTGTACATCGGCGTCGTTGATCGCCTCCTGCTCGTCCTCGAGCAAGGGGAAATCCACCGATTCGACGTCGCCGCCGGCTGGCACCAGCGCCGCGGCGACGAGTTCGGCTCCGGTCGCGTCCGCGGCCTCGACACCGCCCTCGTCGTCGGCGGCGATCGGCGCCCCCGACCTGTCCGGTACGTGGAACGGGAGGTACAGCGGTGCCTTCAGCGGAACGTTCGTCCTCAAGTGGACTCAGGCGAACGGAAAGCTGTCCGGCACGATCAACTTGTCCACGGCCCCGGGCACGCTTCCGATCAACGGGACCATCACGAACGGGCACATTCAATTCGGCACCGTCGGCTCGAGTGCGGTCACCTACACGGGCTCCGCGTCGAACAGTTCGATGTCCGGCAACTACAAGGTCGGCGGAAATGCCGCGGGCACCGGTTCTTGGACAGCGACCAAGTCCTGATCTGGAGACTCACTCGTTCGTCTAGTCCAGGCAGAATTCGTTGCCCTCGACGTCCTGCATCACGAGGCAGGCCTCGTCCTCGTCATCGGCCGGTAACAGGTGCAGGCGGCGCGCACCGAGCGCTTGCAGGCGAGCACCCTCGGTCTCGAGCGCCGAGACCCGTTCATCGCCGGTGAGCCCTACGCCGACCCGCACATCGAGGTGCAGCCGGTTCTTCACCGTCTTGCCCTCGGGGACGCGCTGGAAGAACAACCGCGGCCCGATGCCCTCCGGGTCCTGGCACGCCCAGGTCGCGCCCTGCCGCTCCGGGGGCAGCGAGGCATCGAAGGCGTCCCAGGACGCGAACCCATCCGGCACCGGAGGGTCCACGTAGCCGAGCACGCTCTTCCAGAACTCGGCGACGGCGCGTGGATTCGCGCAGTCGAAGGTTACCTGCACCGTTTTCACCTTGGTCATCAAGTCAGCCTAGGACGGCGAGAAAGCTCGAAAAGTCGGCTTCCCCCGCTGAACTGCTGCCTTCCCGCCTGGTGTGGTTGATTTCCGGCCCGAAAATCAACCACACCAGGCGGGAAGACGCGAGCAAGTGATCACCCGCTCAGCGAAGGCGTGCGCCGTCCTTCCAGACCTGGGTGATGCGCGCGCGCAGGTCATCGAAGGACAGCGCGTCTCCCGCCACCGCGACGACATCGGCGCGTTTGCCGACCTCCAGGGACCCGAGCTCGTCGTCGAGCCGCATCAACCGAGCGGCCTCGAGCGTGGTCGACTGCAACACCGCGGGCGCTGACATGCCGGCGTCCGCCATCAGCGCCAGCTCGCGCAGGTTGTCGCCGTGGGGGGTCACGCCGGTGTCGGTGCCCATGGCGATGCGTACTCCGGCCGCGACAGCCCGCCGGACCGACTCCATGTGCGCACCGGCCACCTCGGACGCTTTCTGGACGACACGGTCGGGCATCTGCTCGCCACGTTCTATCGCGTCGAGGACGCCACGCGGTGCCATCAGGGTCGGCACGAGCCAGACATCCTCGGCCAGCAGCAACTCGATCGCCTCGTCATCCAGGTACACGCCGTGCTCGATCGAGCGCACGCCCGCCCGCAGCGCGTTCTTGATGCCCGCGGACGACTGGGCGTGGGCCATGACGTAGGTGCCGGCCGCCCGGGCGACGGCGACGATCTCCTCGATCTCGTCGGGCAGGAACTGGGCGAGTCGCGGATCCGATGTCGGCGACAGCACGCCGCCGGACGAGGCGATCTTGATGTGATCGGCGCCGGCGCGCAGGATCTCCCGGGTCCGGGCCCGCACGCTCTCGGTGCCGTCGACGACGCCACTCGGCATTCCCGGGTACGGCGGCGGGTTGATGTCGACCCCGCACGGCATCATGCCGTCGGCGTGGCCCCCGGTCTGGCTCAGGATCGTCACCGCGATGCGCAGCCGCGGGCCTTCGACCAGACCGTCCTCGATCGCCTGCTTGACGCCGATGTCCGCGAACCCTGCGTCGCGCACCGTCGTGATGCCGATGTCCAGGGTTCGGCGGAGGTTCTGCGCCGCCTCGAAGAACTGGTAGCTGAACCCGCGCTGCAAGCCGCGGACCCAGTCGAGGTCGCCGGAGAACGCCATGTGGACGTGGCAGTCGAACAGCCCGGGCAGCAGCGTCAGGCCGGAGCAATCAACCGACGCATCACCGTCGAGCCCGATCCCGACCTCGACGATCCGTTCCCCGTCGATCGCAATGTCGCCTCGGCGGATCGTGCCGTCATGCGAGTTGAACAGGTCTCCACCTGCGAGCACCGTCCGCATGGACCGACATTATCGGGCGCCGGTCGCCGCCAGGTCGCGCTCCTGCGCCAACTGCAGCGCGATGTCGATGAGCATGTCCTCCTGGCCGCCGACGTAGCCCTTCTCGCCGGCCCGCTGCAGGATCTCGTGCGCCGGCACGCCGTAGCGCTCGGCCGCGTGCTCGGCATGCAGCAGGAAGCTCGAGTACACCCCGGCCCAGCCCTGCACGATCGCCGTGCGGTCGGCCTTCGGCCACCGGGGCAGGTAGGGACGCACCACCTCCTCGGCGGCGTCGAGCACGCCGCCCACGTCCACGCCCGTGGCCACGCCCAGGTGGTCGAAGGTCGCGGCCAGCACCTCGGTGGGGGAGTTGCCCGCCCCCGCGCCGAGCGCGCACAGCGAACCGTCGATCTGCCGCGCGCCGTTCTGGAAGGCGAGGACGGAGTTCGCCACGCCGAGGGACAGGTTCTGGTGACCGTGGAAGCCGACCTGGGCTTCGGCGCCGATCTCGGCGTACAGCGCCGCGATCCGCTGCTTCGCCTCGTCGAGGACGAGCGCGCCGGCCGAGTCGACCGCGTAGACGCACTCGGCGCCGGCGTCGACCATGAACCGGGCCTGTCGGGCCAGTTCTTCCGGCGACGTCCGGTGGCTCATCATCAGGAAGCCGACAGTCTCCATCCCGAGCGAGCGGGCCAGGCCGAAGTGCTGCACGGAGACGTCCGCCTCGGTGCAGTGGGTGGCGACCCGGGCGACGGACGCCCCGGCTTCACGGGCATTGCGCAGGTCGTCCATCGTCCCGATACCGGGCACGAGCAGGATCGCAATCTTGGCCTGCGTCGCTTCCTCGTATGCCGCGCGGATCAGGATCATCTCGTCGGTGCGCGAGAATCCGTAGTTGAACGACGAGCCGCCGATGCCGTCGCCGTGGCTGCACTCGATGACCTCGACGCCGGCGCCGTCCAGGGCGTGCACGGTGGCCCGCACCTGTTCCTCGGTGAACTGGTGCGACATGGCATGGCTGCCGTCGCGCAACGTCGTGTCGGTGATGCGGACGGGCCGCTGCGTACCGCTCATGAGCCCAGCCTTTCCGTCGCCATGAGTTCTCCGACGCGGGCGGCCGCGGCGGTCATGATGTCCAGGTTTCCGGCGTACTCGGGCAAGTAGTCGCCGGCGCCGCGCACCTCCAAGAACACAGCCACCCGGCCGTTGCCATCCCACGCGTCGCGCGGTGGGTCGTACTGCGGCGCTGCGCGCAGGGTGTAGCCCGGCACGTACTGCTGCACCTCCTTGACCCGGCGCTCGACCGAGTCGTTGATCGCGTCCTGATCGGCGTCAGCGGGAATCGCGCAGAAGATCGTGTCCCGCATGATCATCGGCGGCTCGACGGGGTTCAGCACGATGATGGCCTTGCCCTTCCGCGTCCCGCCGAGCTCGCGCACCGCGCGCGATGTCGTATGCGTGAACTCGTCGATGTTCGCCCGGGTTCCCGGACCGGCCGACTTCGATGCCACCGAGGCGACGATCTCGGCATAGGGCACCTCGACGACCGACGAGACGGCGTGGACGATCGGCACGGTCGCCTGTGCCCCGCAGCTGATCATGTTCACGTTGCCGGCCGAGACATGGTCACCGAAGTTCACCGGGGGGCACACCATGGGTCCCATCGCAGCCGGCGTCAGGTCGATGGCGACGATGCCGGCCTCGGCCAGCCGCGGCGCCGCGGCACGGTGCGCCTTGGCCGACGTGGCATCGAAGACGAGGTCGGGCAGCCGGTCCTGCGCCAGCAGCCAGTCCAGGCCCTCCGAGGACGCCGGAATGCCGAGCTCGCGGGCCCGTTTGAGGCCGTCGGACTCGACGACGCCGACCACGTAGCCGACCTCGATGACGTCGCTGCGGCGCAGCTTGGCCAGCAGATCGGTGCCGATGTTGCCCGGCCCGATGATTGCTGCGACGGCCTTGCCGTTCGACCTACCCATCAGCTCTCCAACCCGCGAGGATGTTCGCTACCGGTCGAGGAGAACTGTAACGTGTTCTACCACGAGAGGAGACGGCGTGCCGATTACCGATGTCGCCGGGAAGGCCCGGGCGCTGTACGAGGCTCGCCGGACGCGGACGGCCATCGCACCGTTCACCGACGAGGACCCCACGCTCGGCATGGCCGACGGCTACGCGGTGCAGTCAGAGCTCGTCCGCCTGATCCTCGCCGACGGCGATCGGATCATCGGCTACAAGGCCGGGCTGACGTCCAAGCCGATGCAGCGCATGCTCGGCGTCGACCACCCCGACTACGGTCCGGTGCTCGGCTCCACCGTCTTCCGCGACGGGGACGAGGTGTCGGTGGGCGCCTTCATCGCGCCCAAACTGGAGGCCGAGATAGTCCTGGTGATCGGCGAGCAGCTCCGCGGACCTGGAGTCACCGTGGACGACGCTCGGGCCGCGGTGTCCGGCGCGGCCGCGTCGATGGAGATTGTCGACTCCCGCTTCGTCGACTGGCGGATCAAGTTGGCCGACACGGTCTCCGATCTCGCCAGCAACGGCGCGATGGTCATGTCGGAGACCGTCCTGCCGCTCGCCGACATCGACATCCGGCTCATCGGCATGGTGCTCACTCGGGACGGCGAACTGGTGGACACCGGCGCGGGCGCGGCCGCGCTGGGCAATCCGCTGGCCGTGGTGGCGTGGCTGGCCAACACGCTCGGCGCCGACGGGATCGCGCTGGAGCCCGGGCACGTGATCATGACCGGCGCCCTCCATGCGGCCGTGCCGATGCAGGCCGGTGAGGAGTACCGCGCCGAATTCGACCGGCTCGGCTCGGTGTCCGTCCGCATCGTCGATTGACCCGTTTGTGCCGCGGCCAACTACCGCGCAGGACAGGGTGCTAGCCCTACCTCGTTGACCGGCCCGCACCCTTCTTGTCGCCCGTCCCCAGCTCCACCCTGGACATCGTCCGCGGAAGTGCGGCTAACGAGGAGCGGGGAGATCTGATGAACGACAAGTCGTCGCGGTTGGTCATGTGGTGCGGACCGCTGTTCGCAGCGCTCTTCATCGGGGTCGGATTCTTCCTTTCGGGTGACGAACCCGGGGAGAAGGCGTCCGGCGCCACCGTTATCAAGTTCTACGCCGCCCACCAGGGCCGCGGCATGATCTCGGTCTTCGGCACGCCGCTGCTCGTGGCCTTGCTGCTGCTGTTCGCGAGCGGCCTGCGCTCGCGGGCCCGGCGACAGGGAAAGAGTGACGTCGGTGCGACCGTCATGCTGGCCGGGGCGGTTCTCTGGTCGTCCGGAATCCTGCTGGGATCGACGATCGAGCTCGCGCTGTTGAGCGCCTCTGACCACAAGCAGGCCGACGTCGCCCACGTCGCCAACGTGCTGAACAACGCCGACTGGCTGCCGTTCATCGGTGGTATCGCCATCTTCATGCTCGGCGCCGGTCTCGCGGTTCTCACCTCGCGCTTCGCGCCGGCGTGGTTGGGCTGGGTCGCGATCGTCGTCGGTGTCGTGTCACTGGCCGGTCCGGGTGGGTTCGTCGGCTTCTTCGCCGCGCCGCTGTGGGTACTGGTGGTCGGGATCATGCTGGCCGTGCGCCGCAACGACGCTGCGACCGCCACGGCCGAACCGGCGGTTGCCCGACCGGTGCCCTCGGCGAGCTGAGCACCGCTGGTACCCGGCGGGGGCATCCTGGCGGCGCCAGCTCGACCGGAGGTGGCCGGTCGGAATCGTAGGTCGAGGCGGCCCGCCACGCCTGAACGAACGTCTGCTGGGCCGCGTCCTCTGCCAGCTGCACGTCACCGAGAACCTTGTAGGCAACCGAGAACACGAGGCGGCCGTACCGCTCGTACACCGTCCGGACCACTACGGCTCCGGGGTGTCGTTCCGGGACCCGGACGGGATTGCGCTCGAGTTCTTCGCCCCGCCGGCCTGAACGAGGACGCGTCAGCGTGCGCGGCGGGTCAGCGTTGGGCCTCGGGCCCGTGTTGCTCGTGACGCTGGTGGCCCAAGCAGAACTCGCCGCCGCACGCTGCACAGGTCGCCCGCGCATTGGCGTTGCAGCCCTCGACCTCGCACGGCCCGTACTCCGCCGTGGGTCCGTACTTGTGCGCTGGGGTCGTGATTCGCGGCCGCGCTACCACTGCCTTCACCGACTTTCATATCTGCCGAGCCATGTCGGTCTCGGCTCAGTTTAGTAGGAGGCCCGAACGGCTCTTCGTCTAGCATCACTCGCACCGGTACCTGCGGGGTGCCGCGCCGATCCGGCCGACCAGAGAGCGCTTCGTGACAGCCACCGAAACTCAACTTACGATCCCGGCCGACCTCAAGCCGTCCGACGGCCGGTTCGGCTGCGGCCCCTCGAAGGTCCGGCCCGACGCTCTCGGGCGGCTGGCCACCCGACACGACCTGATGGGCACCTCGCACCGCCAGGCGCCGGTCAAGGACGTGGTGAAGCGGGTCCGGACCGGTATCGCCGACCTCTTCTCGTTGCCGGCCGGTTACGAGGTCGTGCTCGGGAACGGCGGTTCCACCGCCTTCTGGGACGCCGCCGCGTGCGGCCTGGTCCGCCGTCGTGCATTGCACCTGGTGTGCGGCGAGTTCTCGCAGAAGTTCGCGACCGTCACCAAGACCGCACCCTTCCTCGACGACCCGGTGGTGGTTTCCTCCGATCCGGGCGACGCGCCCGACCCGGTCAGCGACCCGGACGTGGACGTGATCACTTGGGCGCACAACGAAACGTCCACCGGCGTGATGACCGACGTTCGCCGGCCGGTCGACTCGGAACAGGCCCTGGTGCTCATCGACGCCACATCCGGTGCCGGTGGACTCCCGGTCGACATGAGCCAGAGCGACGTCTACTACTTCGCGCCGCAGAAGTCGTTCGGCTCGGACGGTGGCCTGTGGCTGGCGGCGGTGAGCCCGGCAGCAGTGGAACGGATCGGCGAACTCGCCGGCTCCGAGGGCCGCTGGATCCCGGCGTCGCTCGCTCTGGACACCGCACTGGACAACTCCCGGCAGAACCAGACGTACAACACACCAGCGCTGGCCACGCTGCTTCTCCTCGCCGACCAGATCGAATGGATGCTGGCCGGAGGTGGTCTCGAGTTCTGCGTCTCCCGGACCCGAGCGTCGTCCGAGCACCTCTACGGCTGGGCCGACGCGTCGGAGTTCGCCACCCCGTTCGTCGCCGACCGGGCCAAGCGGTCGCTGGTGGTCGGAACCATCGACTTCACCGACAGCGTCGACGCCTCCGCGATCGCCAAGACGTTAAGGGCCAACGGCATCGTCGACGTCGAGCCGTACCGCAAGCTCGGCCGCAACCAGCTGCGGGTGGGGATGTTCCCCGCCGTCGAACCGGACGACATCCGGGCGCTGACTGACTGCATCGACTGGATCGTGGCGAACAGCGGGTGAAGGTCCTCGTCGCCGAGAAGATCGGCGAGTCCGGCATCGATCTGCTGCGCGGCGCCGGTCTCGAGGTCGAACTGGGAACCGGATGGGACCGCGCCGAGCTCGAGCGGCGGATCCCCGATTTCGACGGCATCCTGATCCGCTCGTCCACCCAGGTGGACGCCAACCTGCTGGCCAAGGCCGACCGGCTGCGGGTCGTCGGCCGCGCGGGCGTCGGTGTCGACAACGTCGACGTCGAGGCCGCGACCCGCCGTGGCGTCGTCGTCGCCAACGCACCGCAGTCCAACGTCATCACGGCGGCCGAGCACACGATGGCCTTGCTGCTCGCCCTGGCCCGCAACGTGCCGCAGGCGCATGCGTCGCTGACCGGCGGGGCGTGGGACCGGTCCAAGTTCACCGGCGTCGAGCTGAACGAGAAGACCCTCGGCATCGTCGGGTTCGGCCGCATCGGCCAGCTCGTGGCGCACCGCGCCCGCGGGTTCGGCATGCGGGTCATCGCCTTCGACGTGTATCTAGCCGAGGAACGCTTCGCCGAGTTGGGCGTGGAGCGCGCAGCCACCCCTGACGACATCTACGCCGTCGCGGACTTCGTTACGGTGCATCTGCCCAAGAACAAGGAGACCGAAGGCTGGCTCAATGCCGCGGCGTTCGCGAAGATGAAGGACGGCGTCCGCATCCTCAACGTCGCTCGGGGGCCACTCGTCGTCGACGAGGACCTTCAGGCCGCCCTCGACTCGGGCAAGGTGGCCGGCGCAGCGCTCGACGTCTTCCGGACCGAACCGGTCACCGAACACCCGCTCTTCGGCTACCCGAACGTGATCGTCACGCCGCACCTCGGCGCGTCGACCGCCGAGGCGACCGACCGCGCGGGGTACCAGGCGGCCGAACAGGTCGTCGCGGCCCTCACCGGCGGCGCGGTGACCAGCGCGGTGAACCTCCCGGCCATCGCCGCCGACGACCTCGAGGCGATCGGCCCGTTCCTGCAACTGGCCGTGATGCTCGGGACCATCGTCGCCGAGCTGGCCCCCGGGACGTCCATCGACGGCCTCGACGTCGAGTACCTCGGCCGCATCGCCGAGCGCGACACCCGGCTGCTGACCATCCAGATCGTCAAGGGGTTGCTCACCGGGCACACCGAAGAGGACGTCCACGACGTCAATGCGATCACCCTCGCCCACGAACGCGGCATCGCGATCGCCGAGCGCAGCAGCCCGAAGGCGCATGACTTCACTGATCTGGTTCGGGTTCAGTTGCGCAGCGGGGCCGAGACGACCCGGGTCGTCGGGACCGCGCTCGGACGCCGCAACCGGCCGCACCTGCTGGAAGCGTGGGGCTCGCGGTTCAACCTGCAGCTCGAGGGCAGTCTCGCGGTCTTCCGGTACCAGGACCGTCCCGGCATGCTCGGCCGGGTCGGGACCGCGCTCGGGGACGCGGGCGTGAACGTCGTCTCCGCCGCCGTCGGCCGCCGGCCCGGAGGGGCGGGTGGCAGCGACGGCGAGGCCGTCATGATCGTCACGACGGACAGCCCTGTTCCGGACGAGGGGCTGGACCGCCTCCTCGACGGCGCCGAATTCTCGGCCGCCCGCGCGGTGACCCTCTAGGTCGGCTGTCCCCGGGACGAATGGACCTGTCGGACCGGGAGTGGCTCGCCTAACGTCAGCCCGTACCGGGACGGTCGGCCCCGGTTTGCTGCGGTGCATCCGGAGGTCCTCAATGCTCGGAAGTCCCCGTTCCCTAGGTCGGCGGGGCCTCGCCCTCGGCCTCGCGACCGTCGCAACTGCGCTGTCCTTCGTCGCCGCAGCCGCGCCCGCATCGGCCCTGGCGCCTACGGCCATCGCCAACGATCCCTTCACGCAGTCCACCTGCAAGGGGTCGGCCACCACCAACCACCACGCGGATGTCGAACCGGACACCTTCTCCTTCGGCGCCACGATCGTCGCCGCATTCCAGGTCGGCCGCATCTACGACGGTGGCGCCTGCGCGATGGGCTTTGCGACGTCGACGAACAACGGAGCCACCTGGACGAGCGGGCTTCTTCGGGGTATCACCAAGTGGTCCGGCGGCGGCCAGAACGACCGGGCCACCGACGCGTCCGTCGCCTTTGATGCGAAGGACAACGTCTGGTTGGTGTCGTCGCTGACCCTGCTCGAATCGGGCGGCGTGCACGGCAACGCGGTTGTGACCAGCCGTTCGACCGACGGGGGCCTGACCTGGAGTGCGCCGTTCACGACGGCCACCGGCGGTGACCTCGACAAGAACTGGATCGTCTGCGACAACACCGCGACCAGCCCCTTCTACGGCCGTTGCTACACCGAGTGGGACAACCACGGCGCCGGCAACCTGCTGCAGATGAGTACGTCGACCGATGGCGGCCAGACCTGGTCGGCGGCAGCGTCGAACGGGACGGGCGTGATCGGCGGACAGCCGGTCGTGCGCCCGGACGGCACGGTGATCGTCCCGATCGACAACGCGAACGAGACGGCGGTCGGAGCGTTCAATTCCACCAACGGTGGCGCCTCGTGGAGCGCGACGACCACCATTTCCACCATCAAGCACCACACGGTGGCCGGCAGCTTGCGCGAAGGGCCGCTGCCGTCGGCCGAGATAGACGGGGCGGGCACCGTCTACGTCGCGTGGACGGACTGCCGCTTCCGTCAGTCCTGCCGCGTCAACGACATCGTCGTGTCCCATTCGTTGAACGCCACGGGCACGAGTTGGTCGACGGCAACCCGCGTCCCGATCGACGCCACAGGCTCCCGCATCGACCACTTCATCCCCGGCCTGGCGGTCAACAAGGCGACGTCCGGAGCGGCCGCCCAGCTCGGCTTGACGTACTACTACTACCCGGCCGGCACCACGCAGCTCAGCGTCGGGTTCATCTCCTCCGCGAACGCCGGCAGCACCTGGGCGTCGGCTCAATCGGTCGCGACCGGGATGTCGCCGACCTTCGCCGCGAGCACGAGCCAGGGCCGCATGGTCGGTGACTATATCTCGTCGTCCTACGGCTCGGACAACCTGGCCCATGGCGTCTTCGGCAGCGCCCTGACACCGACCAGCGGCACCGCGTGCACGACGAGTGCGCTCGACAACTGCAATGCGCCGATCAGTACCTTCACCCCTGGCGCGGCGGCCGGCACGGTGGTAACCGCCAGTGACCCCGTCCTGTTCGGGGGCAAGGGCGGCACGGACGCCGCCGGCCTGTGGAACGTCGTCGCCAACAACGGGAGCAAGCACCGGGACTGAACGCCGGGCGGCCTCGGGTTGTCACAGGTCGGGACGCGGTGTCGTCCTACTCGTGACCGCGCTACCGCGCGTCGTTGACGAACCCGGAAGTGGGCAATGAATTCATGAGCGAGCCGGCCGAGGAGTTCGAACGGCACCGTGCGCATCTGATCGGCGTCGCGTACCGCATGCTCGGCACTGTCGCCGACGCCGAGGACGCCGTGCAAGAGGCGTACCTGCGCTTCGACCGGACCGACCGGTCCATGATCCGTGACCCTCGCGGCTGGCTGACCACCGTGGTGGCGCGGCTGTGCCTCGACGAGCTGGGGTCGGCCCGGACCCGCCGGGAGCGTTACGTCGGTCCGTGGTTGCCGGAGCCGATGGTGGCCGTGCCGTCCACCTCGGGGCGGCCGCTGCTCGGCCCCGAGGACCGGGTGACGCTGGACGAGACGGTGAGCATGGCCATGCTCGTCCTGCTCGAAGCCTTGACCCCGGCCGAACGCACCGCCTTCGTCCTGCACGAGGTGCTCGGGTTCCCGTACGCCGAGGTGTCGGAAATCGTCGGGCGCAGCGAGGTGGCCTGCCGCTAGCTGGTCTCCCGCGCGCGCAGCCACGTACAGGGTGCGGCACCGCGCTTCTCCGCGGATCGGGCGCAGCACACCGGTGCTGTCACCGCCTTCCTGGCCGCCTGTTCACACGGCAACGTCGACGAACTCGTCCGGGTGCTCGACCCGGACGTCGTGTACCGCTCGGACGGCGGCGGGCGGGTTCCCGGTGTCGCCCGGCGCCCGGTGTCCGGCGCGCTGAACGTCGCCCGACTGCTGATCGGGGTGGCGGCACGCAACGACACCGCCACGCCCCAGTTGAGTGCGGTGAACGGCGCGACCGGCGTGGTGTTCAAGCTCAACGGCGAGGTCGTCGGCGTGATGGGCTTCACCGTCGCCCACGACAAGATCACCGAGATCGACTTCGTGCTGAATCCGGAGAAGCTGAGCCGCGTGGGCGAAGGCGAATGACCAGCGCCGGCTCGGCGGTTGCCTCCAAGCGAACCGGTCTCAGCTACACACGCTGCGGCCGCGGAGCGCCGCTCATGCTGATCCACGGTCTGGGCCTGTCGCGCCACTCGTGGGCCCCGTTACTGCCGTTGCTCGTCGACCCGGTTCGGCGTGGTGGCCGTCGACCTCCCCGGTTTCGGCGACTCACCGCCCCTGCCCGCCGGAGTGGACGCCTCGCCGCCCGGCTTGTGGAAGAAGCACACGCCCCGGTACTGCCGGATAAGTCTGCGTTCGACGCGCTGGCTGGCCGCGCACGCAGAGCGTCTGACGTGCTGGTCAGTCAGATTCTGGTGGGGCCGTGCCCTGGTGCTGGGCCAATCACACGGACGGCCGGTCGCGGTCGCCGTGTCCGACGCGCAACGCGCGGTCCGGGACATGGGCCGCTGCGCCGGCTTTCCCGGGGCGCTGAGAGCGACGCCGCACGCTCGGTACGCCCCCGCGCGGCTGCTCGATGTGCCGACGACGGTGGCCTTCGGCCGCCGTGACCGGGTGCTCCTGCGCCGGCAGTCGCGCCGGATGGAGGAATTGCCGGCGGGTACGCACGTCGCTGATCTGCCGCGCTGCGGGCACATCCCGATGGGCGACGACTCGGCCGCCGTCTCGGCCGTCATCCACCTGGGTGCGTCCCGGTCGACTCTCATCAACTCTTAGGGCTCCCTTGACCATCGGCTAGCACCGGCATGACCCCCTGTCTCGCAGGATCGACTCATCCGCACCGAGGACGGTGCAGATGGACGATTCGAGGAGATTCGATGCAGGCCAACGGAGTCGGTCGATGACCGCCGTGACGACCGGCCGGCCGGACGTCCGCCGGATTACGCCGGCCGACCCATCGGCTGCGGCCGAGCTCGCCGGCGTCAATCCCGGCGCCGTGCTGGCGGCCATCGCCGGCGGGGCGATCGCCACCATCGCCCTGTGGTGGCACGACACCGCCTCGATTCACGGCCTAGGGGACTGGCTGACGAACGCCGGTCGCATCACCGGCCTGCTGGCCGGCTACGCCATGGTGGTGCTCGTCGCCCTCATGGCCCGGATCCCCCCGCTGGAGCGGGGAATCGGCGCCGACCGGCTCGCACGATGGCACGCGCACGGTGGCCGCTACTCGGTCAGCCTCGTGGTCGCGCACGGCCTGCTTATCATCTGGGGCTACTCGGTCACTGCGCACACCGACGTCGTCAGCCAGACCAGCACCCTGCTCGTCAGCTACCCCGACGTGCTCATGGCGACGGTGGCCGGCTTGCTGCTCCTCGGCGTAGGAATCGTGTCGGCCCGAGCCGCTCGCCGGCGGATGCGCTACGAGACCTGGTACTACCTGCACTTCTACACCTACCTCGCCATCGCGCTCGCGTTCAGCCACCAGTTCGCCACCGGCGCCGACTTCATGACCAATGCCCCCGCCCGACTGGTGTGGGCGGCGATGTACATCGCCGTGGGAGCCGCGATCCTGTGGTACCGGTTCGCGGTGCCGCTGATCCAAGCGTCCCGGCACCAGATGTGCGTGGCCGCCGTGCAGCAGGAGGCCCCGGGCGTGGTGTCGATCGTCGTCAGCGGACGCGACCTCGACCGGCTGCGGGCGACCTCGGGCCAGTTCTTCCGCTGGCGGTTCCTCACCCGTGACCTCTGGTGGGCGGCCAACCCGTACTCGCTGTCCGCCGCGCCGCGTCCCAACAGCCTGCGGATCACGGTGAAGGACCTCGGTGAGCACAGCGCGGCACTGAGGCGGTTGCGGCCCGGCACCCGCGTCGTAGCCGAGGGGCCGTACGGGGCGATGACGGTGGCCCGCCGCACCCGCCGCAAGGTCTTGCTCGTCGCCGGCGGCATCGGCATCACGCCGATCCGCGCGCTGTTCGAGTCGTTGCCGGCGGAGCCGGCCGACATCACCCTGATCTACCGCGTGCGCCATGAGGCCGACGTCGTGTTCCGCGACGAGCTGGCGGCTATCGCGCGGCAGCGGGGCGCCCGTCTGCTCGTCGTCGCTGGGCGCCGCCACGACCTCGGCTGGGATCCGCTGTCCGCCGAGGCGCTCGCGGCGGCCGTCCCCGACATCGGTCAGCACGACGTCTACATCTGTGGCCCCGAGCCGATGACCGGGGCCGTCCGGCGCGCCCTGCGCGCCGCCCGGGTGCCGCGCGGGCGGGTCCACTGCGAGTCCTTCGAATTCTGACCGAACCGAGTACAGAGGATTTCTGATGCGACGAGTCGCACTTGCATTGTCCAGCACGATCACCGACTTCAAGACCCACAGCCCGACCGCCGGCACCACGTCGGTCGCCGCGGGTACCCCTGGTAACGACGCCACCGGCTCGGCCGCGCCGTCGGCCGCGTCCTCGGCCGCATCCTCAGCCGCCTCGACGCCGACCTCGGGGGCCAAGACGGTCACGGGCGATTCCGTCGACACCCGCTGGGGACCGGTGCAGGTACAGATCACGGTCACCAACGGCACGGTCACCAAGGCCGACGCCGTCGTGTTCCCGTCCGGGAACTCGCGCGACCAGCAGATCAATGCCTACGCCGTTCCGGCGCTGAACCAGGAGGCCGTGTCCGCCGGCAGCGCGCAGATCGACACCATCTCCGGCGCCACGGTGACCAGCGACGGTTACATCGGTTCGCTGCAGAGCGCGATCGACAAGGCCGGCCTGTGACGCCGGCGACGCAGGCGCGCACTCGGCACGTCGAGCACTGCATGGGCACCGTCTTCAGCATCGACGTCCGCGACACCGGCAACTGGGACGACGCGGTGGCCGAGGTCGTGACCTGGCTGCACGAGGTCGACGCGGTGTTCAGCACCTATCGGCCCGACAGCGATATCAGCCGCATGGGCCGCGGTGAGCTGACGCTGCGCGGTGCCCATCCCGAGGTGGCAACCGTCCTCGACCTCAGCGCCCAGATTCAACTCGAGACGGACGGCGCGTTCAGTGCAGTCACCGACCGCCGTCTCGATCCCACCGGTCTGGTCAAGGGTTGGGCGGTCGAACGGGCCAGCCGCCTGCTGCGCGCGCGGGGCTCGCGCAACCACCTCGTGAACGGCGGCGGCGACGTGCAGCTTTCCGGTGAGGCGGCGCCCGGCCGGCCCTGGACGGTCGGGATCACCGACCCGCACGACTCGACCACCGTGCTCACCACGGTGTGCGGGCAGGACTTCGCCGTCGCGACATCCGGCACGGCCGAGCGGGGAGCGCACATTCGCGATCCCTACACCGGCCGCGCCGTGACCGGGGTGGCCAGCGCGTCGGTCACCGGTCCGTCGCTCACGTTCGCCGATGCATTCGCGACGGCGGTGTTCGTCAAAGGCGACCGCGGGTGCCGGTGGATCGAGGGGATTCCGGGTTACGAGGCGCTGGTCGTGCTGGCCGACGGAACCGTCACGGCGAGCAGCGGCTGGGGCGCCTAGATTGACCGAATGATCAGCATCGGCGAAGTCGCCCGCCTGGCGCACGAGCTACCCGAGGTGACCGAGGGCGAGCGCTTCGGGCACCGGACGTGGGTGGTTGCCGGCAAGGCGTTCGCCTGGGAACGTCCGTTCAGCAAGGCCGATCTCAAGCGCTTCGGTGAGGACACCCCACCGACTGGTCCCATCGTGGCGGTGGCAGTCGCCGATCTCGGTGAGAAGGAGGCGGTCCTCGCCGCCAACCCGGTTGCGTTCTTCACCATCCCGCACTTCAACGGCTACCCCGCCGTCCTGGTCCAGCTGGCCAAGGCCAAGAAGCGAGAGCTGCGCGCGGCGCTCGTCGACGGCTGGCTCGCCTGCGCGCCCGAGCCTCTCGCCGCCCGGTACATGGGAGCGACCCGCACTCACGACTGACCGACCATCCGGTCGAGCGCGATTCGGGCGGCGTCCTCGACGGAGAGCGTTCGGCCTTCCGCCCACGCGGTCGACCAGGTGGCCTCGTCGGCGCTGACTCGGCACGCGTCGAGAACGCGTCGGGCCAAAGCAGCGTCCGGCTCGATCAGGTGCACGGCCATCTCGGCGTACGCGGCATCGGTGGCGCCGGCCAGCGTGGCGGCGGTCTCCACGTCGCCCAGGGCGGCTGCGACGACGGCGACCCCCATGACCGCCTCGGCCGTGCCCCACAGCTCGGCCACGGCCATGAACCGGCGCAAACCGTCGACGAAACGGTTACGCGCGGCCGCCAGATCGCCGGCCACCAGCGAGGCGTAACCGGCCTCGATGGTCGAACGGGCGGCGAAGTGCATGTCGCCGGCACGCTCGTGTTCGGCGAGGGCTTCGAGCAGCAGGGTTTCAGCGCGCACCGGGTCCCCGCCATGGACCAGCGCCGTGCCGAGGTTCAGCAACGAGGTCGCCCGGTGCCAAGGCGCTTCGGCCTCGGTGGCCAGCGCCAGCGCGCGGGAGAGGTGGTCGACGGCGTCACCGAAGCGTCGCTCGGCCATGGCGACCTCGCCGAGGATCGTCAGCGCGTTCCGCGCAAGAAGCCGGTCGGCGCTTGCCGCCGCCGCCCGCCTCAGCTGCTCGCCACAAACGGTCGCCCGGCTGAAGTCCCGTTGGTGATACGCGAGCCACGCCGCGGCCCACAGCGCTTGGGGCCGGTGCACGGATCCAGCGCCTTCGGGCAGGCCCAGTGCACCTTCCACCCAGGCGCGACCCTCGGTGAATGCACCCTCCACTCGCCACGACATCCACATCGCCGCCACCAACCGCAGGGCCAGGTCGGCCTCACGCTCGTCCAGTGCCCATTTCACGGCCACGCGGACGTTCGGCGCGGCGTCGCGCAGGACGATCCGCGCCTCGGCCTGCTGATGGCCGAGGAGCCTCGGCGCCGCGGCCTCGACGATCTCCGCGGTGCGCTCCGCGTGCCGGCGGGCGGTGACCCCGTCGGCCCGGGCAGCGACGCACGCTTCCCAGGCGAACTCGCGGACGGGATCGAGCAGGCGCCAACGGCCCGCGCCTCCAGCCGCCCCGCGCTCGTCGGGCTGCACCAAAGCGTGTTGGCACAGGCGGGCCACGCCGGCCAAAATGTCCCCCCGCGACCGCGTCCCCGCCGCTACGGTTTGCGCGTCGTCGAGGGTCCACGGCCCGGCGAACCGGCTGAGTCGTACGAAAAGAGCCCGATCCTCGGGCGACAACAGATCAAAGCTCCACTTGATCGTTGCTCGCATCGTCCGTTGCCGGGCCGGCAATTCCCGCGCCCCCCCGCTCAACACCTCCAGCGGCTGGGCGAGTTCGGACGCCAGCGCCGGCAGGGGCAAGTGCCGTAGCTGGGCAGCGGCCAACTCGATCGCAAGCGGCAAGCCGGAAACGGCCGCCACGACTTCGGCCACGGCTGCCTCGGCGGAGTCGGCCAGGTTGGCGCCGGCGGCAACGGCGCGCCGGCGGAACAGGTCCGCGGCGGGGCCGTGCGGAAGCGGGCCGATCGGGATCTCCCGTTCACCGCGCACCCGCAGCGGAGACCTGGAGGTGACGAGCAAACGCAGTTCGCCCGTCGCGTCGGCGAGCCGGGCCACTTCGTCGGCCGCGGCGAGCACCCGCTCGAAGGTGTCGAGCACGAGAAGCGTCGGCTCGCTGTCCAGAGCGGCCCGGATGACACCTGGCGACGCGTCGGCCGGGCGTCCCGCGCTGCGCGCGATGGCGGGACGGACGGCGTCGGCATCGTCGAAGTCCGCCAGCTGTATCCAGAGGACGCGCGCCTCCGGCGAGGACGCGCACACCTCCGCCGCGACCCGGGACTTTCCGACGCCTCCCGGACCGGTCAACGTGGCGAGCCGCCACTCCGAGGACTGCAGCGTGGACAAGGCCTGATCGACCTCGGCGGTTCGGCCGATCAAGCTGTCCCGCCGCATGGCCGCCCATTCGGCGTCCTGTGCCTCCTCGAGCCGCGACCTCAGGCGGCGTCCTCGGGCCGACCGCTCGAACCAGGTGCGCTGATCGCCGACCAGGTGGAGGGCGTCGGCGAGCGAGCGCGCCGTCACCGGGTAGACCCGGGTGCGCAGCCCGCGCTCGATGTCGCTGACCGCGCGTTCACTTATCCCGGCGAGGTCGGCGAGGTCGGCCTGGGTGAGGCGGGCGGCCACGCGAAATCCACGGACGGCGGCGCCGAATGCCTGACCACTCTCCAGGTCGTCGTCGGGCATCGGCGTCCTCCTCGTGCGTCCTCCTCGTGCGCCCGAGTCGGTGGGTCAGTCGGTGGGCGAAATCGTGGCGGACCGGCGACCTCAGCGTCACTCTGGCATGCACACAGCGAAGCCGCGAGCGAGGAGCTGACATGACTGTCGAGCAGAACAAGCAGGTTGTCGGGCGCTACTACAGCGAGGTTCTGAACGAGGGGAGGACGGATCTGCTGTCCGAGCTGGCCCTGACCGATTACGTCGAGCACGACCCGTTGCCCGGACAGGGCGACGGCCGGGACGATTTCGTCGCGCGGGTCGAACTCCTGCGCTCCGCGTTCGCGCCCCTGCGGTTCACGGTCGAGGACGTGATCGCGGAGGGCGACCGCGTCGTGGTGCGTTGGTCGAGCACCGGCCGGCACACGGGCGAGTTCGTCGGAATCCCGCCCACCGACCGGGAGTACACGATAAGCGGCATCGACATCCATCGTCTCGACGACGGCCGGATGGCTGAGCACTGGCACGTCGTCGATCAGCTCAGCCAGCTGCAGCAGCTCGGACTGTTCCCGGTCGCTTCGGGAAGCTGACCGCTGGTCCCGGCCGGGCGTTGTGGCGTCAGCCCTCCTGACCACGCCGCGCGACGCGGGCGAAGAGGAGTCCGAACGTGAAGCCGTTCTCGCCCGGCGTCGTGCCGGCGACTGCGCCGAGGCGCCGCAGGAACTCGACCGCGATCACCGCATCCTGCCGGTGCCCGAGCGTGGTTTGCAGCTTTTTGGCGCGCTTGGCCGACCCGGCGGCGCGCTTGCCGAGAGCCGGCGCACTCAGCTCGGCCGTGTAGCGAGCTCGCTTCGCGGCCTTGCGGACGCGGTGCAGCGCGTCGTTCTTGCCGGCGGCGTCGTCGTCGACCGCCGCGGCCAGCTCGATCCGTCGGTCGAGTTTGCGCTCAGCCTTGCTCAAGTACTTGTCCAGCCGGGCCGCCGGCTTGTCCTTGGCGACGACTGGCGCTTGCTCGGCCCAGGCCCGGAGCTCGCGCAACAGCGCGACGTAGCGGCGACCGGCCAGTGCTGAGGCGAGCTTGCTCCGCGCGGCGGCGAGGTCATGGGACAGCGTCTGTTCCAAACGGGCCGACACCGGCCCGAGAACCAGTTCGTCAGGCAGGTCCGCGAGCTCTGCGCGCAGCTGCGTGCCCAGCACCTGAAGATCCCGGACCGCGCCGAGGACGCCCGCATACCACTTGAGCTCGCCGTCGAGGAAGGCGGCGCGATCGGCGTCGAAGAGGTCGTCGAACACGTGCAGTGCGCTGCGATAGCGGCGGCACGCGACCCGCGTGACGTGCACCACGTCGCGGTCGCGGCGGAGCTCGAGATCGGCGGCGACCATCGCGGCGTGCTGCTCGGCCAGATAGGGCAGCACGGCGTCGAGAACCGACCTCGGCGCCCCGGACGGGGCGCGGCTCATCGTGGCGCCCAACGCTCGGGCCAGCTTCGAGCCGGAAGCCGACGGCTCCGCTCCGGCACGCCGCAGCGCTTTGGCCGCCCTCTTGAGCAGGGCTTCGTCGCCGGCCTTCAGCTCCACCTCGACCTCACGCCAGGCGGTGACAGTGGCCGACCCGCCCATGGCGGTCGCGATGACGTCGTCGAACGCCAACTCGGCCAGTGGCGTCCCGTCGGGGGCCAGGAAGGCGTGCCCCTGCCGCTCGGTCCGGACGCGGGCGACCGGCCGCACCGGCGCGCCCGCGCGGACTCCGGTCGTGAGTTGACGCAACTCGGCCGGCACGTCCCGTGGGCCGAGCGGCAAGCCGATCTCGGTGCGGGCGTCGCCGGTCGGCACCTTCAGCTGCCACCCCTCGTCCTCGTCGCCGGTGCGCCGTCGAAGGGTGACCCGGGCGGCGCGGAGGGCGTGGTCCGCGGTGTCGTAGTAGGTGCTGTCCAGCGAGACCGAGCGGCGGTCCACGGATCCGCCCGCCGGCACGATCGAGGCGAGGTTCGGCAGCTCCCAGCCGTCGGGCACGTCGAACTTGAGTTCCCGTTCCCGCTGCTGGGTCATGGGGCTGTCCACCATCACCGCTCCTCACTCGAAGAGCCGCGACTCTACCCAGCGGAGGTGAACAGCAACCCCTGCCTAGTCAGCCGGTGCCCTGTCGGCGTCAGCTCCCCGCTGCGCCGGGCAGTGGGCGGAGCGCGCCGACCAGGGTCATGGCCACCGACAGCAGCACGGCCACCGCGAGCAGCGCGTGCAGGACCGTGTCGTGGGAACCGACGAAGCCGATCAGGGGCGGCCCACCCAGAAAGGCGCAGTAGCCGATCGAGGCCACGACGCTGACCCGACCGGCGGCCGCTGTCGGATCGTCGGCGGCCGCGCTCATGCCGACCGGGAAACCGAGTGATGCCCCGGCGCCCCAGAGCAGCGCGCCGGCGAAGGCCAACGGCGTCCAGGGGCTGAACACGAACAGAGCGAGACCGGCGATGGCCACGAGCGACAGCCCGCGCAGCACCGTGACCCGTCCGTACCGGTCGAGCAGCCCGGTGCCGAACCAGCGCAGCGTCGTCATGGCGGTCAGGAATGCGGCGAAGCCGAGCGAGCCGACGGCGGCCGGGACGCCGTACCCGTCGATGAGCGCCACGCTGATCCAGTCGTTGCCACTGCCCTCGGTGAACGCGAAGGCCAACACGACGACGCCGATCAGCAGGGTGCGCGGCTCGAGCCAGCGGGTCAGCGCCGTGGCCGCGCGGGGAGTCTCGGCGGACTTCTCCGCCGGCGCGTCCGGTGTGGTTTCGGTGTCGACGTCGGTGTTGACGTCGGGCAGGAAGTCCTGGACGGCCAACGGCATCGTCGCCGCGATCAGCCCGGCCACGCCCAGTAGGTGGACAGTCACCGAGACGTGCACCGCCACCATCAGCGTGGCGACCAGTGCGCCGGCGACGGTCCCCACGCTGAAGCCGGCGTGGAAGCGAGGCATGATCGAGCGCCCCCGCTGCCGCTCGACGAGCGCACCCTGGACGTTCATCGCCACGTCCCACGCACCGTTCGCGAACCCGACGACGAACAGGCCGATCACCACGCCGGCCACGCCGGTCCGGTAACCGATGGCCACCGTGACGAGGCCCACGGCGAGCAGCAGGGACATCGTCGCCACCGTTCGCCGGGAGTTGAAGCGGTGGACGATCGCGCCGGCGAGGGGCAGCGCGATCAGCGCGCCGGCGGCAAGGGACAACAGGACCAGCCCCAGGTCGGCCGCCGAGAGGTGCAACCCGTCACGGACCTGGGGGATGCGGGCGGCCCAACTCGCGAACGCGAAGCCGGCGCCGATGAAGGCGAGGTAGGTCCCGCGTGTCGCGCGCGAGATGTTCCCGGTCACAGCAGGAGGCAGAGACGCGGAGCGTCGGCTCACGGCTGCTCTCCTCACCGTTCTGGGCGCATACTCGCGCAATGGACGAACACGTTGACGGCGGCGCGGCTGTCCGGGCGGGACACGACGCGAGCCGGTTCACACATCTGCCGAAGCGGATTCCGGCCGAGGACATGGTCGAGACGACCGATACGCATGTCGCCCGCGACCCCGAGGGCGGCCGCGACACAGACCGCGAATTCATGATTCGCTACGCGGGCGGCTGACCCTGACCACTCGTTCATGAGCCTATCGGCCGGGGCCGGCAACCGCATCAGCCCGGTGCGGTTCATCGTCGGCTTCGGCATCGTGTCCGCCCTCGCCGACGTCGTGTACGAGGGCGCCCGCTCGATCATCGGGCCCTACCTCGGCTCGTTGGGCGCCAGTGCGGCGGTCGTCGGTCTGGTCACCGGCGCTGGTGAGGCCGCCGCACTGGTGCTGCGGCTGTTCACCGGCCGGATGGCCGACCGGATCGGCAAACCGTGGCCGCAGACGTTGATCGGCTACGTCATGACCGCCGTCTGCGTGCCCCTGTTGGCGGTGGCCGGCGGGTTGAGCGCCGCCGGGCTGCTCTACAACGGCGAGCGCGTGGGCAAAGCGGTCCGGACGCCCGCCCGCGACTCGATGTTGGCGCACGCGTCGGCCGAGATGGGACGCGGTTACGCCTTCGGCCTGCACGAGGCCCTCGACCAGGTCGGCGCCATGACGGGGCCGCTGCTCGTCGCCCTCGTCCTGGCTCTCGACGGGCATTACCGCCTCGCCTTCGCGCTGCTCGCGGTGCCGGGGGCCTTCGCCGTGATCGCCCTGCTCAGGCTGCGTCGCTCCGCGCCCGACCCCGCGCTGTGGGAACCGGCCGCGGACGTTTCGGAGAGCAAGAAGCTGCGGTTGGAGACGGGCCTGCCGAAGCGTTTCTGGCAGTACGCGGCCTTCTCGGCCATGACGATGCTCGGGTTCTCCACCTGGGCGGTGCTGGCCTTCCACGTGACGTCGCGCCATCTCATGCCGGCGTCAGTGGTCCCGGTGCTGTACGCCCTCGCCATGGCCGCAGCGTCGGGCGCCGCCGTCGCCTTCGGGCGGATCTATGACCGGGTCGGTTTGCGGGGCCTGGTGGTCCTGCCGTTCCTGGCGGCAGTGGTTCCGCTGCTCTCGCTGTCGACGACGACCGGTCTCGTGATCGCGGGCGCGGCCGTGTGGGGCGCCGGGTTGGGTATCCACGACTCGACGATGCGGGCCGCCGTCGCCGACCTGGTTCCGGCCCACAGACGGGGGGCCGGGTACGGGACCTTCACCGCCATCTACGGCCTGTCGTGGCTGGCCGGCGCGGCGCTCATCGGTGTGCTGTACGAGCACGGCGTGGCGGCCACGGCCGGCTTCGTCGGTGGAGTTCAACTGGCCGCGCTCGTCTTGCTGGTCCCGGTGCTGCGGCCCTAGCTGAGCTGGTGCGCGGCCAGCAGACCGAGAGCGGTGAAGGAAACAGCGGCCAGCGCGAACCGGCGCAGCTGAGCGGCCGCCGGGCGACGAGCAGGTGGACGGGGGAACTCGCCCCAGACGCCGCTGCGCAGCAGGCGCAGCCCGTTGAGGGCGACGAGCAGCGTTGAGCCCTCATGGCCGGCGACCGCGACGGGAAGCGGCAGCGTCGCCGCGAGGTCGTAGGCAACCAGGCCGACGATGACGGCGGCGGCCAGGACGAAGTTCTGGATCATCACGCGGCGGGCGTGCCGGGACTGCCTGATCATCGCCGGAAGCGGCGCCAGATCGCCGCGGACGATGACGACGTCGGAGGTTTCCAGCGCCAGGTCGGCGCCGTTCGCCATGGCCACGCCCACGTCGGCCGTCATCAGCGCGGGTGCGTCGTTGATGCCGTCGCCGACGTAGGTGACCCGTTTGCCGGCCGACTGCAGCCCACTGATGACCGCGACCTTGTCCGCCGGCGGGAGCCGGGCCCGCACATCGGTGATGCCGGCCTGGCGAGCGGTCCGGGTGGCCGCGCCGGCGCCGTCGCCGGTGAGCACCAGCGGCTCGTCGTCGGTGAGTTCGGTGAGCGCGGCGACGGTCCGGGCCGCATCGACGCGCAGCTGGTCGGTGAGGCCGAGCACGCCGACATGCCGTCCGTCGACACTGACCACCAACGCGGTCGATCCGGCGCTCTCGATTGCCCGTACCGCGTCGACCGCGGCCCTGTTCTCGTCGGCGGGGGCGGTGGACGGGCTGGTCACCGCGACTTCTTGTCCGCCGATCCGGGCATGTACGCCGCGGCCCGGCTCGGCGCGGAAGTTATGCGCCTCGGGGCTCTCCAGTCCCCGGGCCGCGGCCTCCCTTGAGCACGGCGTCGGCGAGAGGATGTTCGCTCCCCCGGTCGGCCGCGGCCGCGAGCCGAACGACGTCGTCGCCGTCGAACGCGCAGGCCGGCAGCACGAGGACCTCGACGACCTCTGGCGCGCCCAGCGTGAGGCTTCCGGTCTTGTCGAAGGCGATCGTGGTCACCTTGCCGAGCCGTTCCATCACGGCGGCACCTTTGACGAGCGCTCCGTGCCGGCCGGCGTCGGCGACTGCGGCGAGCAAGGCGGGCATGGTCGCGAGCGTCAAGGAGCACGGCGAGGCCACGATCATGAAGGCCATGGCCCGGAGCAGACCGGGCCGGTAGCTCGTTCCCAGCACGAAAGGCAGCACCAGGATCGCGACCGTCGCGGCGACGACGCCGACCGAGTAACGCCGCTCGAAGTGCTCGAGCACGACCTGGGTCTTGGCCTTGGTCGTGCTGGCCTGCTCGACCTGGGCGACGATCCGGGCGACCACCGATTCCGCGCCGCGGCGCGTGACGGTGATCCGCAGCGTCCCGACGCCATTCACCGTTCCGGCGAAGACCTCGTCGCCGGGATGCTTCGTGACCGGCATCGGCTCGCCGGTCACGCTCGCCTGGTCGACCTCGCTGCTGCCGGCGAGGATGTTGCCGTCGGCTCCGATGCGCTCGCCCGGGCGCACGACGATCTCGTCCGCGACGCCGAGCGCCGTCGCGGGCACCAGCTCCTCGCGGCCGTCGGCGGTGATCCTCCTGGCGTGCTCGGGGGTGAGCGTCAGCAGGCTGCGCACCGACTCCTGGGTGCGGCGCGTCGCGATTGCCGCCAGGGCGCGAGAGCTGCTGAAGATCACGAAGAGCAAGGCGCCGTCGAAGGCGTTGCCGGTGCCCGCCGCACAGAGCGCGGCGATCACCATCAGCAGTTCGACATCGATGGTCTTATGGCGCAGCGCCCGCAGTCCCGTCTGCAGCGGCGCCCATCCGGCCGCCAGATAGCACCCGGCGTATATCAGGTCGATCAACGGGCGCCCGGGGGAGGCCGCGGACGCCACCGCGGCGCCGCCGAGGACGACGGCCGACACACCGGCGGCCTGCACCTCGGGGAGCAACAGGTGTCGGCGCAGCCCGAACCGATCCCGGACCACGAACTCGACCAGGTAGACGAGCGCCCAGGCGGAGAATATGGCCGCGACATGGATCGGCGCCGCGAGGGTGAACATGACACCCAACAGCACGAGTCCACTCAGCGCGCTGGTGAAGGGGATTTGTCTGCCCCTGGGCACCGGCATGTCGGGGAGGGTAGCGGTTGGCCGCTCAGGGCCGCCCGACGCTACCGGTCCGCACGGGTACGGCGTCCACGCCGTAGACGACCGCGAGCTTGCGGTAGGTCAGGTCCTCGGCAGGCG
>NZ_JBHEMO010000080.1:0-17658 GCF_046262535.1 Jatrophihabitans sp. | reverse complement strand
GCCTGATGGAAGGCCGCCACGTCCATCCGTCGACGCTCTATCCGGGCGGCGTCGGAACGGTCGCGACGATCCAGCTGATGACCGACTACATGACCCGGCTGATGCGCTACATCGAGTTCATGAAGAAGGTCGTCCCGATGCACGACGACCTGTTCAACTTCATGTACGACGCGCTGCCCGGTTACGAACAGTCCGGGCTGCGCCGGACGTTGCTCGGCTGCTGGGGTTCCTTCCAGGACCCGGAGTTCTGCAACTTCGAGTACAAGGACATGACCGAGTGGGGTCGCAAGATGTTCGTGACCCCAGGCGTCGTCGTCGACGGCAAGCTGGTCACCACCGACCTCGTCGACATCAACCTGGGCATCCGCATCCTGCTCGGCTCGTCGTACTACGACGACTGGGAAGGCCAGGAGATGTTCGTCAAGAACGACCCCCTGGGCAATCCGGTCGACCGGCGGCACCCGTGGAACCAGCACACCAACCCGCAGCCGCAGAAGCGCGACTTCGACGACAAGTACAGCTGGGTCATGTCGCCCCGGTGGTTCGACGGCAAGGACTACCTGGCGCTCGACACCGGCGGCGGCCCGCTGGCCCGGCTGTGGTCGACCGCGCTGGCCGGGCTGGTCGACATCGGCTACGTCCAGGCGACCGGCACCAGCGTCAAGATCAACCTGCCGAAGACCGCACTCAAGGGCCCGGTGGAGCTGGAGTGGAAGGTTCCGCAGTGGAGCAACACCATCGAGCGGAACCGGGCGCGCACGTATTTCCAGGCCTATGCGGCAGCGTGCGCTCTGCACTTCGCCGAGAAGGCCCTGGTCGAGATCCGGGCCGGCAACACGAAGACCTGGGAGAAGTTCACCGTTCCGGACGAGGGCATCGGCTGCGGCTTCACCGAGGCCGTCCGTGGCGTCCTGTCGCACCACATGGTGATCCGGGACGGGAAGATCGCGAACTACCACCCGTATCCGCCGACGCCGTGGAACGCCAACCCGCGTGACGTCTACGGAACGCCCGGGCCGTACGAGGACGCCGTGCAGGGCCAGCCGATCTTCGAGGAGAACGACCGCGAGCACTTCAAGGGCATCGACATCATGCGCACGGTGCGCAGCTTCGACCCGTGCCTGCCCTGCGGCGTGCACATGTATCTGGGCGAGGGCAAGACGCTCGAGAAGATGCACTCACCGACCCAGTCGGTAACCGGCGAGTAGCCGTGGGCGCTCCGCAGGTAAGTGAGGGCCCACCGCCTGACCTGCAGGTGGTGGGCGACCGCATCCAGACCCTGCTGGACGCCAGCTCCTCCGGTGGCGTGGTGGCGCGCGAGCGCGCCGAGGAGCTGGTCCGCCTGGTCGCCGACCTGTACGGCAGCGGCCTGGAGCGGCTGCTCGACATCATGTACGACTTCGGGCGGCTCGACGACGGGGTGCTGGCCGCGCTGGCCGACGACGAGCTCGTTTCCAGCCTGCTGTTGGTGCACGGCCTGCATCCCTACGACGTTCGCGCCCGGGTCGAGCTGGCGCTGGAGAGCGTCCGTCCCTATCTGGGCACGCACGGGGGGAACGTCGAGCTGATTGATGTCAGCGACGACGGCGTGGTGCGCTTGCGATTGCTCGGCAGCTGTGACGGGTGCCCGTCGTCGTCGGCGACGCTCTCGTTGGCCGTAGAAGGTGCGGTCGAGGCCGCGGCCCCCGAAGTGACCGCCATCGAGGTGGAATCACCGGAGGACAAGCCGGCGGCACCACTCATCTCGCTCAACTCGCTACGGGTGCGCCTCAACGAACCCGAACCGGTGCACGGCGCCGCGTGGTCGACGGTGCCTGAGCTGGCGGCCCTGGCCGCCGGCAGCGTGCTGACCTGCTCGGCCGGCGACACCCCCATCGTGGCCTGCCGGATCGGCACCGAGTTGTTCGCCTTCCGCGACGCCTGCCCGACCTGTCACTCCAGCCTGGCCGGCGCCGGTCTCGGCCGGGTGCTGGGTGGCGCCGCCGGCGACCCCGTGCTGGGTTGTCCCGGTTGCCACGGGCACTTCGACGTGCGGCGTGCCGGCCGCAGCCTCGAGGACGACGCGCTGCATCTCGATCCGTTGCCGCTGCTCAACAACGGCGGCACCGTCTCGGTTGCGGTGCCGGTGCCGGCGCCGGCATGACCACAACGCGGCGGCCCGGGAGCCCGTGCGGGAACCCGCTCGGCGCACTGCGACGGATCACCAGTACCCGTCCGGTGCGCGCCGCCGAGGAGCGGTGCGAGATGTGCGCCGAGCCGATCGCCGAGGAGCACTCGCACGTCGTCAATCTCGACAGCCGGGTGCTGATGTGCACCTGCCGCAGCTGCTATCTGCTCTTCGCCGTGGACGGAGCCGAACAGCGTTACCGAGCGGTGCCCGAGCGCTATCTCTCGTTCCCCGATTTCGCCCTCAGTCCGGGCCAGTGGGACGAACTCGAGATCCCGGTCGGCCTGGCCTTCCTGTTCCGCAACTCCCTGCAGCGGCGGACGATCGCGTTCTATCCAGGGCCGGCCGGCGCGACGGAGTCCGAGCTGTCACTCGCGGCGTGGGAGTCCGTCGTCGCGGCCAACCCGCAGCTGTCCGTGCTCGAGCCGGACGTCGAGGCGCTGTTGCTCCGCGCGCCCGACCGCGGGCGCGGGACCGACGAGCTGGACTTCACCTGCCACCTCGTGCCCATCGACGCGTGTTACGAGCTGGTCGGTCAGCTCCGTCAGCTGTGGCGCGGATTCGATGGCGGGGACGAGGCCCGCTCCGCGATGGACGCCTTCTTCACCAAGGTGTCCGGGCGCAGCCGGCCGGCACCGCAGATCGGCCTCGGCTGATGGCTCAACTCGAGTTCCAGGTCGCCGACGTGTTCGCCGAGCAGTACGCGGCGGCGCCGCAGTTGACGGCCCGCTTGCGCATCATCGAGTCCACCGCCGCGGTGGTCCACGCCATCGCGCTGCGCTGCCAGGTTCGGATCGAACCGCAGCGGCGCAAGTACAGCCCGGACGAGGAGAGCGGTCTGCTCGACATGTTCGGGACGCGCGACCGCTGGTTTGACACCCTCAAACCGTTCATGTGGATGCAGTGCACCTCGATGGTTCAGGGCTTCACGGGGATCACCGAGGTCGACCTGGCGATGCCGTGCACCTACGACTTCGAGGTGACCTGGTCGAAGTACCTGCACGCCCTGCGGGATGACGCGATCCCCGTCGTCTTCCTCTTCTCGGGAACCGTGTTCACTCGCGGCACGGCCGGCTTCGGCGTGGAACAGGTGTCGTGGGACTGCGAGGCGCGCCACCAGATACCGGTCTCCGTGTGGCGCGACATGATCGGGCACTACTACCCCGACACCGGGTGGCTCCGGCTGCGACACGACACCATCACGGCGCTGTCCTACTACCGCTCCGTCCGCGGGCTGACCAGCTGGGAAGAGACGGTCGCGTCATTGATGGCCGGAGCGGAGGTGCGTGGCTCATGAGCCTGGAGCTGGCGCGCACGGTGGCCGATGCCGTCCTCTTCGAGGGCTACCTGCTCTACCCCTACCGGGCCACGTCCGGCAAGAACCAGGTCCGCTGGCAGTTCGGTGTGCTCGGGCCATGCGGTGCCTCCGACGCCGGCCTGGGGGAGGACTCGGACATGGCGGCCGATTGCGTGCTGGGCGAGGTGACGGCAGAGGGACGGGTCACCGCCCATCTGCGTTTCCTGCAACTGCAGACGCGCACCGTCGAGCGGGCCACCGACGACCCACAGCGCTTCGAGCCGGTCGAGCAGCTGACCGTCGGGGCCCGGTCGTGGCTGACATGGGACGAGGCTGTCGAGCACGAGATCGCGCTCGCGCCGTACTCGCTCGCCGAGGGCCGCCACGAGTTCGCCGTCGAGGTCGACGGCGGTGAGGACATCGAAGAACTGCGCGACCACGCGGGCGTGTGTGCCGGGCGGATCATTCGCCGGCGCTACCCGCTGCGGGCGACCGTGGTGATGAGCAGCGAAGCGGTCGATGGCTTCGTCTGCCTGGGAATCACGGTGAGCAATGCGGCGACCGCGCCGGTGGCGAGCAAGGACGACGCGATCCGACTGTCTCTCATCGGTGCCCACGTCCTGCTCAGTGCGCACGGTGCCGACTTCATCTCGCTGCTCGAGCCGCCGGACGCGGCGGGCGCCGCAGTGGCCGGTTGCCGGCAGCGGCGGTGCTGGCCGGTGATGGCCGGGCTGCCCGGCAGCAGCGACCTCGTCCTCGTGTCGCCGATCATCCTGTACGACTACCCGGAGGTCGCCGACCAGAGCGCGGGGGCGCTGTTCGACTCGACCGAGATCGACGAGATCCTCACCCTGCGCGTGATGACGCTGACCGACGCTGAGAAGGCCGAGGCCCGGGCGACCGACCCACGCGCCGCGGAGATCATCGACCGCTGCGATGCCATGTCGCCCGAGGCGCTGGCCCAGCTGCACGGCATCCTGCGCGACCCGCACGCCCTGGCCGCCGACGTGATGGACCTCCGCGACGTGGAACCGCCCACCTTCACCACCGGCGACCTGCCGTGGTGGGATCCGGAGGTCGACGCCAGTGTGCAGCCCGACGTCGACCACGTGATGGTGGACGGGGTCGCCGTTGCCCGCGGCAGCATCGTGCGGTTGCGTCCCTCGCGACGGGCCGACGCACAGGATCTCTTCTTCGCCGGCCAGCAGGCGCGCGTGTCGGCCGTCCACTCCGACGTCGACGGCAACGTCCACGTCGCAGTAACCCTGCTGGTCGACCCGGCGGCCGAGATGCACGAGTGGTACGGCCGTTTTCTGTACTTCGCTCCGGACGAGGTCGAGCCATTGGGGCCCGGCTCGTCCAGTTTCGCGCACGACAACCGGGAGGAGAGCCGATCGTGAAGGTGCTCGGAGAAGTCACGCTGGTGGGAGTGGCCGCAGTCGTGGTCGTGGGTCTCGCGGTGGGCGTTCGCTCCATCCCCGACATCCGGCGCTACATGAAGATGCGAAGGATGTGACCGACCGCGCGGGAAGGAGGCAAAGATGAGTGAGACGCCAGGCAGCTCCCTCGAAGAGGAGCCGCAGAGCGAGCGGGGTCCGGAGGGGTCACGCGACGCCGGCTCGGACGAGCCGTCGGGTGGCCCGGTCGACCGGCCGAGCGGCCAGTCGGACGAAGAAAGTGACACGTCGGTCGATGCGCAGGGTGCGCAGCACGAAGGCGCCCCTGACATGCCGGCGGGCGACCAGGGCGGCTGAGCAGCCCGGGAGGGAAACCAGATGAACGACGAACGAGACGTCGAGGGCGGCGGTACCACCGACCGCGCGATGCCGCCCTACGACGACCGGCAGAGGAGCGCGCCGGTCGACAGCGAGCAGGACACGCACAAGGACGGCGCGAACGTCGGCGGGGCAACCGGCCCGGTGGAGAACGCCGAGCTCAAATCGACTCCCAAGGAGGACACGCCGCGCGGAGCCGAGGCGTCCCCGGCCGATGAGCAGCCGGCGGCCGACATGCCTGAGACCGATCTCGACGACGACCGGGTGGGGCCGGATCACTATGCCGGCACCGGCAGCGGCGAGAACAAGTCCGAGGATCAGCGCTAAGTGCCACCGCGCATCCTGGTCGCCGGCATCGGCAACATCTTCCTCGGCGACGACGGTTTCGGCTGCGAGGTCGCCGGACGTCTTGCTGTGGACCCGCCGAGGACCGACGTGCGCATCGTCGACTACGGGATTCGCGGCATGCACCTCGCCTACGACCTGCTCGACGGGTACGAGGCGTTGATCCTGGTCGACGCGCTGCCGGGCCCGGATTCGCCGGGCACGTTGCGCGTGCTCGAGGTCGGTGCCGACGACCTGGGGGTCAGCGGGCCCGGTGGCCTCGACGCGCATGCCATGGATCCGGCCACGGTGCTGGCCGGCCTGCGCGCGCTCGGGGGGGAGTTGCCCCCAACGTTCGTGGTCGGCTGCATCCCGGCCGACCTCGGCGAGCGGATCGGGCTGTCCGGCCCCGTGGCCGCGGCCGTCGAGCCGGCCGCCGCCACCGTGCGCGGCTTGGTCGACGACGAGCTGTCGCTCCGGGCGGCCAGCGCGGCGGGGGGCTGACCATGTGCCTCGGAATCCCGGGCCGCGTCGTCGCGATGGTCGAGGGACACGGCAACCAGCTGGCCCTCGTCGACGTGCTCGGCGCGCAGCGCCAGATCAACATCGGGATGTTGGAGGACCAGGAGCTCGCAGCCGGCGACTGGATCGTGATCCACATGGGCTTCGCGATGGAGCGCATCGACGCCGCGGGGGCGGAGAAGGCGCTCGCCGGCCTGGAGATGATGGGCCGCCCGCGCGACGACGATCCCACCGTCGGAGCCTGACCGGGGATGGCGGGGACCTCCGGCTCGGTGCTGTTCGCTCGCTATGCCTATCCGCCCAACGAGCTGGGCTACTGCGGACCCGACGACGCCGCCGGGTTGCTCGCGTCGAGCGCCGCCGGCGAGGACACCGCCGAGATCGCCGGGCGGGCGCGCCAGTTCGACGGCGCGTGGGTGTACCTGCAGCTGCTGGCCGAGGCCGCCGGGATCGCGGACCCGCTGGACGCCCGAGTCGTGCGCGCGTACTGGGTCGGCGGCGAGTTGCTCGAGCGGCTGCCGCCCGACCGACTCCACGATCGGCTGGCCGAGCAGTTCGCCGGCCAGACGGGCGGCTTGTGGAACCGGTTGAGCGCGCCGGCGCGGCCCCTCGCCCGCGCACACCACAGCTTCCACGTCTTCGCGGTCTATCCGTGGGCCGGCCTGCTGGGGTCGGGCAGCCCGGTGCCCCTGTCCGTGCTGGATCGATGCCGGATCCGCTGGGGCCAGGTCGAGGAAACGCACGGCGACGAGGCCGTGGTCGTCTCGCGGCCGCTGCGCTGGGGCGGCGAACGTCTTCACCTGGGTGATGCGGCCGCTGAGACGGTGCGGCAATCGGCCGGCGGGCAGTCGTTGTCGTCGGGGGTCCTGGCCGGCGACTGGGTCGCCCTGCACTTCGACTGGATCTGTGACCGCTTGGACCCGGAGGCGGTGACCGACCTCGAGCGAGCGAGCGACCAACAGCTGCAGCTCGCCAACCTGGAGCTGCAGGCTGCTGCTCGCGTCAGGTCAGCATGACCTTGATGGACTGACGCGAGGCCATCGCGGCGTACGCGTCGCCCACCTGCTCCAGCGGCAGCACCGTGTCGAAGACCGGACCGGCGTCGAGCGTGCCGTCGACCGTCCGCTCGATCAGCATCGGCAGGTAGCGGCGGACGGGGGCGATCCCCAGGCTGATGGTCAGATGGTGGACGAACGGGCCGAACAGCGGCAGGCGTGGGGACGCGTGTGGCACCCCCACCGCGCCGATGGCCCCGCCTTCGCGTGCCATGCCCACGGCCATCTCCCACGATTCCTTGGTGCCCACCGCTTCGACGACGTGGCGCACACCCAGCCCGCGGGTCAGCTCACGGACGGCCGCGATGCCTTCGGCGCCGCGGGACTCGACGATGTCGGTCGCCCCGAAGCGCCGGCCGAGCTCGGTGCGGTCGGCATGCCGGCTCATCAGGATGACCCGCTCGGCGCCCAGCACCGTGGTCGCGCCGAGGACGGCGCAAAGACCGACCGCGCCGTCGCCGATCACCGCCACGGTGGCGCCCTCGCTGACCCCGGCCAGTGTCGCACCGTGCAGGCCCGTGCCCAGCACGTCCGAGGTGGCCAGCAGCGCGGGGTAGAGGTCCTCGCCGGCGCCCGACGGCACCGCCACCAGCGTTCCGTCGGCCAGCGGCACGCGGACCGCCTCGCCCTGCCCGCCGTCGGCCCCCGGAGCGCCGAACGTCCCGCCATTGGCGCAGGAGCTCTGGATCCCGTCGAGGCAGGCCGGGCAGGTGTTGTCCGACCACTGGAACGGCGAGACGACCAGATCGCCGACCTCGAGCGTGGTCACGTCCCGCCCGACATCTTCGACCAGGCCCAGGAACTCGTGACCCATGCGTGAGCCGGCCTCGCGGTTGACCACCCCTCGATACGACCAGAGATCGGACCCGCAAACGCAGGAACGAAGGACGCGCACAACCGCGTCGGTGGGCTCGACCACGGCCGCGTCCGGGACGTCGTCGACGGTGACGTCGCCGGCTGACAGGTACACGGCTGCGCGCATGGAGATCTCAATCTGTCGGGAGGGTCGGGTTTGGCTACGGTACGTCCAGCACGCGGGCCGCGTGCGGGCGACGGCCCGGCAAAGGAGTCGACATGGCGCTGCGGGTCATCCAATGGGCCACCGGCGGCGTCGGGCAGGCGGCGATCGAGGGCATCCTGCGCCATCCGGAGCTCGAGCTCGTCGGGTGCTGGGTGCACTCGGCCGCGAAGGACGGGCGGGACGTCGGCGAGCTGATCGGCCGGGCGCCCCTGGGCGTGCGGGCAACGACTGACACCGCGGCCGTCCTGGCCATGGACGCTGACGCCGTCATTTACGCCCCGATCGTGCCGAACGCCGACGACGTCGCCGCGATCCTGCGGTCGGGCAAGAACGTCGTCACGCCGGTCGGTTGGTTCTATCCCGGGGCAACCGAGGCCGAGCCCCTCGAGGCGGCCTGCCGAGCGGGCGGCGTCACGCTGCACGGCACCGGCATCAATCCCGGCGGGATCGCCGAGCTGCATCCGCTGATGTTCTCCGCCTGGTCCTCGGCGGTGACCTACGTGCGTGGCGAGGAGTTCTCCGACATCCGGACGTACAACTCACCCGACGTCGTCCGGTGGATCATGTGCTTCGGCGCGACGGCCGACGAGGCGATGCACAGCCCGATGCTCAAGGTGCTGTCCGGCGGCTTCGTCCAATCCGTGCGCATGTGCCTGGACGTCCTGGGATTCTCGACCGACGCCGAGATCCGCACGGTGCAGGAAGTCGCTGTGGCCACCGCCGCAATCGACTCGCCGATCGGGCCGATCGAGCCGGGAAGGGTCGCCGCCCAGCGGTTCCAGTGGGATGCGGTGATCGGCGACCGGGTGGTCGTGCGGGTCGCGGTGAACTGGCTGATGGGCGAGGAGCAGCTCGACCCGCCGTGGACGTTCGGCCCCGAGGGGGAACGGTTCGAGATCGAGGTCAAGGGCGATCCGGACTGCTTCGTGACCATCAGGGGTTGGCAGCCGCAGACCGTCAAGGCCGGCGTGGCCCGTAACCCGGGCATCGTCGCGACGGCCATGCACTGCGTGAACTCCGTGCCCTACGTCTGTGCCGCCGAGCCGGGGATCACGACCTACGTGGACCTGCCGCTCATCGCCGGCCGGGCCCACCCGGATCTCGGGCGCTGAGCGCGCTCAGGCGGCGACCTCGTGGACCGGGTGCTTGCGGGGGCGGCCACGGGGCCGCTTGCGGGCGATGACCGCCCCGGCTTCGAAGATCTCGCCGCCCCAGACTCCCCAGGGCTCGCGCCGCTCGAGGGCGCTGAGTAGGCAGGCGGTGCGCACCGGGCAGGACCGGCAGAACGCCTTGGCCCGCTCGAGGTCCGCCGGAGACTCGGCGAACCACAGTTCGGGATCCTGGACGCGGCAGGGTAGCTCGTCGCGGCTCTCCTTGGGCAGCGTGTCCAGTGAGTACTCGCCGGACGGAGCGCAGGTCAGCATTACGGAACCTCGGATCGCTGTGTGTGTGTGTGTGTGGTGGATCAGGCGCGACGCGCGCGGGTGGCCTTGCGGGCGCTGCGGCGGGCGAACCGGGCCTGCCTGGTCCGGCGCGAGTTGTCGGCGTCGACGAGGAGGTCCTGGATGTGATTCCGGGCGAGGTTCCCGGCGCCGGCGGCGAGGTAAAGGTTGGTCTCCATGAGGTCCTCCGGTGTAGCTGCTTCCTTGACACCGAGAACATTCGTCGTAAGGCCCCGACCCCTGCATCGGGACTTTGCCTAAGGGATGGCGGCAGCCGGCGGCCCCGTCCGCCTAAGGGGTCCCGGACTACCTAGAGCCCAGCAATTGCAAGGCCTCAGTCAGGCTGCGACGGCGCTCATGCGTCACAGGAGGGCGGTGAGCCGGTCCAGCAGGGCGTCCTGCCCGACGATCATCTTGCGCCGCGCGGTGGCCAGGTCGAACCAGCCGGCCCGGTCGATCTCCGGAAATGACTGACGCCGCCCGGAGCGGGGCGGCCATTCGATCTCGAACGTGTTGCTCGAGATCGCCGTTACGTCGAGGTCGGCTTCGACAGCCCAGGCCGTCACCCGCTTGCCGTTGCGCTGGCGGACGGTGCCCAGTTCACGTTCGGTGCCCGGTGGCGGCGCCAGCCCGAGTTCCTCGGCGAATTCGCGGTGGGCAGCCGCGAGCGGGGCCTCGTCGTCGCCGTACTCGCCTTTGGGGATGGACCAGGCACCGTCGTCCCGCTTGCTGAAGAAGGGGCCGCCCATGTGGCCGAGCAGTACCTCGACGTCACCGGCGCTTCGTCGGTACAACAGCAGCCCGGCGCTGCGCGACGTCGGCACGGGGCGACGTCAGCCCCGGCCGGCGCCGAGGCGCTGGGACCCGACGCCGTCAGCCGCCGACTCCAGCCCGGCGAGCGTCAGCGGCGACTCGTCGACGTTGCCGGCGTCCGAGCCTGCCTTGGCGGCGCGTCGTTCGGTGATGAGGGCGCCGATCAGCACGCCACCGAAGATCACCACGGACAGAATCATCAGCCACACGGACAGGACGAACACGCCGCCGATCAGCCCGTAGGCGTGAACCTGCCAGGACACCTGCCCGGGCATGATGACGCGGGTCAATCGGAAGAGAACGGTCGTGCCCACGCCCACGCAGAGCGCCCCCGGCAGCAACGCGCGCCAGTTCACCCGGCCGGCCAGCAACCAGTGCTGCGACCACCAGTAGAAGAGGAAGGTGACCACGCCCTGGACGACGGCGATGCAGGTCAACCCGGGCCGGCCGATGTGCTGGTCGAGGATGCGCCCCACCCGGCCGAGGCCGAGCATGCCGAGGGAGTAGAGGCCCAGCATGATCGTCCAAGCGAGCTGCCGACAGTACGAGCGGATGCTGATGATCCGCGGCAGCGTCCAGATCAGCTCGAAGGCGCGCTGCTGTACCGAGGCCACGCTGGTCGTGAACACCAGGGCCGTGATCATGGCGACGACCAGCGTGAACGTGCTGATGGTCGGCGCCGTGCGGCGGAACAGGCGGGTGACGTCGTCGGCCGAATCGCCGTACAGGCCGAAGAAGCGGGTCATGAAGTAGCCGGCGCCGTCGTCGGTCACTCGCTGGAGCACCGCCGACACGGCGACGACCAGCGGCGCGGTGCAGAGGACCTGCTGGGCGCAGAGGGCCAGCGCGTGCGTGTCGAGGTCGAGTTCGCGGACCCTGCGGTAGCCGTGCCCGCCGAGGCTGTTGTGCCACCAGGCTCGTCCGGCCGCGATGCGGCGGCGGGCTGACGGGCGTCTCATACTGTTCAGTCTGCCCGGGCGGTCCACCTGAGATCGACAGGGCGCAGCTGAGCGTGTTCAGCCGAGCCGGATACCGGCCAGCTGGGTGCCCGATGCCACGAGCCGTCCGGTGCTGTCCCACACCCAGCACGCCTCGTCGACGCGCTGGCCCTCGATGAGTTGCGCCTTTTGCAAGACCCGCACCGGACCAGGTGCCGGTATTGCGCGCACGTACGCCGTCAGTTCGAGCGTCGGCACCCACCCCGTCAGCTCGATGTCGAAGGTCGCCGGGGGGAACGCATCGACGGCGTAGATCAGCGAGAACGGGTCGAACGCCTCGCCGTGGGGCAGGGCGAGCCAACCGCGCAACTCCCCGCGGCCGGACGGTTCCCCGCGGCCGAAACCGAACGAGTCGGGCTCGATCCGCAGGTCGACCTGGTCCATAATCGCGACCTTGACGCCCAGCGGGTTCAGCGACGGCAGGCGGATCGAGTCCTCGAGCGAGGCCGTGCCGGCAGCGGGGGCGCCGTCGGCCCAATAGGGCTTCGCCGCCGGATCGAGCACGCTCGTGGTCACGAGCGCTTCGATGCAGAGCTGATCGTCCTGCCGGAGCTGGACGCGCAGCTGGCTGGCCGAGCGCCCACCGCGCAGCAACTCGGCACTGACCACGGCCGGTCCGGGCTCCGGTGAGCGCAGGAAGTGGGCGCTCGCGGCGATCGGGTGCTCGTGCGGCCCGACCGCCGCTGCGGCCCGGCCGAGCAGACCCGTCAGGTAGCCGCCGTTCGGCTTGCCGGCGATCGTCCACTCGGGGTGGACGTCGACGGTGAACCGGGCCGGCCCGTCGGGTGTCAGCGCGGTGACGTCGGAGAACGCGACTGGGGGCATGCGGGCTACTGCTCGAGCGCGGCGTCCAGGGTGATCTCGACGCCGGTGAGCGCCTTGCTGATCGGGCAGCCGGCCTTGGCGGCCTCAGCGGCCTCGGCGAACGCGTCGGCGTCGAGGCCGTCGACCTCACCGCGCACGGTCAGCTTGATGCCGGTGAGCCGGAAACCGCCGGCCGGGTCGGGGCCGAGGGTGACGTCGGCCTGCACGTCGAGCGCGATCGGTGTTCCGCCGGCCTGGGCGATGCCGTTGGACAACGACATGGCGTAGCAGGCCGAGTGCGCGGCCGCGACGAGTTCCTCGGGACTGGTCGTGCCGTCGGCGTCGTCGGCCGCCCGCTTCGGGAAGGACACCTCGTAGGTGCCGACCTTGGAGCTGGACAGCTCGACCTGGCCGGAGCCCTCCTGAAGTGTGCCGGTCCAGGCCGTGCGGGCGGTACGAGTGGGCATCGGGTCTCCTCGGGTTGGGCGGTGCGTCTTAGAGCTCAAGCCTGGCGTACCGCTCGGCATTCCGGCACGCCAGGGTCGCTTCGGCGCAGGCTGGGTAGGTAGGAGGCACACCGACGAAGGAGCGCAATGACCGACCTGAACACGCCGGCCTCGATCTCCGGCACCTTCGAGATCGCCGAGCGCACCGTCCACCGTCTCGGGTTCGGCGCCATGCGGCTGACCGGGCAAGGCGTCTGGGGCGAGCCGGCCGACCGGGCCGAGTGCGTCCGAGTGGTGCGCCGGGCGGTCGAACTCGGCGTCGACCTGATCGACACGGCCGACTCCTACGGGCCGCACGTCAGCGAGGAGATCATCCGCGAGGCGTTGTACCCGTATCCCGAGCAGGTGCTCGTGGCGACCAAGGCGGGCTTCACGCGACACGGACCCGACCGCTGGGCGGCCGTGGGGCGCCCCGAATACCTGCGGCAGCAGTGCGAGATGAGCCTGCGCCGGCTCGGATTGGACCGCATCGACCTCTTCCAGCTGCACCGGATCGATTCCAAGGTGCCCTTGGCCGATCAGATCGGCGTTCTGGCCGAGTTGCGCGACGAAGGCAAGATCGGCGCGGTCGGGCTGTCGGAGGTCTCGGTGGAGGACATCGATGCGGTCCGGGCCATCACCGAGGTGGCCACGGTGCAGAACCTCTACAACCTCACGAACCGCAAGTCCGAGGACGTGCTCGACTACTGCACTCGCGAGGCCATCGGCTTCATCCCGTGGTTCCCGATCGCCGCCGGCGACCTGGCCAAGCCGGGCGGCCCGGTCGACGAGATCGCCAAGCGGCACGAGGCGACGCCGGCGCAGGTGGCCATCGCCTGGCTGCTCGCCCGCGCGCAGGTCGTCCTGCCGATCCCGGGCACGTCGAGCGTCAAGCATCTCGAGGAGAACCTGGAGGCCGGCCCGCTGTACCAGCGCCTGACCCGCGACGAGGTGGCCGAGCTGACCGACGCCGGCTAGTCCGGGCGGGTCCAGTCGTCCGCCCCGGCGGCCTCGGCGCCGATCGTCGTGTCCGGGCCGTGGCCGGTGTGCACGACGGTGTCCGCGGCCAGCGGCAGCAGCTGCGAGCGGATGGACGCGACGATCGTGTCGAAGTCGGAATAGGAACGACCGGTCGCGCCAGGCCCGCCCTGGAACAGGGTGTCGCCGGTGAACACGGCGCCCAGCTTGGGGGCGGAGAAGCAGACCGCGCCCGGCGAGTGGCCAGGCGTGTGCAGCACGTGCAGCGTGGCGCCGCCGACCTCGATCCGGTCGCCGTCGGCCAGCGGGTCGAACGCCGCCTGCCGGTGGGTCATCTGCCACAGCACCGTGTCGGCCGGATGCAGCCGCACCGGTGCATCGAAGCGGTCGGCGACGTCGCGCGCGACATTGACATGGTCGTCGTGCGCGTGCGTGCACAGGACGGCGCGCAGTCGGCGGTCGCCGACGAGCGCGGCGATGGCGGCGGCGTCGTGCGGCGCGTCGATCACCACGCACTCGCGGTCGTCGCCGATCACCCAGACGTTGTTGTCGACGTCCCACGTGCCGCCGTCGAGGCTGAAGGTGCCGCTGGTGACTGTGTGCTCGATGCGCGCCGGCATCAGAGGACGACGACCGACCGCAGCACCTCGCCGCGGTGCATCTTGTCGAAGGCCGCTTCGATGTCGTCGATGCCGATCGTCTCGCTGACGAACTGGTCGAGCGGGAACCGTCCCTGCTGGAAGAGGTCGATCAGCATGGGGAAGTCGCGCGACGGCAGACAGTCGCCGTACCAGGACGACTTCAGCGTGCCGCCGCGGCTGAACAGATCGATCAGCGGCAGTTCGAGAGTCACGGTCGGGTCCGGGACGCCGACCAGCACGACCGTACCGGCGAGATCGCGGCCGTAGAACGCCTGCCTGTACGTCTCAGGGCGGCCCACGGCATCGACGACGACGTCGGCGCCGTTGCCGTCGGTCAGTTCCTGGATCGCGGCGACCACGTCGTCGACGCCGAGCCCCTTCGAATTGATGGTGTGGGTTGCGCCGAAGTTCTGCGCGCCGGCGAGCTTGCGGTCGTCGACGTCGATCGCGATGATCTTGCCCGCCCCGACGAGCCGGCTACCGGCGACCGCGGCCGCGCCAACGCCACCGCAGCCGATCACGGCGATGCTCTGCCCGCGTTTGACGCCCGCGGTGTTGACGGCGGCGCCGAGACCGGCCATCACCCCGCAGCCGAGCAGGCCGGCGGCGGTGGCCGGTGCCGCGGGATCGACCTTGGTGCACTGCCCGGCGGCGACGAGCGTCTTTTCGGCGAAGGCACCGATGCCGAGGGCCGGTGACAACTCGGTGCCGTCCTCGAGCGTCATCTTCTGCCTCGCGTTGTGCGTGTTGAAGCAGTACTGCGGCTCGCCGCGGGTGCACGCGCGGCACTGCCCGCACACGGCGCGCCAGTTGAGGATGACGAAGTCGCCGGGCGCCAGGTCCGTGACGTCGGGGCCGACGGACTCGACCACGCCGGCGGCCTCATGGCCGAGCAGGAACGGGAAGTCGTCGTTGATGCCGCCCTCGCGGTAGTGCAGGTCGGTGTGGCAGACACCGCAGGCCTGCACCTGCACCAGCGCCTCACCCGGGCCGGGATCGGGGACGTGGATGCTCACGACCTCGACCGGCGCCCCCTTGGTCCGGGCGATGACGCCCCGCACCCGATTGCTCATTCAGATACCTCGTAGACGGGGACGATCATCGCGCGGCCCAGGGTGTGGCTGAACAGGTTGAAGCCGAGAAATGCGGGTGAGGCATCGGCCGGGATGTCGAGGGTCGGCACGTCCACGGCGTGCACGACGACGTGATAGTGATGCGGTCCGTGCCCGGGCGGTGGGGCGGCTCCGATGTAGCCGGTCGTGCCGCCGTCGTTGCGCAGTTCGACCGCGCCGTCGGGCATGTTGGTCCCGCTCGCTCCGCTGGGCAACTCGGTCACGTCGGCTGGGATGTTGAAGGCCGCCCAGTGCCAGAAACCGCTCCCGGTCGGGGCGTCGGGGTCGTACACCGTCACGGCGTAGCTCTGCGTCCCTTCGGGCGCACCCGACCACGCCAGATGCGGTGAGACGTCCTCGCCGCCGGCTCCGAACACGCCCGACACCTGCGGCGTGGCCAGCGTCTGACCGTCGGACGCGTCGTCGCTGCGCAACTCGAAGCTGGCGACCTGGGGGAGTTCGTCATAGGGGTTCCTGCTCACCTGCGGTCTCCTTCGCCGACGTGGAGGGCCGTCCGGTGCGGCCTCTCCCTGCCAGTCTTACCGCAAGGTGGGACCCCGCAGACGGTCAGGCCGGTTCGCAGATGACCACCGGGATCTCGCGGTCCGTCCACGACTGGTAGCTGTCGAAGTCGGCGTACACATCGGTGAGTCGTGGCCAGAGGCGCGCCCGCTCGTCCGGAGTGGCCGTCCGGGCCCGCATCCGCCGGGTCGCCCCGCCGAACTGCACGCTTACGTCCGGGTCGGCCACCACGTTGCCATACCACTGGGGGTTCTCGGGCAGGCCACCCTGCGATGCGACGAGGATGACGTTGTCGCCGTCGGTCATGTGAAGCAACGGAACCGTCCGCGGCAGTCCGGACTTGCGGCCGGTCGTGGTCAACAGGCAGACCGGCACCCCGTGGCGCAGCGCGCTGCCGACCCGCCACGTCTTACCGATCCGCCCGTTGCTGCGGCGGTACAGCCAGACGTTGGCCGCTGACATCCATTTGATGATCTTGCGGGTCGCTGGGCTGTCGAGGCCTTTCGGTCGCGTCTTCACCGGGGAAGTACACCGGAGTGCGCAGGCGGCGTCGAGCCGGCGATAACGCAACCCGGCGCACGGGTAGTCCACCGCGGTGACGAGCCCCGTGAACACCGACCCACCGGCCAAGCCCGAGGACGAGCTCGAGGTCGCCTTCGAGCGACTGGTCGACGAGGGCGAGGTGCGCCTGCGCCGGCCCATCCTGGCGCTCACGTCCACCGGCCTGCTCGGAGGTATCGACGTGGGAACCGGGGTGCTCGCGTACTTGCTGGTGAAGGAGTCGACCGGGAACCCGCTGCTCGCCGGCCTCGCGTTCTCCCTCGGTTTCGTCGCCCTGCTGCTCGCCCGCAGCGAACTGTTCACCGAGAACTTCCTCGTCCCCGTCATCACCGTCGTGGCCAAGAAGGGAACGCTGTCGGCACTGGCCCGGCTGTGGGGGGTCACCCTGCTCATGAACCTGGCCGGCGGGTGGCTGATCGTGTGGCTGATCGTCACCGGTCTGCCGAAGGTCAAGTCCACGGCGGTCGAGTCGGGCACGCACTACGCGACGCTCGGGGTGTCAGCCCAGTCCTTCGCGCTCGCCGTCCTGGCCGGGGCCGTCATCACGCTCATGACCCGCATGCAGCATGCGACCGACAGCTTGGGGGTCCAGCTCGTGCCCGCCATTCTGTTCGGCGCACTGTTGGCCGGTGGTCAGCTCTTCCACTGCGTGCTCGATTCGCTCCTCATGTTCGCGGCGCTGATCGCCGGAGCACCGTTCGGCTATGCCGACTGGCTCGGCGCGCTGGCCTGGTCGGCGTTCGGCAACCTCGTCGGGGGCGTCGTGCTGGTGACCGCGATCCGGCTGCTCAGGGTGCCGCATCGCGTCGCCGAGGAGCGTAAGCAGAACTAGGCCGGTGTTGCCCAGCGGTTGGCGGTGAGCTTCCAGCTCGGAGTGTCGTCGAGCGACTGGACGGCTTCGTAGCTGCGGGTGTAGCCGGTCCGGCTGATGCGCCAGATTCCGACGTCGTCGCGGGTGTAGACGTCATTGTAGAACGCGGCGCCGGTCAGCAGCATCCGGTGCTCGGTGATGATCACCTTGTCCTCGAGATACCAGGTCCCGGTGGCGGTGTTTCCGTCCACGGTGATCTCGGGGTGGTGGCACTGGTGCACCGTGATGATCGCCGGGCCGAGCGACTTGCTCATGAAGTCCACGACGGCG
>NZ_JBHEMO010000079.1:0-32797 GCF_046262535.1 Jatrophihabitans sp. | reverse complement strand
CGGCCGACGCCCGATCGCTGGGCGTCGGCGTGCACCAGCACGTCCTGGACGTAGCTGATCGACGCGTCGTCAGAGATCGCGCGAACGAGTCCTACGAGCCGTTCCCCCGCGAACGCACCGGCCACGAACGAGGACCCGGCCAGCGCCGCGCGAATCCGCTCCGGCTCCCGCGTGTAGACGGTCCAGCCAACTGATTCGTACAGGCTCAGCACTTCATCGAAGGGCAATTCGCCGACGGCGGGCACGTCTCTCACCTCGACCAGTGACATGGGCTGCATCATGCCGTCGGCGCGAACCGTAATACTGGACTCGTGTGCGGACTCATCGGTTTCCTCTCGGCGAACGGATCAGCGGCGCTCGTCGCCGACGAGGTCGACGCCTCGCTGCCCGACATGCGCCACCGCGGCCCGGACGAGGGCGGCGTGTGGCACGACGACGACGCCGCGATCGGGTTCCGCCGCCTGTCGATCATCGACATCGACCGCTCACACCAGCCGCTCCCCTGGATGGACGGGCGCTACGAGCTGATCTTCAACGGTGAGATCTACAACTATCTCGAGCTGCGGGAGCGACTGGCCCGCGAGTTCGGCGCGACGTTCGAAACCGACGGCGACGGCGAGGCGATCGTCGCCGGCTACCACTACCTCGGCCCGAAGGTCGTGCGCGAACTACGCGGCATGTTCGTTTTCCTCATCTGGGACTCGCACGAGCGGGTGCTGTTCGGCGCCCGCGACTGGTTCGGCATCAAGCCGATGTACACCTACAGCGACGACCGCGGCACGTTCTTCGCCAGTGAGAAGAAGTCTCTGCTGGACGTAGCCGGGCCCGACGTCGCGAAGGCGGTCGACACCACGTCGTTGCAGCACTACCTGACGCTGCAGTACGTCCCGGAGCCGGCATCGATGCACCAGGCCATCGGCCGCGTCGAGTCGGGGACGTACTTCACGTTGAAGCCGGGCGAGCAGTTGCGCACCCACCGCTACTTCCACCCGGACTTCGCGATCAAGCCCGTCGCGGAACCGGACAAGCTGTTCCGGCAGATCACCGAGGCCCTCGAGGACTCGGTCGAGAAACACATGCGGGCCGACGTCACCGTGGGCGCGTTCCTGTCCGGAGGCATCGACTCGACGGCGATCGCGGCGCTGGCCCGGCGGCACAACCCGAAGCTGCTGACGTTCACCACCGGCTTCGAGCGCGAGGGCTTCAGCGAGATCGACGTGGCGGCCGAATCGGCCGCGGCAATCGGAGTCGAGCACATCACGAAGGTGGTGAGCGCCGAGGAGATGATGGAGACTCTGCCGCTCATCGTCTGGTACCTCGATGATCCGGTGGCCGACCCGGCCCTCGTGCCGCTGTACTTCATCGCCCGTGAGGCCCGCAAGCACGTCAAGGTCGTGCTGTCCGGCGAAGGAGCCGACGAACTCTTCGGCGGCTACACGATCTACCGCGAGCCGATCTCGCTCAAGGCGTTCAACTACCTCCCGGCTTCCGCGCGGCGCGGCCTGGGTCGGCTCTCGACGCGGATCCCCGAGGGACGGCGGGGCAAGGATCTGCTGCGCCGCGGCGCGATCGGCATCGAGGAGCGCTACTACGGCAACGCCCGCATCTTCCGTCCCGACGAGATGCAGGGCCTCTACCGCCGCTTCGACCCGGACGTGTCCTACATGGACGTCACCCGCAAGCTGTACGACCAGACCACCCACCTCGACGACTCGACCCGCATGCAGTACGTCGACCTCTTCACCTGGCTGCGCGGCGACATTCTCGTCAAGGCGGACAAGATGACGATGGCCAACTCCCTCGAGCTGCGGGTGCCCTTCCTCGACACCGAGGTGTTCAACGTCGCATCGTCCATCCCGACGGATCTGAAGATCACCAAGGAGACGACGAAGTACGCGCTGCGCCAGGCGCTCACCCAGATCGTCCCGCCGCACGTACTCAACCGCGCGAAGCTCGGGTTCCCCGTCCCCATCCGGCACTGGCTCAAGGACGTCATGTACGAGTGGGCCCGCGCGATCATCACCGAGTCCCAGGCCGACGAACTCATCGACCGCGACGCCGCGTTGCGCCTGCTGGAGGCGCACCGCAGCGGACCGCACGACTACTCGCGCAAGATCTGGACGCTACTGGTGTTCCTCACCTGGCACGGCATCTTCGTCGAGGGCCGCATCACCCCGGAGGTCCCCGCGCCCGTCTATCCCGTCCGCCTCTGAGATGGCGGCGCTGCCCGATCACGTCGGCGCCATCGAGTTCGCCTACGCGCCGCATCCGGACGGGCACGCCGACCCGGGCGAGATCGTCTGGACCTGGGTGCCCTACGAGGACGATCCGAGCCGCGGCAAGGACCGGCCCGTCCTCGTCCTCGGGTTCACCGACCACTACTTGCTCGGTGTGATGCTCTCCAGCAAGGACCACGATCTCGACGCCGAGGACGAGGAGCGGCACGGACGTCATTGGCTCGACATCGGCGCCGGAGCGTGGGACTCCCGGCACCGGCCGAGTGAAGTGCGGGTCGACCGGATCCTGACGTTGGATCCCGCGGAGGTGCGCCGCGAAGGGGCACAGCTCGACCGCGCGATGTTCGACGACGTGGTCGCCGCCGTACGCGCGGCTCGAGGCTGACCGCCAGGCCGGCAGTTACGCCTCAGACCAGGTGGGGCAGGACCTCGGCCGCGCAGTCGTCGCCGTAGGACTCGGCCAGGCGGGCGCTGAAGGCGTCCTTCTCCACGCTGTACTCCTGCGTGCCGACGGTCTCGAGGACCATCGTCGCGAGCAGGCTGCCGACCTGGGCCGCGCGCTCCCACGACAGGCCCCACTCGCGGGCGGTGAGGAAGCCGGCGCGGAAGGCGTCGCCGACGCCGGTCGGGTCGTGCTTCGCCCGCTCCTTGGCCACGGGGACGTGGACCCGCTCGACCTCGCGGCCGGTGATCTCGACGCCCTTGGAGCCCAGTGTCGTGACCTGGACGTTGACCATGGCCCGGATGTCGGCCTCGGCCAGCCCGGTCTTCGACTCGAGCAGGCTCTTCTCGTAGTCGTTGGTGAAGAGCAGGTCGGCGCCCTCAATGAGCCCGCGCATCTGCTCGCCGCTCATCCGGGCGATCTGCTGCGACGGGTCGGCGGCGAAGCGGAAGCCGTGCTCGCGGCACTCGGCGCTGTGCTGGACCATCGCGGCCGGGTCGTAGGCACTGATCACGGCGAGGTCGGCGTCGGCCGCCTTCCAGGCATCGGCGATCGAGATGCGGTTCGCCTCACCCATCGCCCCGGCGTAGAACGAGCCGATCTGGTTCATCTCCTCGTCGGTCGTGCAGACGAAGCGAGCGGTGTGGTGCTTGGGCGAGACGTAGACGAAGTCGCAGTTGACGCCGTGGTGGGTCAGCCAGTTCCGGTACTCGTCGAAGTCCTGGCCCACCGCGCCGATGAGCACCGGCGCGCCGCCGAGCTGCGCCATGCCGTAACAGATGTTGGGGGCCACGCCGCCGCGGCGGACGACGAGTTCGTCGACCAGGAACGACAGCGACACCTTGTGCAGCTGATCGGCGAGCAGCTGCTCGGAGAACTTCCCCGGGAAGTGCATCAAGTGGTCGGTCGCGATGGACCCAGCAACGAGTACAGGCATGCGCAGAGGCTACCTGGCGGTAGGACGGCCGCGCGTCAGCCGCAGAACGAGTTACCGCACGCGCAGCCGCCGCCCGCGTTCGGGTTGTCGATCGTGAAGCCCTGCTGCTCGATCGTGTCGGTGAAGTCGATCGTGGCGCCGCCGAGGTACGGGGCGCTCATCCGGTCGAGGACGAGCGGAACACCGTGGACGTTGACCTCGATGTCGCCGTCCAGGCTGCGCTCGTCGAAGAAGAGCTGGTACTGCAGGCCGGCGCAGCCGCCGGGCTGCACGGCGATGCGCAGGCGGAGGTCGTCGCGACCTTCCTGGTCGAGCAGGGCGCGGACCTTGACCGCGGCGCCTTCGGTGAGCGACACGTCCTTGGCCGGGGCGTCGGCCGGCGCGGCGGTGAGCTCGACGGAGGTTTCGGTGGTGGTCATATCGCTCCCAAAGTCCTGGTGCAAGCCTGGTGCAAGCGTGTGATTCGACTATCGGTGGCAACCGGGGCATCCCGGCCGCTATTCCAATGGTAACCATCGCAACGACGAAGGTGAGCCGTTCACCGCGCCGATACCATCCCGGCATGACCTTTACCGAGCCGGCGGCGACCCCGTTGGCCCTGTTGCTACTGGGTCGGGGCACCGATCCGGATTCCGAGCGCGGCGTGGATTGCCCCGGCGAGTTGCCCGCGGCGTCCGATCCCACGCTGGTCGAGCGGGCCCGCGCGGCCCGCGAGGCCCTCGGCGCACGGGCGTTCCTGCTCGGCCATCACTACCAACGCGACGAGGTAATCCAGTTCGCCGATGTGACCGGCGACTCCTTCAAGTTGGCCAAGGACGCCGCCGCCCGTCCCGAGGCGGAGTACATCGTCTTCTGCGGCGTGCATTTCATGGCCGAGTCGGCCGACATCCTCACGGGTCGGCAGCAGCAGGTGATCCTGCCCGACCTGGCGGCCGGTTGCTCCATGGCCGACATGGCGTCCTACCAGCAGGTTGTCGAGGCGTGGGAGGTGCTGTCGGCCGCGGGCATCGCCGACGTCACCGTCCCGATCACCTACATGAACTCGTCCGCGGCGATCAAAGGTTTCGCCGGCGAACACGGCGGTGCGGTCTGCACGTCGTCCAACGCCGAACGGGCCCTGCGCTGGGCGTTCGACTCGGCTACGGGCGGCGAGAAGGTGCTCTTCCTGCCCGACCAACACCTCGGGCGCAACACCGCGGTGCTGCAGCTCGGCATCCCGCTGGAGGAGTGCGTGGTCTTCAACCCGCACAAGCCCGAGGGCGGTCTCACCGTCCGGCAACTGCGCGACGCGAAGATGATCCTGTGGGCCGGGCACTGCTCGGTGCACGGGCGGTTCACCGCCGACAACGTGGCCGACGTGCGTCGCCGGATCCCCGACGTCAACATCCTGGTGCACCCCGAGTGCCGCCACGACGTGGTCCTCGCCGCCGACCAGGTCGGCTCCACCGAGTACATAATCCGGGTGCTCGAGGCCGCTCCGGCCGGCTCGTCCTGGGCCGTCGGCACCGAACTCAACCTGGTCCGTCGCCTGGCGGCGCGGCATCCGGACAAGCGAGTGGTCTTCCTCGAAAAGACGGTCTGCTACTGCTCGACGATGAACCGCATCGACCTGCCACACCTGGTGCACTCGCTCGAGTCATTGGCCCGCGGCGGGGTGGTCAACCGGATCACCGTCGAGCCCCGAGTCGCGGAGAACGCCCGGCTGGCCCTCGACCGGATGCTCGCGCTGCCCTGATCACTGGGGCGCGCACGTCCGTCGGGCCGGGCGGCTCCGACGGGGCCGGTATCGTGAGCCCCGTGAAGCTGTCCCGCCGCGAGAAGCCCGCCGACGCCGATGTCGCCACTGTCGACGAATCGGAACCGGACGCGGCCGCCGCACCACGCAAGGGCCGGCCCACGCCCAAGCGGCGGGAATCACAGGGCAAGCGCGGGCCGGTGTCCGCGCCCAAGACCCGCAAAGAGGCATATGCCCGGCAGAAGCAGCTCGCCCGGCAGCAGAAGACCGACCGGGCTACGGCCAAGCCGCGCACCGTCGCCGAGCAGCGCGCGGCCCTGCGGCGGGGCGACCCGACCGCGCTGCCGCGGCGCGACCAGGGCCCGACCCGCAAGCTCGCCCGCGACTACGTCGACTCGCGGCGCCTGCTGAGCAACTACTTGCTCTTCCTGTTCCCGGTCATGATCGCCGGCCTGGCGCTGCCGCAGCTCCAGATCATCGTGCTCGTCGTCTTCATCGCCCTGCTGATGGAGTGGTACGTGATCGGCAAGGGCATCCGGACCCTCGCCATCGAGCGCGACGGCTCGGCACAGGGCGGCAACATGACGATCGGCTTCTACGCCGGCAGCCGGGCCTATCTCCCGCGCCGGTGGCGGCTGCCGAAGCCCCAGGTCGAGCGCGGCGACCCGATCTAGCCCGCCGTCCAGCCAGTCGATCAGCTTTTCCTCCGTCAGCGACGCTGCCGACGGCCGCCGGCGACGCCGGCGGAGGAAAACCTGATCAAACCCGCGCGCTCAACGGCCGGTGACTCCGTCCAGCTGCTCACGCAGCAGATCGGCGTGGCCGTTGTGCCGGGCGTACTCGCCGATCATGTGCACGTACACCATCCGCAGCGAGAACGCGTCGTCGTGCACCTCGAAGGTGGAGTCGAAGTCCAGCGCCGCCGCGGCCGCGTCGGCCGCCGCCCACTCGGCCCGTAACCGGTCGAAGGCCGCCTCCGCGTCACCCGGGTCCAGGTGGTCGAAGTCGTGGTCCTTGCCCAACGCCGGGTCGTACAGCGGCCCGATCGCCTCCCCCGCCGCGCGGATGCGGAACCAGATGCGCTCGACCTTGGCGGCGTGCCGGACGAGGCCGAGAAGCGACAGGTTGGACGCCGGGAGCGGGCGGGTCGCCAGCTGGTCGGCGGACAGGCCGGCACAGATGTTCAGCAGTGTCGCCCGCTGCCAGCCGAGATAGCCCTCCAGCATCGGCCGGTCGGAGCCGACCAGCGGGCCGTCGACGGGCGCGGGGACGGGCGCGGTCCAGGCCACGTCTCAGCCGTTCAGGTAGGTCAGGACGGCCAGCACCCGTCGGTTGTCGTCTTCTGACTGCGGCAGCCCGAGCCGCAGGAAGATGCTGTTCGTGTGCTTGCTGACCGCCTTCTCGGTGACGAACATCTGGGCGGCGATGGCCGCGTTGGAACGTCCCTCGGCCATCAGCGAGAGCACTTCGCGCTCGCGCGGCGTCAACGTCGTCAGCGGGTCGTCGGCGGCCGAGCGCCGGGTCAGCAGCTGCGTGACCACTTCCGGGTCCATCGCCGTTCCGCCGCCGGCGACCTGGCGCACGGCGTCGACGAACTGCTCGACGTTGAACACCCGGTCCTTGAGCAGGTAGCCGACACCGCCGGATCGGTCGGCCAGCAACTCCCGGGCGTAGAGCTGCTCGACGTACTGCGAGAGAACGAGGATCGGCAGGCCGGGGACCTGCTGCCGCGCTTCGATGGCGGCCCGCAACCCCTCGTCGGTGAACGACGGCGGCAACCGGACGTCGACGACGGCGACATCGGGCTTCTGGGTGGTCAGTGCCCGCAACAGCGACGGCCCGTTGTCGACCGCCTCGACGACTTCGAAGTCGTTGGCCTCGAGCAGCCGGATCAAGCCGTCCCGGAGGAGGGCGAGATCTTCAGCGAGGACGACGCGCACGGCAGCACCATAACGAGTTCCGTCGGTCCGCCTGGTGGGCTTTCTATGGCGAGCGTGCCGTCGAACGCCGAGAGCCGGCGCTCGATACCGCGCAAGCCGGTGCCGAGCGCGGGGTCGGCGCCCCCGGCACCGTCGTCACGGACAACAACCGTCAGGACGTCCCCGGAACGCCGCAGGCTGATCCACGCGTGGTGGGCGGCGGAGTGCTTGATCACGTTCGCCAGCGCCTCGGCGACGGCGAAGTAGGCCGCCGACTCGACCGGCGCCGACATCCGTCTGTCGAGCGGAGCGTCCACCTCGACCGGCATCGGGACGGCGAGCGCCAGCGCCTGCACCGCACCGACGAGACCGCGGTCGGCCAACACAGGGGGATGGATGCCGCGCACCAGGTCGCGCAGCTCGGCCAGTGCGTCGCTGCTCGCCGCCCGGGCCTCGGTGAGCAGCGCGCGGGCGCTGGCGGGATTGCGGCTGAACTCCTGCTCGGCCAGCGCCAGGTTCATGCCCAACGCGACCAGCCGGGCCTGCGCCCCGTCGTGCAGATCGCGCTCGATGCGGCGCAGTTCGGCCGCCTGGGTGTCGACGGTCTCGGCGCGCGACTCGGTCAGCTGTTCGACCCGAAGGGCGAGCCGACTCTTCTCCGACACCGAGAGCATCGACCGGTTGACACTGGCATGGGCCCGCATGGCCATGCCCGGGGGCAGCCACCAGAACAGCAGGTCGAACACACCCTCGACGATGCCGACGACCGCCAGCGCGAGCCCGGCCGACCCGTTGGCCACGAGCCACCCGGCGTCGCGCCACCGCGCCGGGTCCTGGAACAGCGCCCGGGTCTGCACCAGCAGGTTGCCTCTCGGCACCGTCAGGTACGGCGATTCGATGGGCGGCTGACCGTCGACCGAGCCGATCCGGCGGCGGTGCAGGTCGGCGAGCGGGCGCACGGCGGACATCGTCGCCAGCAGCATCGGCACACCGATCCAGACCGTGATCAACGCCGTGCTGGTCACCGTCAGCACGAACAACAGGAGGCAGACGGCGGCCAGGGCCGTCGCCGTGATGGACCACGCCAGCAGCTTCAGGCGAGGTGCGAATCCGTCGATCACCGGTCCATCTTGACGCACCGGAGCCCACTCGCCGGTGGAGAAAAGTCCACCATGGCCGGGGACTCAGGCCCAGTGCCGGCGAGGCAGTGCGACGGCAGCGTGACGAGCGTCAGAACTCAGCACGCACGAAAGGCACTCACGTGTCCCAGAAGTCAGGAACGCAAAGCCGGCCGGTCACCGTACTGGTGGCCCGGTGGAGCGCGACCCAACCGTGGCGGGCGATCGCCCTCTGGCTCGTCTTCGTCGCCGCGAGCGTCGCGGTCGGCAGCAGCATGGGGTTGCACAAACTGAGCGACATCGACCAGATGTCCGGCCAGTCGAAGCAGGCCGCGCAGTGGCTGCACGATTCGGGCCTCGAGTCCCCCGACACCGAGAACGTCCTCGTCACCGCCCGGACCGGTCATCTCGACGCAACGGACGCGCGGAAGGCTCTCGCCGCCGCGGCCGCGCGGATGCGGACGCTGCCCGAAGTGGCCGCGGTCGGCTCCCCGGTCACCTCGGCCGACCGGTCGGCGATGACGGTGCAGCTCACGCTGCACGACGACGCCTCCGCCAAGCCGCTGCTCGACGCCACCGCCGCGGTGCAGAGAGCCTTTCCTGCGCTGCGGGTCGAGGAGGTCGGCTCGGTCTCGATGAACGACGCCATCAACGACCAGGTCGGCTCCGACCTGTCGGCGGCGGCGACCTACAGCATCCCGGTCACGCTGGTGATCCTGCTGATCGCTTTCGGCGCCATCGTGGCCGCCGGCGTCCCGGTGCTGCTCGCACTGTCGGCGGTGGCATCGGCCACCGGGTTGGCGACGATCGCCTCCCAGGTGCTGCCGAGCGCGGACACGATCTCGAGCATGATCCTGCTCGTCGGCATGGCCGTCGGCGTCGACTACTCACTCTTCTACGTCAAGCGGGCGCGGGCCGAACGGCACCGCGGTCGCAGCCAGCTCGACGCCGTCGAGATCGCGGCCGAAACCGCCGGCCACTCGGTGCTGGTGTCGGGCCTCGCAGTCATGGTGTCGATGTTCGGCCTGTACTTCGGCGGCGATTCCACCTTCGCCTCGCTGGCCACGGGATCCATCATCGTCGTGGCCGTGGCCGTGCTCGGTTCCCTGACGGTGCTGCCGGCGCTGCTGGTCAAGCTCGGCCGGCGCATCGACCGGCCCCGCGTGCCGGTGCTGTGGCGGTTGACCGACCAGGATCGGCCCGCTCGTCTCTGGCCGGCCCTGCTGCGTCCCTCGCTCAACCACCCGGCTCGCACCTTGACCATCTCCGTGGTGCTGCTCGGCGCGGTGGCGCTGCCGGCCCTCGGCATGAAGCTGGCGTCGGGCAGCCTCGATTCCTTGCCGTCGTCGATCGCCGAGACCCACACGATGACGCGACTGACGGAGGCCTTCCCGTCGAAGGCAACCGATCAGCGGATCGTCGTGAACGCGCCGGCCGCCCAGTCCGCCGCGGTGGAGCAGGCGTTGCGCCGTGTTGCGCGGGGCGCCGATTCGACCGGTCTCTCCGTGCGCAGCGCGCTTCCGGACCTGCGGGCCTCCAGGGACGCGACCGTGCACGTCCTCACGTTGAACGCACCGTTCGACGCCGAGGCGGCCAAGGCCCGGCAGGGTGTGCAGGTGCTGCGCTCGACGCTGATTCCCGACGCCCTGGGAAGCGTCGACGGCGCGCGGTTCGCCGTCAGCGGGGACACGGCCTCGAGCATGGACACCGACACCAACATGTCCGACCACCTGCCGTGGGTGATCGGGTTCGTGGTCCTGCTGACGATGCTGATCATGGGCTGGGTGTTCCGCTCGGCGGTGATCGCGGTGACGACGGCCGCGGTGAACCTGCTGTCGGCCGGAGCGGCGTTCGGTGTCCTGGTGCTGACCTTCCAGAACTCGTGGGCCGAGTCGCTGCTCGGCTTCAGGTCGACCGGACACCTGATCAACTGGATCCCGCTGTTCACCTTCGCCGTGCTGTTCGGGCTGTCGATGGACTACCACGTGTTCGTCATCAGCCGGATCCGGGAGGCCGCCCAGCGGGGCCTCTCGACCCGGGATGCGATCCGCGAAGGCATCACCGGCTCGGCCGGGACGGTGACGAGCGCGGCCCTGGTGATGGTCTCGGTGTTCGCCATCTTCGCCTCGCTGCACATGATCGAGATGAAGGAGATCGGCATCGGGCTGGCCGTCGCGGTGCTCGTCGACGCGCTCGTGGTCCGAGTGATCGTGCTCCCCTCGCTGATGATGCTGCTCGGCCGCAGGAACTGGTGGCCGGGGCGGATCACGATGACCCATCCCGAGCCGGCCACCGGCGAACTGGTCGCCGTCTGACCGTCCTGCCTCGGCCCGGGAGCGGCGCGACACGCGGTGTGTCGCGCCGCTGCGTGGCTCCGGAATGGACGGGGTCAGCCCTCGGCGAGCGACATGGGGCCGTAGACCTTGCGGCCCTCCTCGAACAACGTCGCCTGGGCGACCCCGTCGTCGGCCAGCTCCCGCCAATGCTCACCGAGCCAGCTCTCCGCGTCGGACTGGTTCTGGTGCCCGGGCGAGGACGGGGTGGGCAGCTCGGTTCCGTCGGCCGCCTCGAGTCGCCACGTCCACGTCATTGCCAGCCTCCGCTCGATCGGTGCGCGATCCTTCGGGACCCTAGTCGAGCGCCTGGGCATACTGAGCCGGTGACCGCCCCCCTGCTCGACCTGGGCGCCGACGTGGACTGGACGGACGCAGAGGCAGCCGCGGCGGCCCGAGCCCAGACTCGGACCGGATCGGGCCGCTTGGCCGAGCTGGTCGAGTGGCTGGCTGCCACCGCCGGCCGCTTCCCGCCGGGGCGGTCGACCCGCCCCCGCTGCATCGTCATCGGCGAGGTCGAGGACTCGGTGGCCGAGCTCGCCGACTCCCTGGACGTCGGTGTGCGGGAAATCGACCTTCCCGGCGACCCCCGGGCGGCCTTCGCGCAGGCTACGGCGATCGCCGACGACGAGGCGGACTCCGGCACCGACCTCACCGTGCTGGCCGCGCACGATCCGACCAATGCGGCCGCAATCAGCGTCGGGCTGCTCACCGGCACCGAGCCGGTCGCCCTGCTTCCCCGGGGCGCGGCCGCGATCGACACCCAGGGGTGGGTGACCCGGGCCGAGGACCTGCGCGACGCCCGCCGACGAGTGGCCGCGTTGCGCAGCCGACCCGACGACCTGCTGGCCGCGCTCGACAGCCCGGTCTTCGCCGCGTCGGTCGGATTCCTGCTGCGGGCCACCGGACGGCGCACGCCGATCATCCTGGACGGGACGGGAGCCGCCGCTGCCGCACTGTTCTGCTTCGACATCCAGACCCGGGTGGCGCGTTGGTGGCAGTTCGCCGACACCTCCGACGACCGCATCCACCAGAAGGTGGTTGCCGAACTCGCCGTCCGGCCACTGCTGAACATCGGCACCAGCCGGGGGAACGGCACGGCGGGGCTGCTCGCGATCGGCCTCCTCCGCGCCGCCGCCATGACCAGTGCGGAGGCCGACAGTGAGTAAGAACTCCGACGAGAACGCGATGGACGAGGTGACGTGGGGCGTCCGCGTCGCCGCGGCCTGGACGTGGCGGCTGCTCGTCATCGGCCTCGGCATCTACATCCTTGGCCGCGCCTTTCTCAAGATCGAACTGGTCGCCTTCTCCTTCGTCCTGGCGCTGTTCTTCACCGCGGTACTGCATCCTCTCGAGGTCTTCTTCCGGCGCGTTCCCGGCTCCCGCTCGGTGTCCTCCCTGCTCGCGTTGCTGGTCGGCATCGCCGCGTTCGCGGCCATCGCCTCGTTCGTCACGTGGCAGATCAGCGCCCACTCCTCCGAGCTGGCCGACCAGCTGAGCAACTTCGTGGCGAAGACGCGGGATTGGCTGCACAAGGGCCCGTTGCATCTCAAGTCGTCCGACGTCGACAAGATGGCCGAGAAGCTGACCAAGACGATCAAGGATCACCAAGGCCAGCTCATCAGCGGCGCGCTGCAGACGGCCCGTACCATCCTCGAGGCGCTCGGCGCGATACTGCTCATCCTGCTGTCGACATTCTTTCTGCTCCGCGACGGCGACCAGATCTGGGAATGGACGGTGCGGCTGTTCCCCCGTGCGGCGCACAAACGGCTCGACCTCGCCGGCCGGGCCGGCTGGGGCACGCTCGGCGGCTACATGCGCGGGCAGGTGCTCATCGCGGTGTTCCACGGCATCTCGGTGATGATCGTGCTGTTCGTGCTGCGCATACCGCTCGCCGCGGCACTCGGCGTGCTGATCTTCCTGGGCTCCTTCGTCCCCCTGGTCGGCCTGACGGTAACCGGCACGCTCTGTGTGGCCGTCGCCCTTCTGGAACACGGGGTGACCGCGGCGATCGTCGTGGCCATCGCGATCATCGTTCTCGTGCAGCTCGAGGCACACCTGTTGCAGCCGTTGATCATGAGTCGCAGCGTGGAAGTTCATCCGTTGGCGATCGCGCTGTCCGTCCTGACCGGCACGCTGCTGGCCGGGATAGTCGGCGCCCTGCTCGCCGTCCCGTTCGTCGCCTTCCTCAATTCGACGATCAACGCGTTGCGCAATTCGCCGGCGCTTCCGGTCGGCGATTCCGGGTTTCCGGTCGAGCACACGACCGAACCGGGCGGCAAGCCGGTCGACGCCGCCGATCCCGACGATCCGGAACCGTAGGCCGCGAATCAGCGGACGTGGGACTCCACGAACGGCGGACGGACCACGCGTACCTTGCTGCGCCGCCCCCGGACGTCGACCTCCAACTCGTCGCCGTCCTCGACGCCGGAGTCGGTCGAGATCAAGGCCAGGCCGATGCCGACGCGCCTCGTCGGTGAGAAGGTGCCGCTGGTGACTTCGCCGACGGTCTCGCCGCCCGCGGCCAGAACCGGCATGTGCGCCCGCGGAATGCCCCGGTCGAGCGACTCCAGTCCCCGCAGCACCCGGGCCGGCCCGGCCGCCTTCTCGGCCAGCAGCGCGTCCCGGCCCCAGAATTGCTCCTTCTTCCAGCCGACGGCCCAGCCGGAGCGGGCCTGCAACGGCGAGATGTCGAGTGACAGGTCCTGGCCGTGCAGCGGATAGCCCATCTCGGTGCGCAAGGTGTCCCGCGCGCCGAGGCCGGCGGGCATGCCGCCGAGCCCGCGGACGACGTCGGCCAGCGCGTCCCAGAGCGGTAGCGCGTCGTCCCACCGCGGAAGGAGTTCGTAGCCGTGCTCGCCTGTGTAGCCGGTGCGGCAGATGCGGACCGGGCGCCCGTCCCATGCCGCGTCGGCATAGGACATGTAGTTCAGCGCCGACGGGAGGCCCAGCCGGTCCAGCACGTCGGCCGCGCGCGGCCCCTGGACGGCGAGGACGCCGAAGTCGCGGTGCCGGCCGGTGACCTCGACGCCGTCGGGGGCGGCCCCGGCCAACCGGCGCACGACCTCGTCGGTGTTGGCGGCGTTGGGGACGAGGAACACGTCGTCGTCACTGACGAGATAGGCGATCAGGTCGTCGACCACGCCGCCCGACTGGTCGCAGCACAGCGTGTACTGCGCCTGCCCGGGTTCGATCCGGCCGAGATCGTTGGACAGGCAGCGGTTGACGAAGTCCCGCGCGCCGCGGCCCTGGACCGTCGCCTTGCCGAGGTGTGACACGTCGAAGAGGCCGACCGCGTCGCGCACGGCCGAGTGTTCCTTCAACACACCGCCGCCACTCGCGGTGTACTCGATGGGCATCTCCCATCCGCCGAAGTCGGCGAGCTTCGCGCCCAGGGCGACGTGTCGGTCGTGCAGCGGGGAACGCAGAAGGTCGTGCGTTGCCTCTGATTCGCTTGCGAGCTCGCTCATGCGCGACAACCTACCGAGCGGGCGCTGCATACGATCACGTCATGCCGTCGGTCTCTGTCACGTCCCCCACCGCAGCAATCCGTGCCGACGCTGTGGTGATCGGTATCCGCAGGACGAAGGACGGACCGCGGCCGGCCCCCGGTGCCGAGCCGGTCGAGGCGGCACTGGGCCAGCGGCTGGGCCAGGCGCTCCGGGCGCTCGAGGCCAAAGGCAAGCCGGAGGAGATCGTCAAGATCCCCACGCTCGGCCTGGCCGACTATCCACTCGTCCTGGGCGTCGGCCTCGGCGAGGACCCTGCCGACGGCGAGGCCGCCCGCCGAGCCGCCGGCGTCGCGCTGCGGGCGCTGACCGGCTCACGGCGCGTGCACCTCGCTCTCGACGCCCCCGCCGGCGCGCTGGTCGAAGGCGCTCTGCTCGGTGCCTACGCGTTCAGCCCGTACAAGTCCCGGCCGGCCAAGCGAGAACTGCGGGCCATCACGCTGGCCGCTCCGGCCTCGGCCCGCGCCGAGGTGCGGCGGGCGGTGATCGTGGCCGAGGCGGTCGCGCTCACCCGCGACCTGGTGAACACGCCCCCGAACGACCTCTATCCGCAGACTTTCGCCGAGCGGGTGCGGGCGCTGGCCGAGGAGCGCGGGCTGACTGTCGAGGTCCTCGACGAGCGCGCGCTCAAGCGCGGCAAGTTCGGGGGGATCCTCGGGGTCGGGCAAGGCAGCGTCCACCTGCCCCGGCTGGTCCGCATCAGCTACCGGCCGGCCAAACCGAAGGCGCACGTCGCCCTGGTCGGCAAGGGCATCACGTACGACTCCGGCGGTCTGAACCTCAAGACGGCGAACCTCACCTGGATGAAGTCCGACATGGGTGGCGCCGCGGCCGTCATCGCCAGCACGTTCGCGCTCGCGGCGCTGAAGGTGCCGGTGTCGGTCACCGTCACCGTCCCGATGGCGGAGAACCTGCCGTCAGCGACGTCCTACCGACCGTCGGACATCCTCACCATGCGCAGCGGCCGCACGGTCGAGGTGACCGACACCGACGCCGAGGGGCGCCTCATCCTGGCCGACGCCATCACCCGCGCCGCCGAGGACGCCCCCGATCGGCTGATCGAGGTATCCACGCTCACGGGCGCGCAGATGGTGGCGCTGGGCACCCGGGTCATCGGGGCCATGGGCGAACCGGAGTGGCGCGACGCCGTGGTCTCCGCCGCCGACGCCGCCGGCGAGGGGGCCTGGGCGATGCCGCTGCCGGCCCATCTGCGCCGCGACCTCGACTCCCCCGTCGCCGACCTGGTGAACGTGCCCAGCGAGCGGTTCGGCGGCATGCTGGTCGCCGGCCGATTCCTGCAGGAGTTTGTCCCCGACCACCTGCCCTGGGTGCACCTCGACATCGCCGGACCGGCGTACAACAACGGCGGACCGCGCGACTACACGCCCAAGGGCGGAACCGGTGCCGGCGTCCGGACGCTCATCACGGCCGTCGAGCAGCTTGCCGCCGGTTGATCGCGATCGCGTCGTCGGCGGCGCGCACGGCCCGTTCCCAGCGGATGTGCAGGCTGCGGTAGGCCCGGGTCCGGATCCGCTCGGCGTGCACCGCCGCCCAGCCGCAGAGGATGGCCAGCGGCAGCTCGCCACACAGCGCGAGCACGATTGCCAGAGCCATTTCGCCGTGCCCGGCCGAACTTGTGAACACGTCGAACCAGGCGTCGACGACCAGCATCATCGACGCGACGGCGGCAACGGGGCCGGTCGCGGCGTGGCGCCGCAGCGCGCAGAACGCCAGGAGCGCGAGGACGGACCACATGGCGCAGTCGAAACCGAGCCACGCGAGGTCGTAGTGCTCGGCCCTAACCTTCGAAGGAAGGGTGAAGCCGAGGTAGACGAGCCACGGCAGGAAGCCGACGAGGCTGCCCACGGCCAACGCGCCTATCCATCGCGGCAGGGGTAGCCGGTCGGCGCGGCGGGCACCGACGAGCGCGGCGCCGAGTGCCTCGACCGGAGTGCCGGACGGCAGGTCGGGCGGCGGCTCGTCCCGCGGGAACGGCAACGGACGGGGCCGAGGGTGCCCGTGCTCGCCGGGAAGCGTCATGACGGGACCCCGTCGGAGCCGCCGAACGATCGGCCGCCGGACTCTTTGCGTCGGGCCGTCCAGTCACGCATGCGTTGGGGATACCCCACCTTGACCGCGTCATATAGCGGAATCGCGTGTTTCTTGGCCAGGCTCTCGGCCGCGTGCGTGTCGCTCACCCGCCGGCGCGTCCACTCGCCGTCAGCGGCGACGAGCACGACCGTCGTGTCGGTGACCGCGGTTCGGGGTTCGAGGTAGGCCTCGACGCCCTGCCGTGAACGGATGAACTCGCGCAGATGGTCGACGTCGCCGGAGGTCGCCGCGCGCAGCGTTCCCGGCCGATTGCGGCCGCGCCTGAGCAGACCCACGTCCGATCGCACCGCCCTCGCCGTCGCCCGGCCCGCCCCGGGGTTGCGCTCATGATGGCATCGCCACCTCAGAACCGGCCCAGAAAGGTCGCCTACCTATCGGTAGCCGACTGCCGCTGCAGCGCGTCGAGCCGCAGTGCCAAGATGGTCCGAGGCGACCGTCGGGAGATTCGACCGGCGGTCTCGGAACGAGGCAGGAGCACCCGTGGCAGACATTCAATCCGATCTCGTGATCCTCGGCGGCGGCAGCGGTGGCTACGCGGCCGCGTTGCGGGCGGCCGAACTGGGCAAGTCGGTGACGCTGATCGAGAAGGACAAGGTCGGCGGAACCTGCCTGCACCGCGGGTGCATCCCCACCAAGGCCCTGTTGCACGCCGGCGAGATCGCCGACGGTGCGCGAGAGAGCGCCACCTTCGGCGTCAACGCCACCTTCGAGGGCGTCGACATGGCCGGCGTCCACAAGTACAAGGACGGCGTCATCTCGAAGAACTGGAAGGGCCTGCAGGGACTCATCAAGAGCCGCGGCATCCAGACGATCGAGGGCGAGGGCCGCCTCGTCGGCCCGAAGTCGGTGCAGGTCGGCGACGGCACCTACACCGGCGCCAACCTCGTCCTGGCCACCGGTTCCTACTCCCGGACCCTTCCGGGGCTCGACCTCGACGGGCAACGGGTCATCGCCAGCGAGCACGCGCTGCAGCTCGACCACGTGCCCGAGACCGCGGTGGTCCTGGGCGGCGGAGTGATCGGCTGCGAGTTCGCCTCGGCCTGGACGTCGTTCGGCTCGAAGGTCACGATCGTCGAGGCGCTGCCGCACCTCGTCCCCCTCGAGGACGAGGCCAACAGCAAGTTGCTCGAGCGCGCGTTCCGCCGCCGGGGCATCGGGTTCAAGCTCGGCGCCCGCTTCGAGAAGGTCGAGCACACCGACGCCGGCGTCCGGGTGACGCTCGAGGGCGGCGAGACCCTCGACGCCGAGGTCCTGCTCGTCTCGGTCGGCCGCGGGCCGACGACGGCCAACCTCGGTTACGAGGAGCAGGGCATCGCGATGGACCGCGGGTTCGTCACCGTCGACGAGTACTGCCGGACGTCGGTCGACGGCGTCTACGCGGTCGGCGACCTCATCCCGACCCTGCAGCTCGCCCACGTCGGGTTCGCCGAAGGGATCCTCGTCGCCGAGCACATCGCCGGGCTGCCGGTCGTCCCGATCGACTACGCCGGCGTCCCGCGCATCACGTACAGCCAGCCCGAGGTCGCCTCGGTCGGCTACACCGAGACGCAGGCGGCCGAGAAGTTCGGCGCCGACAACATCACCACGGTCACCTACGACCTGTCCGGTAACGGCCGCAGCGCGATCCTGAACACCAAGGGTGCCGTCAAGCTCGTCGCCGAGAAGGACGGCCCGGTTCTCGGCATCCACATCGTCGGCGACCGCGTCGGTGAGCTCATCGCCGAGGCGCAGCTCATCTACAACTGGGAAGCCCTGCCCAGCGAGGTCGCCCAGCTGATCCATCCGCACCCGACGCAGTCCGAGGCGATCGGTGAGGCGCACCTGCTTCTGGCCGGCAAGCCCCTGCACGTCCACGACTGACCCTCGTTCGCCGCCGCACCCGCTGAAGGAGCACACCAAACCATGCCGACGTCCGTGACCATGCCGCGCCTGGGTGAGAGCGTTACCGAGGGAACCGTGACCCGCTGGCTGAAGGCCGAGGGCGAGCACGTCGACGCCGACGAGCCGTTGCTCGAGGTCTCGACCGACAAGGTCGACACCGAGGTTCCCTCCCCCGCGTCCGGCACCCTGCTCTCGATCAAGGTCCAGGAGGACGAGACGGTCGAGATCGGTGTCGAGCTGGCCGTGATCGGCGAGGCGGGCGAGAGCGGAGGCGGTGAGGCCGACTCCGGTGACGCGGACTCCGGTGGCGCGGCGGCCGAGGAGCAGCCCGAACCGGAGCCGGAGCCGGAGCCGGAGCCGGAGCCGGAGCCGGAGCCGGAGCCGGAGCCCGAACCGGAGCCCGAACCCGAGCCGGTCGCCGAGCAGCGTCCGGAAGCCGAGCCCGAGCGCCCGACCGAGAAGCCGCGGCCGGCCCCCGCGCCGACCCCTGCGCCAGCCGCGTCGGGCAGCCGGCCGGCCAGCCCACCGGCCGCGACGCCGGAGGAACCTCCCGCCTCGGCACCGACTGAAACACCGACCGACTCGTCGGCCTCGGAGTCCTCATCGGACTCTCGCCCGGCCGATGTGGACGGCGACGAGGTTGCCGGCGCCTACGTGACCCCCCTGGTCCGCAAGCTGGCCGCCGAGCACAGCATCGACCTGTCGGCCATCGAGGGCACTGGCGTCGGCGGCCGCATCCGCAAGTCCGATGTGCTCGCCGCCGCCGAGAAGGCGGCCGAACCGGCTCCGGCAGCGCCGGCTGCGGCGCCGGCTGCCGCCACCACGGCGCCGACGCAGGCCCCGAACGCTGCGGCGGCCCAGCGCGGCAAGGTGGAGAAGATGTCGCGCATGCGGCAGGTCATCGCCACCCGCATGGTCGAGTCGCTGCAAACCTCCGCGCAGCTCACCACGGTCGTCGAAGTGGACGTCACCAAGATCGCCCGGCTGCGGCAGGCCGCCAAGGCGCAGTTCGAGGCGCGCGAGGGCGTCAAGTTGTCGTTCCTGCCCTTCTTCGCCGTCGCGGCCATCGAGGCCCTCAAAGCGCACCCCGTCGTCAACTCCTCCGTGGACATGGACGCGAAGACGATCACGTTCCACGACGCCGAACACCTGGGCATCGCCGTCGACACCGACCGCGGCCTGCTCGTCCCGGTCATCCACGACTCCGGCGACCTCAACCTGGCCGGTATCGCCCGCAAGATCGCCGACCTGGCCGAGCGCACCCGCGACAACAAGGTGAGCCCGGACGAGCTGGGCGGCGGGACGTTCACCCTGACCAACACCGGCAGCCGCGGCGCGCTGTTCGACACGCCAATCATCAACCAGCCGCAGGTCGGGATCCTGGGCACGGGCGCGGTCGTGAAGCGGCCGGTCGTGGTCACCAGCCCGGACCTCGGCGAGACCATCGCGATCCGGTCGATGGTGTATCTGGCGCTGTCCTACGACCACCGCATCGTCGACGGGGCCGACGCGGCCCGGTTCCTGGTGACGATGAAGGAGCGGTTGGAGGCCGGCGCCTTCGAGCGCGCGCTCGGGCTGAGCTAGGTCCGCCGTGGAGGTCGTGCTGGCCGGAGCGTCGGGCCTGATCGGCTCGGCGCTCAAGGCGTCGCTGCTGCGCGACGGGCACCGGGTGAAGATCCTGCTGCGGCGACCGGCTTCGGGCGAGGACGTCGACAGCTGGGACCCGGGTCGCGGCCGGCTCGACCCGGGCTTCGTCCGCGACGCCGACGCCGTGGTGTGCCTGTCCGGCGCGGGCGTCGGCGATCACCGCTGGACCGACTCGTACAAGCGGCAGATCCTGCAGAGCCGGGTCGACTCCGTCGCGACGGTGGCGCGAACCCTGGCCGACCTCGCGGGTGACGGTCGCGGGCCTCGAGTGCTGATCGCGGCGTCGGCCGTCGGCTTCTACGGCGACACCGGCGATCGGATCGTCGATGAGGACTCGCCGCCGGGCGACTCCTTCCTGTCCGAGGTATGCGTCCAGTGGGAAGCGGCCGCCGACCCGGCGCGCGCGGCCGGCGTCCGGGTCACCCACATCCGGTCGGGAATCGTGCTGGCCGAGGGCGGCGGCGCGCTGAAACGCCTCGTGCCGCTCGTCAAGGCCGGCGTCGGCGGCCGGCTGGGCAGCGGGAAGCAGTACATGGCGTGGATCTCGCAGACGGACGAGACCGCGGCGATCCGCTTCCTGCTCGAGCACGACGTCGCCGGGCCGGTGAACCTGACCGGGCCGTCGCCGGTATCGAATGCGGAGTTCACGAAGACCCTCGGCCGGCGCCTGCACCGGCCCGCGGTCTTCGCCGTTCCCGGGTTTGCTGCTCGGCTTGCGCTCGGCGAGTTCTCCGAGGACGTGCTGACCGGACAGCGGGCCACGCCGGCGCGACTGCTGGACGCGGGTTTCGAGTTCACCCATTCGACGCTGGACGCCGCGCTGGCGGCGGAGCTCGGCTGAGCATCACGCCGGCCGCTGGCCGGCGATCCGCACGCCGTCGGCGGTCCCGACCAGCTCCAACCGCAGTACTGCGGGGCCGGCACCGGCCGCCGTCCCTCGAAGTCGACCGGCACACATCAACCGCGACGACGCCAGCCGGGCGTTCACCGTGACAACCGCGCCGCGGTTGGTCGGCACGGCTCGCAGCCCCGAGTAGGTCGTGCGGGCCCCGGCGAGGCCGCAGCCCGCCGGAACGATGCGCGACAGCAGGGCCGAATCGGCCGCGAGTAGCGGACCGGGCGCGTACACCTGCTTCAGCAGCCCGGCGTCGCGCTGAGCGAAGGCTCGGGCCCGGATCGCGTCTAGGGCGGCGAGCCGGGTCGCCCACGCGGCCGCGGCCGACGCCGGCCGCGACCGCTGGGCTGACAGCCCCGTGGAAGTCTCAACTTTTCCGTGAGGTTGCACCTGATCGGCCGTATCGGCGGGCGGCGTGCTGCCCGCACCGGCCCAGACGAGCCCGGCGGCGAGGATCGCCCCGGCCAGCAGCACGGCCCCGAGGACAGCCGTCAGCCGCGGGGACGGTCGCCGTCGCGCCGGCGGCTGCGGGATGACCGGGCGCGGGCGCGGACCCACCATCCGGGTCGGCGGAGCGGCCCCCGGGACTCCACCGGACTCGGTGGGCCGGGCGAACGTCGGCCGACCGGCCGACGGTGGCTCGCCCGCCGGCGGTGCGGCATGCCGGGGACCTGTGCGCACCACCGGCTGCGGCTCGGCCCTTGCCCGACCGGCGCCGATTTCCACCGCCACCGGACAGCCGCTGTGCCGCAGGTCCAGGGCGAGATCGGCCGCCGTCCCGCGCCGCTGCGGATCCGGAGCGAGCGCCCGGCCGACGACCTCGGCCATGGTCTCCGGCACACCGGCGTGCGCGAGTTCCCCCCGCACGTCGACGAGTTCGCCGGCGGCGGCCCGGGCCAGGGCGGCAGCCGGCTGGGCGTCGGGCCAGGGCGGGCGGCCGGTAAGGGCATGCAGGGCGACGCCGCCGAGCATGAAGACGTCACTCGGGGGCCCGGGGACCCCGCCCGCGGCGACCGTCGGATCGACGTAGGCCGGCGTGGCCCCGACCTGGCTGTCGTCGCCGAGGAGCCGAGCGACGCCCACGTCGGCAAGCAGCGGAACACCGGCGCCGGTGAACAGCACGTTGGCGGCGCTGACGTCGGAATGGACGACGCCCTCACCGTGCAGGTAGGCCAGGGCCGCGGCCACGGGTGCCACGGCGGTGATGACCTCACCGGGCGTGATCCGCCCGCGGGGGGCCAGCAGGTCGGCGAGCGAGCCGCCCTCGGCCAGATCGAGCACGAGAACCACCGCGTCCTGGGTGTCCATGAGCGAGTGCAGGCGCACGAGGTTCGGGTGGTCGAGCGCACGCAGCAACGCGGCCTCGGCATGGGCTCGGGCCAGTTCGGTCTCGCTGGTGATGGCGATGCGCTTGAGCGCCACAAGCGCGCCGGAGCCGACGGCCCGGGCCCGCCAGACGTCACCCGACGCCCCGCCGCCGATGAGCCGCTCGACTGCGTACCCACGCAGCTTGAAGGGCATCACCGGCCAACCGTAGGTCGCGATCTTGGCCCGAGACCGGTTGTCCACAGGCCGAATCGCCCCAGGTTGCCCGCCCTCCGACGAGTTGTCCGCGCTACGCCACGCTATGACGTGGTGTAGCGCGGACAACTTCGAAGGGCGGGGAGCTCAGTCGCGGGCGTCCGCCGCCGACAACTTCGACGGCCACCAGATCTTCTTGCCGATCTCGTGACTGAGTGCCGGCACCAGGATCGAGCGCACCACGATCGTGTCGAGCAAAACGCCGAAGGCCACGGCGAAGCCGATCTCGGCGAGGAAGACGATCGGCAGCACACCCAGCACGACGAACGTGGCCGCCAGTACCGCACCGGCCGACGTGATCACCCCGCCGGTCACCGCCAATCCGCGCACGACGCCCTGGTGGGTCCCATGCCCGAGGGTTTCCTCTCGCACGCGGGTCATCAGGAAGATGTTGTAGTCGATGCCCAGCGCAACCAGGAACACGAACGCGAACAACGGGAACGCCGGGTCGGAGTTCGCGAAGTGGAACACATGGTTGAAGAAGACCGCGCTCACGCCCAGAGCCGCGACGAAGGACAGCACCACGGTGGCGACCAACAGCAGCGGTGCGATCAGGGCCCGCAGCACGATCGCCAGGACGACCAGGATGACCAGCAGGACGACCGGGATGATCACCTTGTTGTCGTGCCGCGACGCGTCCTGCACGTCCAGGGTTGCCGCGGACTGGCCACCTACGAGCGCACCGGGATCGGCCTTCTCGACGGCCTTCCGGACGTCGCGGATCGTTTGGTACGCGGCACTCGAGTCGTAGCTGTCGGTTAGTGTCGCGTTGACCAGCGTCTTGCGGTCGACCGGCTTCACCTGGAACTGCGGGTTGGCGCATCCCTGGGGGCCGAAGACCGTCTTGACCAGTCCGGGGTCGGCCTTGACCTTGTCCGGCGTGAGCACCTTGGCGACCTGACCGAAGTCGGTCGCGATGCAGACCTGGTCAGGGTCGATGCCCTTGACCTGCGCAGCCTTTGCCGCGACGGCCTCGGCCTTGTCGGTGGCCGTCAGGATCACCGCCGGCGCACCGGCGCCCTTGTTGAAGTGCTCGTTGTAGATGTGCTGACCGGTGATGGCCTCAGGCGTGTTGGTGAAGCCCTTCTCGGTGGACAGACCGGCGGTCTTCAGTGTGAATATTCCCGCGACGCAAGCGAGGAGGACGATCCCGGCGCTGACCCACGCGCGCCGGTAGTTCGTCGACAGCCACCGCGAGAACCGGCCCCATACGCCGTGCACCTCGAGGATGTCGGTCTGGTGATCGACCCGCGGCCGCTTGGGCCAGAAGATCCACCGTCCCGAGACCACGAGCAGCACGGGCAACACGGTGAGCATGACGATCACCGTGCAGGCGATACCGATCGCGCAGACGGGGCCGAGCCCGGCGGTGGAGTTCAACCGCGCGACGGTGAGGCAGATGAGCCCGAGAATCACCGTGACCGCCGACGCGATGATCGGTGGCGCGGCGCCCTTCCAGGCCGGGTTCATCGCCTCGACGCGGCTGTCGTACTCGTGCAGCTCTTCTCGATATCGGCTGATCAGCAGCAATGCGTAGTCCGTGCCGGCGCCGATCACCAGCACGGACAGGATCCCCTGGCTCTGACCGTTCAGGGTGATCGTGCCGTTCTTGGCCAGTCCGTAAATGACGATCGACGCCGCGCCGAGCGCGAGCACGGCGCAGACGATGGGAAACGCCCACAGGATCGGGCTGCGGTAGACGAACAGCAAGATGATGACGACGACCGCACCGGCCGCGATCAGGAGCGCGCCGTCCAGCCCGCTGAAGGCGTCGATGAAGGCGACGATGATGCCGCCGGCGCCGGCGCTGTGGATGGTGAGGCCGGACGGTGCGTTCTTGCGGGCGCCCTTCAGCACAGCCTTCTCAGCGTCGACGAGGTCGGGACCCTTGACCGACTTCCCGTTCGTCTTGCCGACGAGCGGCACGGCGACCGAGGCGGCGTCGCCGCTGAACTGGGGCGCGGCGACCTCATCGGCGGCCACGCCCTTGATGGTCCTGAACGAAGCGACGTCAGCGGCGATCTTCGCCTTGTCGCCGTCGGTCAATCCGCCCTTGCGCTGGTAGACGACGAAGCCGGGGATGGATTGGACGGTGGTGAACTTCTCTTGAGCCTTGGCCACCTTGGTCGAGTCGGCCGAGCCGGGCAGGAAGGACGAGTTGTCGTTCTTCTGGACGTCGGCCAGCTTGCCCTGGTAAGAGCCACCGGCCGCGCCGACGAGGAAGAACAGGATCGCCAGGGCGGTGAAAACCCAGACGATCCGCGGTCGGCGAGACGGAGAGGCGGTCCGGTCCGGAGCCTCGTCGATCAAGGTCATTGCTTCCTCCTGAGTAGTCCTCAGCACGCTAGCGAGAACCGGCGTCAACCTCGATGGGGTTTCACCCCTATTCACCCCTGACTTTCGTCATGAGCGAATCGCGGTTCGTCGGTACGGTTGAGACGTGAACGAATTGCGGATGGTTCGGGCGGGACGCGTCCGGTACGAGCAGGCCTGGGCGCAGCAGCGCGAGATCCACTCCGCCGTGGTGGCCGGGGCTGCCCCGGACACCGTTCTGTTGCTCGAGCATCCAGCCGTCTACACGGCCGGAAAGCGCACCGAGCCGGCCGAGCGACCCATCGACGGCACGCCGGTCGTCGATGTCGACCGCGGCGGGAAGATCACCTGGCACGGCCCGGGCCAACTCGTCGGGTACCCGATCGTGCGTCTGGCCGACCCGATCGATGTGGTCGCCTACGTCCGCCGGATGGAACGCATGCTGATCGCCGTGTGCACCGAGCTCGGTGTCGCCGGCCAGCAGGTCGCGGGCCGCAGCGGCGTGTGGCTGCCCGCCGACACCGCCGGTCCCGACCGCAAGCTCGCCGCGATCGGCATCCGCGTGGCGCAGGGGGTCACCCTGCACGGGTTCGCGCTGAACTGCGATCCCGACCTGACCTGGTACGACCGCATAGTGCCATGCGGGATCCGCGATGCCGGCGTCACTTCGCTCAGCCGCGAGCTCGGTCGCGACGTGCCGGTCGCCGAGGTGCTGCCGCTGGTCGAGCACCACTTGCCGGAGCTGCTCGCCGATCCCGTGGCCGCTGCGTAGCCGACGTTGCCCAGACACGCCAGGGCGGTCGACCGACGCGCTCGTGCGGTCCGTCTTTCGACGGTCGTAGTGGTGTGGCTCGGCGGGCTGGCAGCCGGCTTCTTCGGACTGCTCTCCGCCGCCGCTCGCTATGGCTGCGGCGCGTCCGACCACGGCTTAGCGTGCCGGACGTCCGGCTCCGTGGTCGGCATCCTGGTGGTGATCGCCGTCATCGTCGTCGTCACGACCGTGACGATCATGTCGAACGACCAGCCACCGCGGCGGCTCATAACCATGGGCGCGGCCGGTCTGGCGGCCCTCTTGCTGTGCTTCATCGCCGCCCGCGCGCTGCTGTCCACGGTGTGAAGGCCACCGGCCGCTGCGGCGTACGCTCGATGACGTGACCACCGTCCGCCCGAGTGCCCCGGAAGGGCGTCGGCTCCTCCGCATCGAACAGCGCAACACCGAGACGCCGATCGAGCGCAAACCCGAGTGGATCAAGACCCGCGCCAAGATGGGCCCGGAGTACACCGAGCTCAAGGCGCTGGTGCAGCGCGAGGGCTTGCACACGGTGTGCCAAGAGGCCGGTTGCCCCAACATCTACGAGTGCTGGGAGGACCGCGAGGCCACCTTCCTCATCGGCGGTGACCAGTGCACGCGCCGGTGCGACTTCTGCCAGATCGACACCGGGCGCCCGCTCCCCCTCGATCGCGACGAACCACGCCGGGTCGCCGAGAGCGTCCAGGCGATGGGCCTGCGCTACGCCACGATCACCGGGGTCGCCCGCGACGATCTCGCCGACGGCGGCGCGTGGCTGTACGCCGAGACCGTCCGCCAGATCCACGCGGTCAATCCGGGCACCGGCGTCGAACTGCTCGCGCCCGACTTCAACGCGGTGCCCGAGTTACTGGCCAAGGTGTTCGGCAGCCGCCCCGAGGTGTTCGCCCACAACATCGAGACGGTGCCGCGGATCTTCAAGCGCATCCGCCCGGGCTTTCGCTACGAACGCTCACTGGACGTCATCCGTGCGGCCCGGGCTGACGGTCTCGTCACCAAGTCGAACCTCATCCTCGGCATGGGCGAGGAGCGGGCCGAGATCAGCCAGGCGCTGCAGGACCTCCACGACGCGGGGTGCGAGCTGATCACCATCACCCAGTACCTGCGTCCGTCGCCCAAGCACCACCCGGTCGAGCGCTGGGTCAAGCCCGACGAGTTCGTCGAGCTGCGGGAAGAGGCTGAGGAGATCGGGTTCGCCGGCGTCATGAGCGGGCCACTGGTCCGCTCGTCCTACCGGGCCGGGCGCCTCTACCAGCAGGCGATCGCAGCCCGCTCCTGAGTCAGTGCCAATCGGTCCGGTACTCCACGTAACTCGACCACACCGCTTGGTAGCGAACGCCGTCGCGCACGGTCGCGGCCGCGTACTGCGTACCTCCACCGGCATAGACGGCGACGTGGTGGGCGTACCCGCCGCTCAGGTAGAAGACCAGATCGCCGGGACGCGCGTCGCTGCGGGCGATGCGTCGCATGCCCGTCGCGTGCCGCTGTTGTTCCGCGTTGTGCGGCAGCCAATGCACCTGCGCGTGGTAGTAGACGTACTGGGTGTAGCCCGAGCAGTCGAAGCCGCTGGGCGACGCCCCGCCCTCGACGTAGGGATATCCGACGTAGCGCTTGGCCACGCTGATGATCCGGGCGCTTGGCCCCGGATAGAAATGCGTCGCCGCGATGGTTCGCAGTATCACCGAGGGTGCCGTGGTCACAACCCCACGCGTCCGCGCCGTCACCTTGCCTGCGGTCGGCGCCCACGTGAACGTTGCGTCGAAGAGGTGGTCACCGGGGAATTTGTAGGCGGTGTTGAGGTAGGACGAAGGCCGGTTCGCCGAGGTGCTGCCGAGGTAGCGGCCGTCCACCCAGAACGTGACTCGCACAGCTGCCGCCGGACTGGCGGGGTCCTCTGCCCACCCGGTCACGTGGATGCGGTGTTCGAAGGTGTTCTGACTGGCCGCCCAGAGGTTGCCCCTCGGCGGAGCCGTCGACGCCCCCGCGACCGTGAGGGGCGCGGCCGTCGCCAGAACCAGTGTGGCGATGGCGAGAATGCTCCGCTTGATCACGCCGAAACCTCCGGAGTCGGTGCCCCGGACGACGAGACGATGAAGTTGGTCCCGTGAAGTATGCATAAAGTCTGGCGGACTGCCTAATCCGCGACGCCGCCCCCGGCCCAGTGGCCCCCGAGGGGCCGGAGGCCCGGGCGGGGCCATCTATTCTTGGTGCGAGTGGGCAGGCCACGAGCGAGCAGTCGAGAAGTGCTCGCGCACGAGCGAGGGAAACTACTAGTGGCGAAGACTGGGCCGGCCAAGGGCGCGAAACCCAAACTGTCGCGGGCGGACAAGAAGCTGGCCCGCGCCGCAAAGCGGGCCCAGCGGCGGGAGTCGTTCCGCAACATCCGCCAGGCGTTCAAGATCACCCGCGAGCAGGACCCGAAATTCCTGCCCGTCATGGTCATCGCGACCGTGCTGGCCGCTGCGGCGGTCTTCGTCATCGTCTTCCTCATCACCGGCTCCGTGTACCTGCCGATCCCGCTTGCCCTCGTCGTCGGTCTCGTCGTGGCGATGTTCGTCTTCTCCAGACGCGCCCAGAGATCGATGTTCGCCCAGGCCGAGGGCCAGGCCGGCGCGGCGGGCTGGATGCTCAAGCAGCAGCTGCGCGGCGACTGGCGGCTGACCGAGGCGGTGGCCGGGACGACCCAGCTCGACGCGGTCCACCGGCTCGTCGGCCGGCCCGGCGTCGTCCTGGTCGGCGAGGGCGCGCCGCACCGCGTGCGTGGCCTGCTTGCACAGGAGAAGAAGCGCACGGCCCGTGTGGTCGGCGAGACCCCGATCTACGACATCACCATCGGCACCGGCGAGGGCGACGTCCGCCTCTCCCGGCTCAACCGTTACCTGCTGAAGCTGCCCGCGAACCTGTCGAAGGACGAGGTCGGGACGCTCGAGAAGCGCCTCGCCGCGCTCGGCGGCACCCGGGCCGTCGGCCTGCCGAAGGGTCCGATGCCTCCGGGCGCGAAGATGCGCAACGTGCAGCGGTCCGTGCGCCGCCGTAGCTGACCGGGTGATGACCGCCCCGCAGACCTTCCGCGGCGAGAAGCTCGGCCTGCCCCAGGACGGCCGCGGTTCGCTCGCCCCCACCGGCGCTCGGCTGCTGGCGTTCCTGGTCGACGCGTTCGCGTCGGGCCTCGTCGCCGCCCTGTTCGTCCACCGCCACGGTGGGACGCTGGCCGACCGACTGCCGGGCAGCTGGAGCCTCATCCCGTTCGCGGTCGACTACGTCGTCGGCACCCTCGTCGCCGGCAGGACGATCGGCATGTACCTCACCGGCCTGCGACTGGTCCGGGTCAGCCGGTCGGTCGCCGTCGACCCCCCGCGAACGATCGGCCGCACGGCGCTGCTCTGCCTGCTCGTACCCGCCGTCATCTTCGACCGCGACGGGCGGGGTTTGCACGATCGGCTGACCGACACCGCCGTGGTCCGGGCCTGACCGATGTGCCAGGCTGACCGCGAGCGCGAAACATTCCGGAAACATTCGGGATACCCGCCAGCAACCGCGCAGACATAAATTCGCGGCTCACACACTGTTCAACGGAGGACGGATGTTCACTAGCTCCGACGAGGTCCTGAGCTTCATCAAGAAGGAGGGCGTCGAGTTCGTCGACGTCCGGTTCACGGACCTCCCCGGCCAGCAGCAGCACTTCAACGTGCCCGCCGCAACGCTGCCGGAGGACTTCTTCACCGAGGGCGTCATGTTCGACGGCTCGTCGATCCGCGGGTTCGCTGCGATCCACAAGTCCGACATGAAGCTGATCCCGGACGTCGAGACGGCCTACGTCGACCCGTTCCGCGCGGCGAAGACCCTGAACGTCAACTTCTCCATCGTCGAGCCGCGGACGGGCGAGCCGTACGAGCGCGACCCCCGCCAGGTCGCCACCAAGGCCGAGGAGTGGCTGCGCACGACCGGCATCGCCGACACCGTGTACTTCGGCCCCGAGGCGGAGTTCTACGTCTTCGACGACGTGCGCTTCCAGACGTCACAGAACGCCGGTTTTTATCACATCGATTCGATCGAGGGCGCCTGGAACACCGGCCGCGTCGAAGAGGGTGGCAACCGCGGTTACAAGACCCGGTACAAGGGCGGCTACTTCCCGGTCCCCCCGGTCGACCACTACGCCGACCTGCGTGACCAGATGAGCAGCGCGCTCATCGCGTCGGGCATCCAGATCGAGCGGGCGCACCACGAGGTCGGCACGGCCGGTCAGGCCGAGATCAACTACAAGTTCGACACGCTGACCAAGGCCGGCGACGACGTCCTGAAGTTCAAGTACATCATCAAGAACGTGGCGTGGGCGAACGGCAAGACCGCGACGTTCATGCCCAAGCCGCTGTTCGGCGACAACGGCTCGGGAATGCACTGCCACCAGTCGCTGTGGAAGGACGGCTCCCCGCTGTTCTACGACGAGCTCGGCTACGCCGGCCTCTCTGACACGGCCCGCTACTACATCGGCGGCCTGCTGCACCACGCGCCGGCGCTGCTCGCCTTCACCAACCCGACCGTGAATTCCTTCCACCGGCTCGTCCCCGGATTCGAGGCGCCGGTCAACCTGGTCTACAGCTCGGGCAACCGCTCGGCCTGCATCCGGGTGCCCATCACCGGCACGAACCCGAAGGCCAAGCGCATCGAGTTCCGCATCCCCGACCCGTCGGCGAACCCGTACCTCGCGTTCTCCGCCATGCTCATGGCCGGCGTGGACGGCATCCGCAACAAGATCGAGCCGCCGGCACCCGTGGACAAGGACCTGTACGAGCTGCCGCCGGACGAGGCCGCCGCCATCGCCCAGGTGCCCGGATCGCTCAACGAGGTGCTCAACGCCCTCGAGGCCGACCACGAGTTCCTCACCGAAGGGAACGTGTTCACCGAGGATCTCATCGACGCGTGGATCAGCTACAAGCGCGCGAACGAGATCGACCCGATCCGGCTGCGGCCGCACCCGCACGAGTTCGAGCTCTACTACGACGTATGACTTGAACTGACGCTGGAGGCCCCGGACTCCGGGGCCTCCAGCGTGTTTACGGGCTGGACACGCCTGGTTCGGTCCGCAAATAGTCCGCAAGATTCCGCGGAGGTCCGCACGGACGGCTCCGCTGTGGTCATCGAGCGCTCGTGCCGGTAGCTGGCCTCGGGCGCGACGCGATCGCGGCGGACACCGCCGCGCGTGATGCCTCGTCCTTATCCGGCCACAGATGGCCGTACACGTCGAGGGTCGTCTTCGCACTGGCGTGCCGGAGTCGAGCCTGGACGACCTTGACGTCCAGGCCGTCGGCGATGAGCAGGCTGGCGAAGTAGTGGCGCAGGTCGTGGAAACGGAATTCCGGCGGCAGATCGGGGACCTGGAGCCGGGCACGGCGCAGTGCGCGCTGAATGGCCCACGGGCCGGCCGGACGACCGATGTCGTCGGTGACTAGTGCGGCGCCCCGCCCCCGAGCAACGGCGGCAGAGAGCAGTAGAGCGAGATCGTTCGGGATGGGGATCGACGTCCGACTCATCTCCGACTTCAGCGGATCCGCCGGCCATTGGATGGCAGGCGACACGACTCCGCGCATGAAGTCGACGTCGTCGGGGCGCAGCGCGGCGGCCTCGGCCAACCGCAAGCCAACAAACGCGCCGAGAAGCACTGCCGGTTGCAGACCGACCGCGAAAGCGTCGTGCAATTGCCAGACCTGATCGGTCGACGCCACATATGGCCGTTGTGAACCGGTGCGGGGTGAGGTTCGGCGCGAGCATGGATTGCGAGCGATGATGCCGTCATGGACGGCGTCGTTGAAGATCTGTGACAGCCGCGCATGGAGTGCGTACACGTAGGAGGTGGCCCGTCCGGCTGCCTTTAGTTCCCCAGTCCATGAGCGGACGTCGGACGGTCTGACTGCAGACAGGGGTGTCGCGCCGAATTTGGCTAGGATGATCTTGACGTGCACCTCAGCCTGGCGCACGGTCGAGCCGCGTCGTGATCCGTAACCGGCGAGCCAGGTTTGGCACCATTCGTCGACGGTGGTGCGAGCTGTCCTGGGGTCGACGTAGTCACCACGCACTTTGGCGGCGGTGACTCCGTCGAGCCAGCGCTGCGCGTCGATTTTTCGCTCGAAATGTCGAGCGTGCTCCTTGCCTGCGCCGTCACGATAACGGGCCCGCCACCGGCCGTCGTTGCGCTTCGCAACACTAGACATCTGATCGCCTCCGGGTGATCAGGCTACGTCGAATGAGAGACATCGGACGAAAGTCATGCGACGGCTCACGCGACATCGCTGCTGCGGTTGCTGCGCTGGTTGCGTAGCCAGCGCTGGACTTCGCTGCGGGGGTAGCGGACGTGGCGGCCGATCTTGTAGCTGTCGGGTCCGGTGTGTTGGTGGCGCCAGTAGCGCAGGGTGGCGTCGGGGACGCGGAGCAGTTCGGCGACTTCGTGCAGGGTGAGTAGGTCGTCGATGTCGTCGTCGCGGTTGCCGTCGGTGGTGTTCATGATCAGTTCCTCTCGTCGATGATGGTCGTCACTGAAGGTGGCGTGGTCGGTGCCGGCGGACACGTTTGATCGAAGTTCTTCATCCCGGCCCGAGTTGGTCGTGCTCTGCTCCTCTCAATTAGGTTCGGGTCTGGTTGTAGCGCGGGGGTATGCCACGACCGCTGTCGAAGATGGTTGGTCGCGATGCCCCTGCACCTGCAGTAAGTGCGTCGGCGGGCGGGAAACACGACAGCAGCAGGCGCCTGAGGGTGAAGTCTTGGGCCGCAGTGTCGTTGGCTGTCGTTGGCTGCGTTGTCCGGCGGTGTTTGAAAAATCCGGCAGGGCGTCAGGGCACGGGTCAGCGGCTGATGCCGTGGCCGGGCTGGTCATGAAAAATTTCTGGCACAGTGCCTACCCCAGGACTACGTGGCGCGACTTCACGCCTGTTTGCGTACTCCGTGAGCGCGCGGGCGGCCTGCCACGAGGCGCGCTGTTCGCGGTCGACGCGCCACGCAGTGCGGGCAACCTCGACGAGGTCGGCTGGTTGGGCACGGAGGGTGGGTTCGGCGCGCAGCGCGGCGATCTGGCTGCGCGCCCTCGCCAGTTCGGCCGCGTCGATGGTGATGGCTTGTTCGACCTGTGCGAGGCGAGCTTCCGGTTCGTCGACTCGCCCGAGGGTGCCGTAGTGCTGCAGCGCCATCGAGTAGTGCTGTTCGGTCTGGCGCAGTTCGTGCCAGGCCGCGCTCTTGGCCTGGCTCGCCTGCTGCGCCGCCTCTCGTGCGACCAGGTAGTCGGGGTGGGCGTGCTCGGCCGCGGTCCGGGCGTAAGCGTCGAAGGCGTGGTGGTGGCGTG